>JAFAEZ010000084.1 GCA_023423775.1 Pseudomonadota bacterium
GCCCCCCCCCCCCGACACTGTCTTACTAGCCGAAGCTATTAGTTCGACATCGCCGTGTTCACCTCGGTGAACGTGGCGTTGAGCGTGTTGCCCAGGCCCGACATCGCGGTGATGGCGGCGACGGCGATCAGAGCAGCGATCAGGCCGTATTCGATGGCGGTCGCGCCCTTCTCGTTCTTGAAGAGCTTGTTGATGAATTTCATGTCCGGTCTCCTGTTCCAACAGAGTGGAAGTCCACACTTCCAGATCACTCCGCTGTTCTGGATCAGCGGAACGAACCTTTCGAAGATTAAGCCGGGGAAGTTTCCAAACCTTTAATTCCCGCCTCGGGCCCTGCCGCTGGAATCGGTGACGTTGGTCGAGACGTCGCTCCAGATCCCGATGGTGGTGCCGGCGACCTGGACCAGGGCGCCGATGATGGCGATCACGATCAGGGACACGATCAAGCCATATTCGATGGCGGTTGCGCCGCGGACGTCGCTGAGAAGCTTGCAGATCCGGCGCACCATCTCGTCCCCGTTATAAAAGGGTGGAATTCCTCAGCCATCTGGATATCCGAACGCCGTTAACAAATTCCTTCGGGGGGCGGGCTTGGCATTGAGAGAAACGATCCTGGTGGTCGCCGCAGCCCTGGTCGACCCCGACGGCCGGGTGCTGCTGCAGCAGCGCGCGCCGGGCCGCCATATGGAAGGCCTGTGGGAGTTTCCCGGCGGCAAGGTCGAGCCGGGAGAGAGGCCGGAGGCGGCTTTGATCCGCGAACTGGCCGAAGAACTCGGGATCGAGACTGACGAGGCCTGCATCGCCCCCGCGACCTTCGCGAGCGCCGATCTTTCGGGCCGGCATCTGCTGCTCCTGCTCTACGTCTGCCGCAAGTGGCGCGGCCAGCCGCAGCCGCTGGACGCGACCGCGCTGAAGTGGGTGCGCCCGAACCAGATGTTCGCGCTCGAAATGCCGCCGGCCGACAAGCCGCTGATCGCCTTGCTCGACGCCCTGATCTAGCGCGGCGCCTTCAGGGTCGCGGCGAGCGAGGCGGTGGCGCTGCCGCGCCGTGCCGGCTTGGGTTGGTCGGGCGAGGGCGCCCAGCCGATCAGATAGAGGATATCGAACCGTTCCGGCGTCTTGCCGTCGGCGTCGGCATGATGCGCGAAATCGGCGTAAGCCGCCGCCAACCCCAGCCGGCCGAGCGGGCGGCGGTCGCGGGCCTGCAGGATATTGGTCGCCCCCATCGCGCGCAGGTCCGCCAGGAGCTTGCCCAGATCGGCGAAACGCACCGTCACCGCCTCGCTGTCGACCACCGGCAAAGCGAAGCCGGCGCGCATCAGCAGGTCGCCGGCCGCGCGCACGTCGATCTGGGGGTGGATGCGGGCCGACGCGCCACCGGTCTCGGCTGAGTCCGCAGCCGCCATCGCGCTGCGCAGCCGCGGCAGGCTGCCGGCGCCGGCGAAGGCTGCCAGGAACAGCCCGTCGGGCCTGAGCGAACGGCGGATCAGGGTGAGCGCGCCGGGAAGGTCGTTGACCGAGTCGAGGCTTCCGACCGAAAGGATCAGGTCGAAGTCCCCGTCCGCGAAGGGGAGGCGATCTTCGTCGCACTGAACGCCGCCTGCCGCGCGCGCGAACGCCGCGCCCGCGTCCGCCGTCGTCACGTTGAGGCCGCGCTCGCGCAGGCGTTCCGACACGAATTGACCCGCACAGCCGAGCGCAAGCGCCTCATGGAAATCGCGTTTCACCCAGTCGAGCCGCGCGAACAGTTCCTCGGCGGCGAGGTGATGGAGATAGTCCGCCGCGGCGAACCGGCCGGCGGCGCGATCCCGGCGCAGGCGGCGGAGGCGGCGGTCGAAAGGCTTGTCCTCGGTCATCGCCGGCCTTGTGGAACCGCGGAAGGAGGCAGACAAGGGCCGGCATGCTTTTGCCGACCGGGACGGCGCGCGCCGTCATCCGACAGATAGTTGATTTCGCGCTGCCGCCGCGCTGCCCCGGCTGCGGCGACGTCACCGAGGACGAGCATCGCTTCTGCCTCGCCTGCTGGCAGAAACTCCATTTTCTCGGCGAGCCCTGCTGCGCCCGCTGCGGCCTGCCGTTCGATTATGACCGCGGCGCCGGCGTCGAATGCGGCGGGTGCCTGGCTCATCCGCCGGCGTTCGATCGGCTGCGCGCGGCGGTCGCCTACGGCGAGATCGCCCGCAGCGTGGCGCTCAAGCTCAAATATGCGGGCCGGCCGGGCGTGGCGCTGACGCTCGCGCATTTCATGCGGCGACACCTCGATCCGGCGCCGGACGCGGTCCTCGCGCCGGTGCCGCTCCACCGCTGGCGGATATGGAGGCGCGGCTACAATCAATCTGCGCTGATCGTCTCGGCGCTCGCGCGGCGCACGCAGTTGCACGCGCAGCTCGACCTTCTCACCCGGGCCAGGGCGACGCCCTCGCTGCGCGGCCTCAACCGGTCGCAGCGGGCGCTCGCCGTCCGCGGCGCGTTCCGGGTCGACGACAGGATGAAGCCGCTCCTGCGCGGACGCCCGGTCATCCTCGTCGACGATGTCTATACGACCGGCGCCACCGCCAATGGCTGCGCCCGCGCCTTGAAACGCGCCGGGGCAAGCGAGGTGAACATTCTCTGCTGGGCGCGAGTTGTCGGCGGCAGTGATTGACAAGGACCGCGCGGACCCGCCAGTCGGGCCGCACGCCACGCAACAGGAGCCCTCATGGCACGCGTCGAAATCTACACCAAGCCGTTCTGCCCTTATTGCGCCCGCGCCAAAGGGCTGCTCGAGAGCAAAGGCGTCGATTACGAGGAGATCGAAATCGGCGGCGACCAAGAGAAGCGGGCGGCGATGATCCAGCGCGCCAACGGCAAAACCACGGTGCCGCAGATCTTCATCGACGATCACCATGTCGGCGGCTCCGACGATCTGGCCGCGCTCGAGCGGATGGGAAAGCTCGACGCCATGCTGACCGCCTGATGCGGATCGCCGTCCATCAGGCGCGGACCGGGATCGACCCCGATGCGAATGCGGCGACGCTAGTCGTCGCTGTCGAGGAAGCCGCGGCCGGCGGCGCGACGATCCTGTTCACGCCCGAGATGAGCGGGCTGCTCGACCGGGACCGCGATCGGGCCGCGGCGCGTCTGCACGACGAACAACAGGATCCGGTGCTGGCGGCGGTGCGCGCGGCAGCCGCCCGGTGCGGCCTCTGGGTCCATATCGGCTCGCTGGCGCTGAAGGGAGAGGGCGGCGATGGCCGCCTCGTCAATCGTGGCTTCCTGATCGACGCCGCCGGCGACACCCGCGCGCGCTACGATAAGATCCATCTGTTCGACGTCGATCTGCCGACCGGCGAGAGCTGGCGCGAATCCGCGTCCTACGCCGGCGGCGAGCGGGCGGTGGTGGCGGAGACGCCGTTGGGCAAGCTCGGCCTCTCGATCTGCTACGATCTTCGTTTCCCCGATCTGTATCGCGCGCTGACCGGCGCCGGAGCGACTATCCTGGCCATCCCGGCGGCCTTCACCGTGCCGACCGGGCAGGCCCACTGGCACGTCCTGCTTCGCGCCCGCGCGATCGAGGCCGGGGCCTTCGTGGTCGCCGCCGCCCAATCCGGGCGCCACGAGGACGGCCGCGAAACCTATGGCCACTCGCTCGTCGTCGATCCGTGGGGTAAGGTGCTGCTCGACATGGAAAGCGCGCCCGGGACCGCCTTCGCCAACCTGGATCTCGCCCAGGTGGAGGAGGTGCGGCGCCGCCTCCCGGCTATTGCCCACCGCCGGCCGATCGGCGAACCCGAATATATGCGATGATCGTCTTCGACCTGAAATGCCTTAGCAACGGTCACGTCTTCGAGGCGTGGTTCGGCTCGACCGAAGATTATGAGGGCCAGCGACGCGACGGACTGGTGGAATGCCCATTATGCGGCGATCCCGAGATCGAGAAGGCGGTGATGGCGCCCAATGTCGCCGCCAAGGGCAATCGCGGCGGCGATGCGGCCTCGGCCGCTGCGGTGATGAGCGCCGACCCGGCCAGCATGAAGACGATGCTGGCCGCGCTCGCCGTCGCCCAGCGCAAGATGCTCGAAACCTCGGACTTTGTCGGCGACCGCTTCGCCGACGAGGCGCGTGCGATCCATCTCGGCGAGGCGGATGCGCGCTCTATCCACGGCCGCGCCACGCCGGAGCAGACGCAGAGCCTGATCGAGGAGGGGATCAATGTCGCGCCGCTTCCGTTCCCGGTAGTCGAGCCCGGGCAGGAGAATTGACCGGGCGTCGCGCCCGGCCTAACCACGCCCTCGGCCGGCCCCGTAGCTCAGCAGGATAGAGCAACTGATTCCTAATCAGTAGGCCACAGGTTCGAATCCTGTCGGGGTCACCAACTGTCTTGAGCAACGGGGAAGAGTGATGAACGGAGCCGATGAGCCCAGCGACGGCGATCTGGTCCGGCCCTCCCCGAAGATTCCGGTGCCCGACGATGTCCAGGACGCGGTGCGGACCCTGATCCGCTGGGCCGGCGACGATCCGTCGCGCGAAGGGCTCCTCGAGACGCCGGCGCGGGTCGCGCGCGCATGGCGGGAATATGCCCGCGGCTATCGCGAGGATCCGGCCCATCATCTCGGCCGCACCTTCGAGGAGGTCGGCGGCTATGACGAGATCGTGCTGCTCCGCGATATCCCGTTTCAATCGCATTGCGAGCATCATATGGCGCCGATCATCGGCAAGGCGGCGATCGCCTATCTGCCCAGCGACCGCGTCGTCGGCATTTCCAAGCTGGCCCGGGTGCTGCACGGCTTCGCGCGACGCCTGCAGGTCCAGGAGCGGCTGACCGCGCAGGTGGCGGACGCGATCTGGGAGCATCTGAGGCCGCAGGGCGTCGCCGTCGTGATCGAGGCGAGCCATGCCTGCATGACCGCGCGGGGCGTCCACACGCCGGGCGTGATGATGACCACCAGCCGGATGATGGGCGTGTTCCGTACCGACGAGCGCAGCCGCCGCGAGGTGCTCGCGCTGATGGGTTACTGAACCGGTCGCTTCAGGCCGTGCGCGGTTTGTCGAGGCTGGCGAGCAAGCGGGCGTCGCGCCCGTAGGGATCGGCGTGCAGGGTGACGCCGCCGTCGGCATCGGCTTCGGCCGTGAAATAGACCAAATAGACCGGCCGGAATCGCTCGAAGGCGACGGTGCGGGTCGCCCAGCCAGCCATGGCGCGGCGCAGTCGGGCAGGACTTGAGCCGTCGAGCTCCAGCAGGTCGGCGGCCAGCGCATCCATATTCTTCACGCGGATGCAGCCGTTGCTGAACGTGCGCGTGGAAGCCGCAAACAGACCCTTGGCGGGCGTGTCGTGCAGATAGATGAGCTGCGGGTTGGGCATGTCGAGCTTGATCTTGCCCAGGGCGTTGCGCGGGCCGGGCGGCTGGCGGAATACCCCGCCCGAATAATCGAAGCCGCTGGCGCTGCGTCCCATGCGACGGGCGATGCTCGGCGGCACGCTCCACCACGGATTGACCACCAGCGACAAGGCCGGGACCGCGATCTGCGGCGTCGGGGTGGACGGCTTGCCGACGATCACGTCGTGGGTGGCGACCGGCACTCCGTCCTCGAACAATTGCAGGCGGTAGGCGGGAACGTTGACCAGGATATAATCGGCGCCGATCTCGCGCGGCATCCACCGCCAGCGCTCGAGATTGGCGCGCAAACGGTCGCGCGTCGCGGGGGCTTCCGCATTGGCATAGGCTGTCCGGAGCGCAGCGTAACGCGCGTCTGACGGCAGCAGGCCGCGCAGCCAGTCCCGCACCCGGTTGGCGCGGACGGCGGCTTCGAGCCCATAGGCCAGGCTCTCCGCGTCGGGGCCGTAGCGCTCGATGTGCCAGTCGAGGCGGGCCGGATCGACGCGCCCGAACGCATAATCATGGGCAAGGCGCAGCGCGGCGGCGGTGGCGGCATCGTCGGTCCGGGCACGATCGCCGCTCAGCGCCAACGCGGCGAGCGCGTCGGGGCGGTAATCGGCCGGGTCGAGGCCTTCCTCCACCGCGGCCCGCAACTCGGCATGAAGGTCACGCAGCGCGTCGGCGGACCAGAAGGGGGGCGGTGCCTCGGCGGCGGCGCGGGCGGCCGCGTCCGGCAGGATCGGGCCCGGCGGCATCGTCGCCGTGGTGAGGAATATGGCGACCCCCGTCGACAGGCCGAAAAGCGCAAGCTTCTCCGCGGCTCTGCCGACGCTGAACGGCATCCTCACCTCCCGATGGCGGCGCCGGCGACCAACCGGCGGCCTCAGCCTAACGCAAGATTTCCCGCTCTCCCAACGATTTCGCTCAGGATCCGGTTGCGGCGACAGCCGCAGCCCGGCGCTCGGCAAAGCGCGCCGGGCGGTCGAGGCTGGCGAGCAGCTTGGCATCGCGGCCATAGGGGTCCTCGTAGCGCACGATCGTTCCGTCCGGCGCGGCGTCGAGCGTGAAATAGACCAGATAGACCGGCCGCGCCTTGGGTAGAGTGAGGGTGCGGGTCGCCGAGCCGGCGAGCGCCGCGCGGACTGCATCGGCATCGCCAGCGTCGCGCTCGGCCAGCTCCGCGGCGAGGCCTTCGACATCCTTGACCCGGATGCAGCCGTGGCTGAACGCGCGCGAGGACTCGCCGAACAGATGTTTGGAGGGCGTGTCGTGAAGGTAGATGGCATGCGGGTTGGGCATGTCGATCTTGACCTTGCCGAGCGCGTTGCCGGGGCCGGGCCGCTGGCGCACCCCGCCGCCGGAGAAGACATAGCCCTTGCCGGCGCCGGGTCGGACGCTGCCGGCGATGCTGCGCGGCACGTTCCACCACGGATTGACCACGAGTGCGCGCACGTTGCTGGCGATCTGCGGCGTCGGCGTCTTGGGCGCGCCGGCGATGGCGCGATGCTTCCAGCGGGTGACGCTGTTCTCGACCAGGGTCGCATGCTCGCCGGGCACGTTGACGATGATGTAGCGGTCGCCGAGGTCACGCGGAAGCCAGCGCCAGCGATCCATGT
>JAFAEZ010000108.1 GCA_023423775.1 Pseudomonadota bacterium
CCCTACGAGGTCGAGGTCGACGGGCACAGCGTCGACGTCTACTGCTCGGTGCCCCCGCCTGACGAGGGGGGAGAGTTCCCCACGCTGATCCCCGACGTGCCGCCCGATCAGGCCGGCGAGGTCGGCCGCACCGTGTTGCTCGGAGCGCGCAACGCAGACGACCGCCTTCCGACCGACGGCCTTGCCAGGTGGAACACGACCTGCGGGACGAGCACGTCCCGTGACCAGGCGGCGACGCGCGTCTACCAGGCGAACTGCTTCCCATGGGCGGACAGCCTGGACGCGCTCTGGGCATCCACCGGCTACGGGGCCAGCTTCATGCAGGGCAGCGTCATCAACACGCTGAACCCGACGTTCGCCCACTCCGCGGCCGAGCCGCTCGAGTTCGGTGGAGACGTCGACGTACGTGGCGCCGTCGCGGCATCCCTGAACCCCGCCCGAATGGTCGGGCCGCCGGTCAGGCTCGCCCAGGACACGCCGGTCGAGCTGATGGCGGTGGCCGAAGTGAGCACGGCGGACGTCGCGCCAGGAACAGTGTTCAAGCTGCGCGTGAACCGGCCAGTGACGGTCGACGGACGGGTGGTTATTCCGGTCGGCACGCCCGCGTTCGGCGAGGTCATCTCCGCGACCGATTCCGGCGGTCTCGGCAAATCCGGAAGGATGACGGCGCGCCTGCTTCGCATCCGGCTCGGCGAGGCCGACATTCCGCTCGAGGGAGAGATGAGCGCCAAGGGCACAGGCGCGGGTTCGGCTGGGGTCGCGATCCTGTTCGCCGGGGTCGCTGGGTTCTTCCATCGCGGCAACAATGCCAAGATCAAGGCTGGCGAGATCCTGGCTGGGTTCATCGGCGAGGATGTCCTGCTGGACCTGTCGTCCGGCCCTGCGCGGCGCGTGACCGCGGGCACGGCGCCGGCCGCGCCGGTGGAGCAATGATCGCACTGCGCGCCGCCGGTCTGTACCTGGCGGTCGTCGCGGCGCCCGCCCTAGCGGGCGAGCCGGTCCTGCTCCCGGTCGGCACTCCCGTGCCGCTCGCCACCATGACCGCGCTTTCGAGCAAGGCCAACGTCAAGGGGGACATGGTCCGCCTGCGCACGACGCGCGACGTTGTGATCGACGGCCGTGTGGTAATCCCGGCGGACACCGAGGCGGTCGGACAAATCGCCGACGCGCGCGCCAAGGGTGCGATGGGGATGTCGGGCAAACTCACCCTGCGCCCGCTTTATCTCGAGGTCGGCGGTCGCGTCGTCCGCCTTACCGGTGCGGCCGCGGAGAAAGGCGAGGTCGATCCGGGCGCCGTAGTCGGCATGGTCCTGCTGACGCCGGGCTTCACCGGACGCAGCGCCACCATCCCGGCGGGGGCGCCGGTGCCGGCGGTGGTGGAGAAGGCGGTCGCGGTCGAGCCGGCGCCGCGCGACTGACCGCGCCTCAAAGGCGGCGGGGATGCGCGGCAGGGCTTGAACCGCCGCGCGGAAGCTCCGATGTTGGCCTCAGACACAAGCCCACAGGATTCTCCCCCACATGGACCATCAAGACATCGTCAGCGGCCTCGTACCCATCGTTATCGAACAGTCGAACCGCGGCGAGCGCAGCTTTGACATCTATTCGCGCCTGCTGCGCGAGCGGATCGTGTTCGTGACGGGCGGCGTCGAGGATCACATGGCGACGCTGATCACGGCGCAGTTGCTGTACCTCGAGTCGGAGAATCCGAAGAAGGACATCTTCATGTACATCAACTCGCCGGGCGGGGTCGTCACGGCGGGCATGGCGATCCACGACACGATGCAGTACATCCGGCCGCGCGTCGGCACGGTCTGCATCGGTCAGGCGGCGTCGATGGGCGCGTTCCTGCTCGGCGCCGGCGAGCCCGGCATGCGGGTGGCGTTGACCAACGCCCGGATCATGATCCACCAGCCGTCGGGCGGCGCACAGGGCCAGGCCACGGACATCGAGATCCAGGCCAAGGAAATCCTGCGCATCCGTCACCGGATGAACGAACTGATGGCCCAATATACCGGCCAGACGATCGAGACGATCGAGAACGCCGTCGAGCGCGACAAATTCCTCTCCGCCGCCGAGGCGAAGGAATTCGGTCTGGTCGACGAGGTGTTCGACAAGCGGCCCGCCGCCTCGGAAGAGGATGCGGCCAAAAACGCGGCTTAACGTTTAGGCCATTGTGATCGTGCATAAACGCGGTCAGGATGGCTCTTAACGGAGCGGATAACAGCGGGCCCGGGGCCCGAAGGACGAAGAATGACAAAATTGAGCGGCGGCGACTCCAAGAGCACCCTCTACTGCTCCTTCTGCGGAAAATCGCAGCATGAGGTGCGCAAGCTCATCGCCGGACCGACCGTGTTCATCTGCGATGAATGCGTCGAATTGTGCAACGACATCATCCGCGAGGAGACCAAGTCCGCGCTGGTGAAGACTCGCGATGGCGTCCCCACGCCGCTCGAGATCTGTAACGTTCTCGACGATTATGTGATCGGCCAGAGCCACGCCAAGCGCGTGCTCTCGGTGGCGGTGCACAACCACTACAAGCGTTTGAACCACGGCGCCAAGGGCGCCGATGTCGAGCTCGCCAAGTCGAACATCCTGCTCGTCGGCCCGACCGGCTGCGGCAAGACCCTGCTCGCGCAGACTCTCGCCCGCATCCTCGACGTGCCGTTCACGATGGCGGACGCGACCACCCTCACCGAGGCCGGCTATGTCGGCGAGGACGTCGAGAACATCATCCTGAAGCTGCTCCAGGCCTCCGACTACAATGTCGAGCGGGCGCAGCGCGGCATCGTCTATATCGACGAGATCGACAAGATCAGCCGCAAGTCGGACAATCCCTCGATCACCCGCGACGTGTCGGGCGAGGGCGTCCAGCAGGCGCTGCTGAAGCTGATGGAAGGCACCACCGCCTCCGTCCCGCCGCAGGGCGGCCGCAAGCATCCGCAGCAGGAATTCCTGCAGGTGGACACGACCAACATCCTGTTCATCTGCGGCGGCGCCTTTGCCGGCCTCGAGAAGATCATCGCCGACCGCCTCCAGGGCAAGTCGATCGGCTTCGGCGCCTATGTCGCCGCTCCGGAAGAGCGCCGCACCGGCGAGGTGCTGCGCCAGGGCGAGCCCGAGGATCTGCTGAAGTTCGGCCTGATCCCCGAATTCGTCGGCCGTCTGCCGGTGATCGCGACGCTCGAGGACCTCGACACCGACGCTCTGGTCAAGATCTTGAAGGAGCCGAAGAACGCTCTGGTGAAGCAATATGCCAAGCTGTTCGACATGGAGGAGGTGAAGCTCTCCTTCACCGACGAGGCGCTGGTCGCGGTCGCCAAGAAGGCGATCGAGCGCAAGACCGGCGCTCGCGGCCTCCGGTCGATCCTCGAGAATATCCTGCTCGACACGATGTTCGATCTGCCCTCGATGGACGGCGTCGACGAAGTGATGATCGACAAGGACGTGGTCGAGGGCCGCAAGGAGCCCGTCCGCGTCTATGCCGAGAAGAAAGGCGAGAGCGCGGCCTGAGCCCGCCTCGCTTCGTCCGGAAATGCTGGAGGCCCGTGCTGCGGAGCACCGGCCTTCATGCTATTGTGCCCAGCTTCCACATGGGAGACGGGCGATGACGGGCACGACGATGGCCGATCCGGCCAGGTTGGAAGCATTCATGGGCAAGATGGTGGGCGACATGAGCGCGGCGATGAGCGGCCCGCTGGTGATGCTGGGGGCGCGACTCGGCCTCTACCGCGCCCTTTCCGAGAACGGCCCCTGCACCTCGGCCGAGCTGGCCGAGCGCACCGGCCTCTACGAGCGCTACGTCCGCGAATGGCTGGCCGCACAGGCCGCCGCCGGCTTCGTCGACTATGACGCGGAGGCCGATCGCTTCGCGATGAATCCGGAGCAGGTGATGGCTTTGGCCGACGAGGATTCGCCGGTCTATGTCGCCAGCGCGTTCGAGCTGATCGCCTCCACCTATATCGACGAGCCCAAGATCGCCGCCGCCTTTCAGACCGGCCGCGGCGTCGGCTGGCACGAGCATCACGAATGCCTGTTCCGCGGCACCGAACGCTTCTTCCGCCCCGGCTACCGCGCCAATCTGGTCGACGCCTGGCTGCCGGCCCTGGATGGCGTCGTCGACAAATTGCAGCGCGGCGCCCGTGTCGCCGACATCGGCTGCGGCTGCGGCGCGTCGACCGTGATCATGGCGCAGGCTTTCCCGAACAGCGAGTTCGTCGGCCTCGACTATCACGAGGCGTCGATCGAGCGCGCACGCGAGGCTGCGAAGGAGGCCGGCGACCCGCCCAATCTCCGCTTCGAGGTCGCATCGGCCAAGGAGGCACAGGGCGAAGGCTTCGATCTCGTCGCCTGCTTCGATTGCCTGCACGACATGGGCGATCCGGTCGGCGCGGCCCGGCACGCGCGCGCGATGCTGGCGCCGGACGGTACCTTCATGCTGGTCGAGCCCAATGCCGGCGATACTCTGGCCGACAATCTCAATCCGGTCGGGCGGATGTTCTATTCGGCCTCGACGATGATCTGCACGCCGGGATCGCTGGCGCAGGAGGTCGGCCTCGGCCTCGGCGCTCAGGCCGGCGAGGCGCGGTTGACTGCGGTGCTGAAGGAAGCCGGCTTCACCCGCGTCCGCCGTGCCGCCGAGACGCCGTTCAACATGGTGCTCGAAGCCCGGCCCTGATCGAGCCTTAATCCAGCGTCGTGCGGTAGCGCGCCAGGGCAAGGGCCGCGACCGCGCAGACGAAGATGGCGAGGGCGAGCAGGCTCGGACCCATGTCGGCGAAGCTCTGCCCCTTGAGCAGTGCGCCCCGCACCACCCGCAGGAAGTGCGTGACCGGGATGATCGTGCCCAGCGCCTGCGTCCATTCGGGCATGCCGCGGAACGGGAACATGAAGCCCGACAGAAGGATCGAGGGCAGCATGTAGAAGAAGGAGAGCTGCATCGCCTGCAGCTGGGTGCGCGCCACCGTCGAGATCAGGAAGCCGAGCGAGAGCGATCCGACGATGAACAGCATCACACCGACGGCGAGCCCCAGCCAGCCGCCGCGCATCGGCACGTCGAACAGCAAGCGCGCGAGCGTCAGCACGACCACGGTCTGGATCAGGCCCACGACGACATAGGGCGCGAGCTTGCCGACCATCACCTCGAGCGGCTGCACCGGCGTCGCCAACAGGCTCTCCATCGTGCCGCGTTCCTGCTCGCGCGTGACGCCGAGGGCGGTCATCATCACCAGGGTCATCGACAGGATCACGCCGAGCAGCCCGGGCACGATATTGTGAGCGGTGACATTTTCGGGATTGTAGCGGCGGTGGACGACGACCTCGAACGGCGGCGGAATGGTGTCGGGCGCGACGCTGCCGACGAGGTCGTGGCGCAGCGCCTCGGCGGGGAGGGCGGCCAGGGCGGCGACTGCCCCGCCGGTCGCGGCCGGGTCGGACGCGTCGGCCTCGACCAATAACTGCGCCTTGTCGCCGCGCACGACACGCCGGCTGAAGTCGCCGGGAATGGTGACCGCGAACTGGACCTCGCCCTGGCGCACGAGCGTGTCGAGCTCGGCCGGGGTGCGCACCTGCGCGACGATGTCGAAATAGCCCGAATTGCGGATCGCGGAGAGCGCCGAGCGGGCGAAGACCGAATTTTCCTGGACCAGCACCGCGGTCGGGAGCTGCTTGGGATCGGTGTTGATCGCATAGCCGAACAGCAGCAGCTGGACGACCGGCACGCCGAGCAGCATCGCATAGGTCAGTCGGTCGCGGGTGAGCTGGATGAACTCCTTGGCCAGCACCGCCAGCACGCGGGTGGGCGAGAACGCCCTGTGGTTGCGTCCGGCGCTCATTGGAAATTGTCCTCGGCGCGGCCCATCAGGTGGATGAACACGTCCTCCAGCGTCGGCTCGACCCGCTCCCAGCGGAATGGCGGGCGGCGATAGGGGGCGAGGGCAACTTCGAGCGCAGCTCCGTCGGTGCCGCTGACGTGCAGGGCGAGGCCGAACGGGGCCGCCATCTCCACTCCCGGTCGCTGCAGCAGTTCCCCAGACAGCCGGTCGACGCCGGGCCCTTCGCCGCGCCACGTGACCAGGCCGGCATCGGCGATCACTTCGTCGGCAGTGCCCCGCGCCATCAATGTGCCGTAGGCGATATAGGCGATGTCGTGGCAGCGCTCGGCCTCGTCCATATAATGGGTCGAGACCATCACGGTCAGGCCCTTGGCGGCGAGCGCGTGGATCTCGTCCCAGAAATGGCGGCGTGCCTGCGGATCGACGCCCGCGGTGGGCTCGTCGAGTAGCAGCAGGCGCGGTTCGTGCAGCGTTGCCGCGGCCAGTGCGAGGCGCTGCTTCCAGCCGCCCGAGAGGGTGCCGGCTAGCTGGCGCCGGCGTTCGGCGAGGCCGAGCTCCTCAAGCGCGGCGGCGACCCGCTCCTTGCGGCGGTCGAGGCTGTGGATACGCGCGGCGAACTGGAGATTCTCCTCGACCGTCAAATCCTCGTAGAGCGAGAAACGCTGCGTCATGTAGCCGGTCTGGCGCTTCACCTCGGCGGCGTCGGCGACGATGTCGAGGCCCAGGGCGGTTCCGCGGCCGCTGTCGGGGGTAAGGAGGCCGCAGAGCATGCGCAGGGTGGTGGTCTTGCCCGAGCCGTTGGGGCCGAGGAAGCCGGTGATGCGCCCCTCCTGCACCTGGATCGACAGGTCCTTCACCACGCGCCGGCCACCGAACGACTTGCTGAGCCCCTCGACGTCGATCGCGACCGCGCTCATGGCAAAGGCGTCACGTCGACCGGCAAACCGGGAACGAGCGATGAGCTGTCTGCCGGGCGCGCCTCCACGAGGAACACCAGTCGATCGCGCGAGTCGCGGCTGTAGATGACCGGCGGAGTGAATTCGGGCCGCGGGCTGACATAGGAGATGGTCGCGCTCCGCTCGGGGCAGCCGTCGCAGCCGAAGCGGATCGTGCGGCCAATCCGGTAGGCGGAAACGTCCCGCTCGGGCACGAAGAAGCGGACGAAGACGCGGTCGTCGGGGATCAAGGCCACGACCGGCTTGTTGGCGCTTGCCCATTCGCCGCGCTGGAAGAAGGTGTCCTCGATCCTGCCCGCGGCGGGAGCCGACGGCGCCATGTCGGCGACGCGCGCGCCGGTCTCCGCGGCTGATGCCCGCGCTTGCGAAACCCGCGCCTCGGCGGCTCGGACCTGGTCGCTGCGCGCGCCGAGCGTCGCCGCCTCGACCCGGCGT
>JAFAEZ010000110.1 GCA_023423775.1 Pseudomonadota bacterium
TGATCAAGATCACCGCCACCGGCGGCGTGCTCTCGCAGCAGGCGCGCGGTCTTGGCCAGCATTTCTCCGACGCCGAGATGAAGGCGATCGTCGACACCGCCCATGCGCTCGGTCTCAAGGTTGCCGCTCACGCCCACAGCGCGCGCGGCGTCGAGGCGGCGGCGCGCGCCGGCGTCGATTCGATCGAGCACGGCACCTTTGCCGACGCCAAGGCGATCGCCGCGATGAAGGCGTCGGGTTCGGCGCTCGTGCCGACCCTGATGGCGTTCACCGGCATCCAGGAGACGCTCGCCAGGAACGGCTTCACCCCCGCCGTCGCCGACAAGGTGCGGATGACGTTGAGCGCGGTTGGCCAGGCGGCCCGCGCCGCCCGCGCCGCCGGCGTGCCGATTGTGTTCGGCACCGACGCCGCGGTCTATGAGCATGGCCGCAACGCGCAGGAATTCGCTTTGCTGGTCGAAAAGGTCGGCATGAGCCCGGCCGAAGCGCTCGCTTCCGCCACCACCGGCGCCGCGCGCTTGCTCGATCTCGAAGGCCAGGTGGGCCGCATCGCGCCGGGCTATTCGGCCGACATCATCGCCGTCACCGGCGACCCGCTCGAAAATGTCCGCATTCTCGAGAAGGTCGATTACGTGATGGTGCGCGGCCGCACCGTCGAATGAGCTGAGCCCGTGTACAAGGCTGAGATCGGTGCGTGGGTGCGGGACCGGCTCGGCCGCACCCCCGGCGCGCTCAAGCTCCCTGCAGCCGGCCTCGACATCTTCGTCGTGCCCGGCTTCCTCGACGTGGGGGAATGCGACACGCTGATCGCAATGATCGATCGCGGCCGCCAACCGTCGCAATTGCTCGCCGATCACCCGGATCCCGAATTTCGAACCAGCGAGAGCTGTAACCTCGATCCGCGCAATCCCGCGGTGCGGGCGATCGAGGCCAAGATCACCGGCCTGATCGGCATCCAGCCCGCCCATGGCGAGACTATCCAAGGGCAGCGCTATGCGGTCGGCCAGCAATTCAAGGCGCACCACGATTTCTTCTTCACCAGCGAGCCCTATTGGCCCGCGCAGGAAAAGAATGGCGGCCAGCGTACCTGGACCGCGATGGTCTTCCTCAACGAGCCCGAGGCGGGCGGGCAGACCTTCTTTCCCAAGGCGGGGATCAAGGTGGCGCCGCGCCGCGGCAATCTCCTCGCCTGGAACAATCTCGATCCTGCGGGCGAGCCCAACGACCTTTCGGTCCACCAGGGCCTGCCGGTCGAGGCCGGCGTCAAATATATCATCACCAAATGGTATCGCGAGCGCCCCTGGACCTGACCGCCCGCCTTTCTGGTTGCTGACCGACACATTCGAGCCGGGTTCAGTTCGCCTCTGTCACAAGCAGTTCATGTCGGCAGGGCCCGGATGGTTCGAGGCTATGACCGACGCGTGAGAGTCCGTGTCATGCGTAAATTGATCATCATGGGCCTGATGGCCGCCACAATCCTTCCCGCCGCCGCCCCGGCAGCGGCCCAGTCCCGCGCCGAGATCCGGCACGACCGCCGCGAACTCCGCCACGAGCAGCGCGATCTGCGCCAGGCGCAGCTTCACGGCGACCGCCGCGACATCCGCGACGAGCGTCGCGACGTTCGCGAGGCGCGCCGCGAACTGCGCGAAGACCGGCAGGACCGCCGCGACTGGCGCCAGTATCGCCAGAGCAATCGCCAGCTCTATGCGCGCGGCAACTTCCGCTCGCCTTTCGCCTATCGGACCTTCCGTCCCGGACTGGCGATCGGCACCGGCTATTACGGCTCGCGTTACGTGATCGCCGACCCCTATCGCTACCGCCTGCCGGCCGCGCGCCCGGGCCTGCGCTGGGTGCGGCATTATGACGACGTCCTGTTGGTCGACGTCCGCCGCGGCCGCGTCGTCGAGGTGATCCGCAACTTCTTCTGGTAAGCTTTCCGGCCTGCCAAATCTGCGGCCCGGAGCCCCGCGCTCCGGGCCGTTTTTCGTGGGTGGCGCGCTTGCTCACCTTCCTGGGGCGTCTTAGAAGGGCAACACACAAACAAGCTTCAGGAAGGATGCC
The DNA here is from genome assembly GCA_023423775.1 of Pseudomonadota bacterium. GTDB lineage: Bacteria > Pseudomonadota > Alphaproteobacteria > Sphingomonadales > Sphingomonadaceae > Allosphingosinicella. The sequence continues at coordinate 2,062 of JAFAEZ010000110.1, forward strand.
CATGATCTCGAAGACGGCACTGCTCGCTGCTGGCGCCAGCGCGCTGCTCCTGTCCGCCTGCGCGACGACCGAGCCGCCGGCGCGGGAGGTGGCGGCAAGCCCTGCCGCCGCGCCCGCCAGCCAGGAAAGCGCGTCCGCCCAACTCCATGCTTTGTTCAAGCAGAGCGACGAAGACAATCTCCGGCGCAACCCGATCAACGCCTTGTTCCGCGGCGACATGCGCTATGCCGACCAGCTAGGCGACGGCATTACCGACGCTTATTACAATGCCGAGCGAGCGGCCGGCCAAAAGGAACTCGCCCAGCTTTCGGCTATCGATCGCAGCGCCCTCAATCCCACCGACCAGATCGCCTACGACGTCTTCCGCTGGCAAACCGAAATGGGCCTGCGCGCGCTCGCCCCGGACATGCTGGCGCTGACCGCGGTGCGGCCGATCGACCATTTCTTCGGCTTCCACACTTTCTATCCCGATCTTGCCTCGGGCGAGGGCGCGGCCCCGTTCAAGACGGTCAAGGACTATGAGGACAACCTCAAACGCCACCACCAATATCCGGTACTGATCGACCGCGCGATCGGCCGCTTCCGTGAGGGCATGAAATCGGGCGTGGTTCAGCCCAGGCTGGTCGTCCAGAACATGGTCGACCAGCTCGACCTGCAGCTCAACCAGGGCGTCGAGGGCTCCACCTTCTACGGCCCGGTCAAGAAATTCCCGGACGGGATCTCCGCCGCCGACCAGGCGCGGCTGCGCGCCGCCCACGCCGCCGTCATCCGCGACGAGATAAGGCCGGCGCTGACCCGCCTGCGCGACTTCCTGAAGAACGAATATCTCCCCGTCGCGCGCGAGGGCGTCGGCCTCGTCCACATGAAGGGCGGCCCCGCGCTCTACAATTTCCTGATCGAGCAGAACACGACGCTGCCGGTCACCGCCGACTATGTCCACAATCTCGGCCTCAGCGAGGTCGCCCGCATCCGCGGCGAGATGGAGGCGATCAAGAACAAGGTCGGCTTCAAGGGCACGCTGGCGCAATTCTTCGAGCACATCCGCACCGACCCGAAGTTCAAGCCGCAATCCAAGGAATGGATGACCGCCCGCTATTATGAGATCGGCAAGACCGTCGATTCGCGGATCGGCAAGCTCTTCTCGACCCTGCCCAAGACTGCGCTCGAGATCCGGCCGGTGCCCGCTTATCGCGAGAAGACCGACGCCGGCGGCTCCTACCAGTCGGGCACGCCGGACGGCTCGCGCCCGGGCGTCTTCTATTACAACACCTACGACCTGCCTTCGCGCACCACGCCGGGCATGGAGACGCTATACCTGCATGAAGGCGCGCCCGGGCACCATTTCCAGATCAGCCTCGCCCAGGAAAATGAGGCGCTGCCGAACTTCATGCGCTTCGGCGGCAACACCGCCTTTGCCGAAGGCTGGGCGCTCTATGCCGAGACCCTGTGGGACGAGCTCGGCATGGAGACCGATCCCTACCAGCGCTACGGCGGCCTCGACGACGAGATGCTGCGCGCGATGCGGCTGGTGGTCGACAGCGGCATCCACGCCAAGGGCTGGACCCGCGATCAGGCGATCAAATACATGCTCGACAACAGCTCGATGGGCAAAACCGACGCCACCGCCGAGGTCGAGCGCTATATCGCGATTCCGGGCCAGGCGCTCGCCTACAAGATGGGCCAGCTCAAAATCCTCGAGCTGCGCGCCCGTGCCGAAAAGGCGCTCGGCCCCAAGTTCGACATCCGCGAGTTCCACGAACAGGTGCTGATGACCGGCGCGCTGCCGCTCACCGTGCTGGAAAAGAAGATCGACGACTGGATTGCGACCAAGCAAGCCTGATCCCTTCAAGCGCCGCTCCGCCCGGGAGCGGCGCCCTTCCTTCGAAAGGTTCGCAGACATGAAGATTCTTGGCTTGCTCCTGTGCGGCGCCGCCACTTTGCTCGCCGGCTGCGCGCAGCTCCCCGAAAGCGGCTCCCTAGCCACGAACGCCGCCGCAGCGCAGAATCCCTCGCAAGCCCTGGCCGCCTTGTTCGCGGCCAGCGACGAAGCCAATCTGCAGCGCAATCCGGTCGGTGCCCTCTACCGCGGCGACATGCGCTATGCCGACCGCTACGGCGACTATGTCAGCGATGCTTATTATGATGCCGAGCGCGAAGCCGCGCGCAACGAGCTCGCTGCCCTCGCCCGCATCGATCGCGCGGCCCTCTCGCCCAGCGAGCGCGTCTCCTACGACGTGTTCAAGTGGCAGCGCGAGATCGACCTGCGCGGGCTCGAAGGCGATATCTTCCTCGCCAGCGCGGTGCGGCCGATCGATCATTTCCGCGGCTTCCACGCCAATTTCGCCGAGCTGAGCTCGGGCGAGGGCGTGGCGCCCTACAAGACCGTCCAGGATTATGAGAACGGTCTGAAGCGGGTTCCGGACTTCGTGCGCATGGTCGACGGGTCGATCGCGCGGATGAAGCAGGGCATCGCCGCCGGCATCGTCCAGCCGAAGCTGGTGATGGACAATGTCGTCGAACAGCTCGACGCGATGCTGGCCGAGGGCGTCGAGGGGAGCAGCTTCTACCGCCCCGTCGCGAAATTCCCGGCCGAAATCCCCGCTGCCGACCAAGGCCGGCTCAGGGCGGCCTATGCCGCGACCATCCGCGACGACATCCGCCCCGCACTGACCCGGCTGCGCGACTTCATCAAGACGGACTATCTGCCGCACGCCCGCACCAGCGTCGGCCTCGGCGACATGAAAGGCGGGCCCGCGCTCTATTCCTACCTGGTCGAAACCAGCACGACGACCAAGATGACGCCCGACCAGATCCACAAGATCGGGCTCGACAACGTCGCCTTGATCCACGCCGAGATGGAAAAGGTGAAGGCGCAGGTCGGCTTCAAGGGCACGCTCAAGGAGTTCTTCGAACACATCCGCACCGACCCGAAATTCAAGCCTGCGTCGCGCGAGGCGCTGCAGCAGGGTTATGTCGCGATCGGCAAGCGGCTCGACGCCACCCTCCCCAGGCTCTTCTCGACCCTGCCCAAGGCGCCGCTCGAGATCAGGCCGGTGCCTGCGCTCACCGAGAAGGGCGCCGCGCGCGGCTCCTACAATCCCGGCACGCCGGACGGCTCCCGCCCCGGTATTTTCTATTTCAACGCCTATGATCTGCCGTCGCGCACCACGCCCGGAATGGAGACGCTCTATCTCCACGAAGGCGCGCCGGGCCATCACTTCCAGATCAGTCTCGCCCAGGAGAATGAGGCGCTGCCCAACTTCCAGCGCTTCGGCGGCAACACCGCCTATGTCGAAGGCTGGGGCCTCTATGCCGAGACGCTCGGCAAGGAGCTCGGCGTCTACACCGATCCCTATCAATATTTCGGCTATCTCGATTCGCAGCTGTTCCGCGCGATCCGGCTGGTCGTCGACACTGGCATCCATTCCAAGGGCTGGAGCCGCGACCAGACGATCCAGTATATCCTCGACAACAGCTCGCGCGGGCGGAGCAACGCCACCGCCGAGACCGAGCGCTACATCGCGATGCCGGGCCAGGCCTTGGCCTACAAGATCGGCCAGCTCAAGATCAGCGAGCTCCGCGCCCGCGCCGAGCAGGCGCTCGGGCCGAAGTTCGACATTCGCGAATTCCACGAGCAGGTGCTCGGCACCGGCGCGCTGCCGCTGGCGGTGCTCGAAACCAAGATCGACGACTGGATCGCCGCCAAGCGCGGCTGACCACCCTTGGCGGGGGGGGGGGGGG
>JAFAEZ010000137.1 GCA_023423775.1 Pseudomonadota bacterium
GAGCAGCGCAGCAGCGAGGCGAAATTGTTGACCTCGCCGTGATGGTCGAGCACCTCGTTGTAGAGCGTGGTCAGGAACTTGGCGAGACTCATGCCCTCCTTGGCCGCGATCTCCTCCAGCGTGTCCCAGAATGCCATTTCCAGCCGGATCGAAGTGCAGTGCCCGCCGATCCTCAAAGACCGGGTCTGGGATTCGTAGTCCCGTTGGGGCTGGTGTGCGAAGAGATGGCACATGGCGTCCTCCCGTCCTGTTGCCATTTTTTCACGATGCTACACCGCTGCCCGGCACCTCACAATCAGGACGGTGGCCGGAAATCCGTTCGCCCGGTTGCGGATTTTTCTCGAACGCCCAACGTCTTCAATGTGATAGAGGGTCCCTTTCCCCAGCCCGCGACGCCGCCTGTTGCGCAACCCATGCTTTTGACGCAACACGGCCTAGAATAGCGTCGTCTGCGAATCCCCGTTCGAGCCCAAGATCGAGTTATGCCCGTCCGCCAGCTTCCAGAGCAGGTCGTCAACCGCATCGCCGCCGGCGAGGTGGTCGAACGTCCCGCGAGCGTGGTGAAGGAGCTCGTCGAGAACGCAATCGATGCCGGCGCGAGCCGGATCGACGTCTTCACCGATGGCGGCGGACGGCGGCGGATCGGCATCACCGATGACGGCGGCGGCATGACGGCGAAGGATCTTGGCCTCGCAGTCGAGCGCCACGCCACCTCCAAGCTCGACGACGAAGACCTGCTGCAGATCCGCACCCTCGGATTCCGCGGCGAGGCGCTGCCTTCGATCGGGTCCGTCGCGCGTCTGTCCATCACCACGCGGCATGCGAGCGAGCCGCATGCCTGGGCGCTGTCAGTCGAAGGCGGCGAGAAGTCCGGGATCATGCCGGCGGCGCTGGCGCATGGCACCCGCGTCGAGGTCGGCGACCTCTTCTACGCGACGCCGGCGCGGCTGAAGTTCCTGAAGACCGACCGCACCGAAGCGGAAGCGATCCGCGAGGTGGTCCGGCGCCTGGCGATGGCGCGGCCCGACATCGCCTTCACGCTGGCAGGTGAGGAGCGCGCGCCGGTGACCTGGGCTGCCGCACTGCCCGGCGCGGCCGGCCGCCTGACGCGGCTCGGCGACATTCTTGGTGCAGAGTTCCGCAGCCACGCCATCGAGGTCCATGCCGAGCGCGAAGGCGTCGTCGTCGCCGGCTATGCCGCAGCCCCGGCGCTGACCAAGGCCAACGCACTCGGGCAATATCTCTTCGTCAACGGCCGACCGGTGCGCGACAAGCTGATCCTGGGCGCGGTGCGCGCGGCCTATTCCGACTATCTGCCGCGCGATCGCCATCCGGTGCTGGCCCTGTTCGTCGCGCTCGACCCGCGCGAGGTCGACGCCAATGTGCACCCCGCCAAGACCGAGGTGCGCTTCCGCAACGCCGGCCTCGTCCGCGCGCTGATCGTGCATGGCTTGAAGGAAGCGCTCGCGCGTGAGGGCCGGCGCACGGCCGCCAACAGCGGCGAGAGCGCATTGTCCTCGTTCAGGCCGGCTTTCTCGCCACGCCCGGCAGGCTGGGACTGGCGCGCCTCGCCATCGGCTCCCGTCGCTCCGATGCCGTCATTCGAAGGCTCCGCCGCGCCGGCTTTCGCGGAGCGCGCACAGGCCGCCTTCGACGTCGGAGCGCCCAGCGCGGATGTGCGGATCGAGAGCCAGCCGGTCGGCGATCTCGTCGACCGCCCGCTCGGCGCCGCGCGCACGCAGATCCACGAGACCTATATCGTCTCGCAGACCCGTGACGGCCTCATCATCGTCGACCAGCACGCCGCCCATGAGCGCATCGTCTACGAGCAGCTGAAAGCCTCGCTCGCCGCGAACGGCGTGCAACGGCAGATCCTCTTGATCCCCGAGATCGTCGAGATGGACGAGGCGACGGTGGAGCGTCTGCTCGAGCGCAGCGAGGAGCTTGCCTCGTTTGGGCTGGCGATCGAGTCCTTCGGTCCCGGCGCAGTCGCCGTGCGCGAGACGCCGTCGCTGCTGGGCAAGACCAATGCCGGCGGGCTGCTGCGCGATCTTTCCGAGCACATGGCCGAGTGGGACGAGGCGCTTCCTCTCGAACGCCGCCTGATGCATGTCGCGGCCACCATGGCCTGCCACGGCTCGGTGCGCGCCGGCCGCCGGCTGCGGCCGGAAGAGATGAACGCCCTGCTCCGCGAGATGGAGGAGACCCCGAACTCCGGCCAGTGCAATCACGGCCGCCCGACCTATGTCGAGCTGAAGCTGAGCGATGTGGAGAAGCTGTTCGGGCGGAGATAGCCCAACTGTCGTAGTGCCGTAGGGTGGGCAAAGGCGCAAAGCGCCGTGCCCACCATCTTCCAGTGATCTCGATAGGTGGGCACGCTTCGCTTTGCCCACCCTACGACAGCGTGATTACGGCTTCTTCAAAAACACGAACTCCGTGTCGTCATACGCCCGCCGCTCCAGTTCCTCGTAACCTTCCGGCGTCGCGAATTGCGCGGCCTTGGCCTCTTCGACCACGAGCAGCGCGCCGGGCGTCAGCCAGCCACCATCACGCAAGGACGCGAGCGCCTTCTCCGCAAAGCCCCTGCCATAGGGTGGATCGAGGAACACCAGCGAGAACGGTTCGACCGGATGCGCGGGCCCAAGATCGGTCGCGTCGCGGCGGTAGACCTTGGTCACGCCGCCGAGGCCGAGCGACTCGACGTTGTTGCGCAGCAACGCCCGCGCCTCGGCGCCGTTGTCGACGAACAGCGTGAACTTCGCCCCGCGTGACGACGCCTCGATGCCGAGCGCGCCGGTGCCGGCGAAGAGATCGAGCACGCGCGCGCCCTCGATCGGATCGTCATAAGCGTGCACGAGGATGTTGAACACGGACTCGCGCAGGCGGTCCGCCGTCGGGCGGATCTCGCGCGAGGACGGCGAGGCGAGATTGCGCCCCTTCAAACGACCGCCGACGACGCGCAAGCTAGTCCTCCCGCGGCGTCAGATCACGCTTGCCGTGATAGCCGCGCTTGGGACGGCGCGGCGGGCCGTAGCCGTTCGCTTCCATCTCGTTGCGCTCGCGCGCCTCCTCGCTGCCGGTGCGCTGCACCAGCACGCGGCGGCCCTTGCGGTCGTTGATCACGGCGCGCTTCGCCGGCCTCTTCGCTGCGTCGTCCTCGCGCGCGGCGGATTTCCCGGGCACGTCGAACTCGGCGCCCGACTTCTCGATCACCTTGTCGCCGAGCTGCTCGCGCAGCACGCGCGACCTGATCTCGTCGACCTGGCCTTCGGGGATCTCGCCGAGCTGGAACGGGCCATACGACACCCGGATCAGCCGGTTCACCTCGAGGCCGAGATGGGCACAGACGTTGCGCACCTCGCGGTTCTTGCCTTCGCGGATCGCGAACACCAGCCAGACATTGGCGCCCTGGTCGCGCTCCAGCGTCGCTTCGATCGGGCCGTATTTGACGCCCTCGATCTCGATGCCGTTCTTGAGCTCGTCGAGCTGTGCCTGGGAGACGTCGCCATGGGCGCGAACACGATAGCGGCGCAGCCAGCCGGTGTCCGGCAGTTCGAGCGTGCGCGCCAGGCCCCCGTCATTGGTGAGCAGCAACAGGCCTTCGGTGTTGAAATCGAGCCGGCCGACGCTGATGAGGCGCGGCAGGCCTTCGGGCAGATTGTCGAACACGGTCGGACGGCCCTCGGGGTCGTCATGCGTGGTCATCAGCCCGCGCGGCTTGTGATAGAGGAACAGCCGCGTGCGCTCGCGTTCCGGCAACGGCTTGCCGTCGACCAGAACGACGTCGTTCTTCGTGATGTCGAGCGCCGGCGAATTGATCACCCGGCCGTTGACGGTGACGCGACCCTGCGTGACCATCTCCTCGGCGTCGCGACGCGAGGCAAGCCCCGCGCGTGCCAGCGCCTTGGCGATGCGCTCGCCGGCCTTCTTCGGCTTCGGTGCGTCCTCGCGGCGCGGCCGGCCCTCGAAGTCGCGGTCGCGCTCGCGATAGGCGCCGCGGCCGCCGAAGGCGGGGCGCTTTTCGAAGATCCTGCTCTCGTCCTCGTTCTCGCGGCGCGGCCGGTCGCGGAAGCGTCCCTCGCTGCGCGGATGTTCCTGCCAGTCCATGCGGCCTTCCGGCCGTCCCTCGCGCGAGCGATTGAAGCGCGGACGATCGTCACCGGACCGTTCCTCGCGTGGACGCGAGAAACGCGGACGATCATCCCCGCCTTCGTCGCGGCGCCGGGAAAAGCGCGGACGGTCTTCGCCACGGCCGCCCTCACGGCGATCGTCGCGCTGACGCCAGGGCTTCTCATCGCCGCGGTCACGGCCGCCGAAATCCTTGTCGAAGCTCTTGCGCGGACGATCCCCGCGCGGGCCTGCATCGCGCTTCTGCCACGGCTTGGACTCCCCGCGCTCGCCACGATCGCGCGGGCGGTCGCCGCGATCGCCGCCGCGGGAAAACTTCCGCTCGCCGTCGAACTTGCGCTCGGGGCGATCGCCACGCGGCGCATAGGGCCGCTTGTCGCCGAACTTCCGCTCGCCGGAGCGGCCGGCCGGGCGCGCATCGTCGCGATCCCGGCTGCGCGGCGGGCGGTCGTCGCGGTTATAGGAGGAGCGATCACCGCGCGGCTTGAACGGCCGCTTCTCGCCGTCGCGCGAAGAGCGATCGGAAAACGGGCGGTCGCCGCGCGGCTTGAAGCTGCGCTCGCCGCGGCCCTCGCTCCCGCGGTCGTCGCGCTTGAAGCGCGGGCGGTCGCTGAAATCGCGGCGCGGGGCATCGC
>JAFAEZ010000166.1 GCA_023423775.1 Pseudomonadota bacterium
TCTATGGGGCCCGGCGGGGGGGGGCCGGGGGGGCCCCCTCGACCCGGCGCGCCGTGACGATCGGTGCGATCCCGAGCGCCTGCAGGAAGTCGCGATGGATGTCCCGCTCGCGCTCCATCGTGTAGCGCGCGAACAGCTCGTCGAGCACGGCCTCGTCCTGCGGACGCGGCTTCTGGGCGCCGGCACTGGCCGTCTCGAGGCGGGCAGCGACCGCGGGCAATGCCGCGGAGCCTTCACCGAGCGTGTTCATCAGACCTTGCGCCGAATTCATCAGTCCCTCGAACTCGGCGCCTTCGACGACGAGCCGGTTCATCAGCTTGCCGAGCCGCTCGTTGCCGGCCTCGACTTCGCGCAGCGCCTGAAGGATCTGCGGCTCGAGCTTGGCGAGCTGCGTCGGATCGCCCTGCACGCGGAGTTGCTTCAGCTCCCCGGCCGAGCGCTCGATGCCGTCGAGCACCGGCCTCAGGCGTGCGGCGCCCGCCGAGACCTGATCGGCGGTCGCCTTGAGCTCGTTGGCGATGACGACGAAGGCGCTGCCGCGTCTGCCGAGATGGCTTGCCTTGAGACCGGCATTCATCCCGATCAACGTGATGTCGACGGTCGCCTCGGCCAGCCCCGCGATCGCCTGACGAAACTTCGTCAGCGTATCCTCGACGATCGCGAGGGCCTCATCCACCGAGCGGCCGGCGCCCTCGCAGGTGGCGATCAGGGTCGAGGCGTGGGCCAGCGTCTGCTTGATCCGCGCCAGGAACGACGACGAGCCGCCGTCCTCGCCGCCGAACAGTGTGCGGCCGTGACCGACGACACCGCCCGCATCCCGCAAGATGGCGGTCAGCGCGCGAACGATCTGGCCGATGTCGCCGCTGAACTCGCGCTGGGCGTCCCTGAGCTGGGCCGTCTGCAACTGACAAATCGCGCGCGCGCCGTCGTCGCTCGGCATCGATGAGGGCGCCAGGCTCGGAATGGGTCCCGAGGCAAGACCAAGTCCGTGAGAGACATGCTCGAGGCGCTGGCGCGTGCTGTCGCCGGCCTGCAGGGAGATGATCGCGCTGCCCACCGCTTCGGCGATCTTCCTGGTGCTGGAGCTCGTGAGGTCGGCGAGATGGCGGCTGTTGCCGCGCTGGTCGCGCAATCCGGAATAGGCCGCGCCGAGCTCGACGCTCTCCGCCGCCAGCTGATTCCGGTAGCGGCCCTCGAATTCCTTTTGCCGGCCGAACGCGGTGGCGACGGCGTCGGACAGGCGCTGCTGATCCCGCGCGCAGCCCTCGATCGAGCCCTGCACGGCCTTGCCGAGATCGTAGGCCTCCTGGGTGAAGGCGAGAAAGCCCTCGCGGTCACCGTCGAGCGAGGCGGCCTCGATCCGCGCGCTGCGGGCGATGATGGCGATCATCTGGATGTGCTTGAACAGCGGCTTGAGCAAGGCGGATGCTTCCGCCGTGCTCTTGCCGATCGTCTCCAGCAGCGCGGTCTCGGCCGGAAGCGCCTGCGCCAGCTCGCTCAGCCGCGCGGCGATCTCCTGCAACGCCGTCGCGGCGCCCTCGATCTCCGCACCGGAGAGCTCCGAGGAAAGCGTTGCGAGGCCCTGGTTCAATTCCTTGAAGATGAGGTGGCCGCGTCCAAGCTCGTGACCGACGCGCGCGAACACGTCCTCGATCCGCGAGGAGACGTCCTCGATCGCGACGATCGATTCGGTGAGCGTGCTGGCCGGAATGACGGACATTGCGATCAACCTGCCACCGCGGCGTTCCCGGCCTGATACCAGAGCATGATCTCGCGCGGGATCTGGTGCAGCGAGACGACCTTCTCGACGCCGCCATGGGCGATGGCTTCCTTGGGCATACCGAACACCACGCAGCTCTCTTCGTCCTGCGCCCGCGTCGAGGCGCCGAGCTTGCGCATCTCCAGCATTCCGCGCGCGCCGTCGTCGCCCATGCCCGTCATGATCACGCCGAGCGCGTTGGCGCCGGCGTGCTGGGCCGCCGAGCGGAACAGCACGTCGACGGACGGGCGATGCCGCGACACCGGCGGGCCGTCCTTGATCGCGATCTGGTAGCGCAGGCCGATGCGCTGAAGCAGCATGTGACGGGCACCCGGCGCGATGTAGGCGCAGCCCGGCAGCACCGGCTCGCCGTCCTCGGCCTCCTTGACACGCATCTGGCAGACGCTGTCGAGACGCCGCGCAAACGCCGCGGTGAATCCGGCCGGCATGTGCTGGACGATGACGATCGGCGGACAGTGGGCCGGCAGCATCTCCAGAACGTCGTTGAGCGCTTCGGTCCCGCCGGTCGATGCACCGATGCACACGATGCGCTCGGTGGTCGGCCGGACCTTGCCCTGCACCGGCGGCGGGATGATGGCGTCGGCCGTCAGCTTCTTCTCGATCACCCGACGCTCAGCGCGCGGGCGCACCCGGGCGCGAGCGGCCGATTTGACCGCCTCGCGCAGCCGCGCGGAGCATTCGAGCAGCGCCTGCCGCGTGTCGATCTTCGGCTTCGGCACGATGTCGACCGCGCCCGCTTCGAACGCCTCGAACATCACGTCCGAGCCCTCCTCGGTCAGCGAGGAGCAGATGATCACCGGGATGGGGCGCTGCGCCATAATCTTGCGCAGGAACGTCATGCCGTCCATGCGCGGCATCTCGAGGTCGAGGATCATGACGTCGGGAAGCTCGCTCTGGAGGCGACGCGCCGCGACGAACGGATCCGAGGCCGTTCCCATCACCTCGATCTCGGGGTCGTCGTTGAGGATCGTTTGCAGGATTTGGCGAACCGACGCCGAATCGTCCACGATCAGCACGCGAACTTTCTGCTTCGGCATTTTTGGCGGCGCTCCGATCAAACCTGGAAAATGGTGGGCTGGACCTGCTTCAGGCCCGGCACGGCGCTGTGAATCATCGATTCGGAATGGCCGACCAGCAGATAGCCTCCCGGCCGCAGATGGCCGCACAATCGCTCGATCACCTTGCGCTGGGTCTCGCGCTCGAAATAGATCAGGACGTTGCGGCAGAAGATGATGTCGACGTCGCGATCGACGGGATAGGACGCGTCCATGAGATTCATCCTCATGAAATGCGTCATGCGCCGCAACTCCGGCACCACCCGCACCTCACCGCGAGACTTGTCCCGCGACGACAGGAAATACCGCGTCACGAAAGGCTCCGGCACCGGAGCGAGCACGTCCCTTGAGTAGATCGCGGTCTTGGCGAGGCGCAGCACGGCGGTCGAGATGTCGGTCCCGAGGATGCGGTACTGGAAGCGCGAGCCGTTCCGCGTCATGTCGTCCAGCACCATCGCGGTCGTATAGGCTTCCATGCCGGTGGAGCTCGCCGAGCTCCAGATCTTCAGGTTCGCGTTCTTGCGTCCATGCGACTTGAGCAAGGCCGGGACCGCGACCTCCCGCAGGAAGGTGAAGTGCTGCGGCTCCCGGAAGAAGTCGGTCTTGTTGGTCGTCACCACGTCGATGAGATGAGTGAGCTCGATGTCGAAATGATCGGCCTCGAACAGGTTCTCGACATATTCGTTGAGGTCGGAGAAGTTCAGCGCGCGCACGCGCTTGTGCAGCCGCCCCTCCAGCATCAGCCGCTTGCCCTGCGGCAGCTTGATGCCGACCTGGCCCTCGATGAGATCGGCGATGGTCCGGAAGTGGCGGTCCGACAGATGCACGGCCGTATCCTGCACAGCGGGCATCATCGCTGCATGCCCCCGCCCGGGATGGCCGCCGCCTGCACTGAATGTCGGGCCATACGGGCCATCTTGCGTCCTAAGTGTTTACGCCATTACGGAGGATGGATCGACCCGCCACGTAACGGCGGGCCGATCCCTGCGTTTGATATCAGCGCTGAAAATCGGCGACCCGGTCGTCCTCGCCGCCGTCCATGACGAAGGCGAAGCCGCCGCCGGCAACCTTCA
>JAFAEZ010000181.1 GCA_023423775.1 Pseudomonadota bacterium
GGGCGCGGCCGATATCGGGCAGTGCCTTCAGCTGGCGGCGGATCGCGTCGCGCGCGCCGGCATCGCGCTCGAACAAAGCGACCAAGTCGAGCCGACCCTCGATCAACGCGCGATCGAGCAACGGCGCGCCGATATCGGCGGCGAGCAGGCGGGCGCCGGCCCCGGTCACCGTGCGGTCGATCGCGGCGAGCAGGCTACCCGCGCGGGTGCCGCCGGCCGAGACGGTGAGCTCGAGGCTCTCGCGCGTCGCCGCGTCGATCATCATGTGCCCGTCGGGCGCGCGGCGGACCGGCGGGCGCAGGAAGGGCAAAGATTCCCGCGCGACCTCGTCAAGATAGGCGAGCAGGCCGCCCGCGGCGCACAGCGACGGACGATCGAACTGGCCGAAGCCGTCGAGCGTCGCGACTCCGAACCGCTCCATCAGTTTCTTCTCGGCGGCGACACTGTCGAACCCTGCCTTGCGTTGCTGGACCGCGATTCCGTCGAGCGGCTCGGGCGCGACGATCTCGGCGGCAGCAAGTCGGGCGAGCTCGGCGTCGAGCGCGCCGGCGGCGACCGAGGACAGTTCGAACCGGCCGGTTGAAATGTCGGCCGCGGCGAGGCCGAAGCGATCGCCGACCCGGACCACGGCGACCAGCCAGTTGGCGGCGCGCGAGTCGAGCAAGGCTTCCTCGGTCAGCGTGCCGGCTGTGACGACGCGGACGATGGCGCGGGCGACGACCGACTTGGAGCCGCGCTTCTTGGCCTCGGCCGGGCTCTCGGTCTGCTCGGCAATGGCGACGCGGTGGCCGGCGCGGATCAGGCGGGCGAGATAGGCTTCGGCGGCGCCGATCGGCACGCCGCACATCGGGATCGGCGCGCCCTCATGCTCGCCGCGCGCGGTGAGCGCGATGTCGAGGCAGGCGGCGGCGGCCTTGGCGTCGTCGAAGAACAGTTCGAAGAAGTCGCCCATCCGATAGAATAACAGGCAATCCTGCGCCTCGGCCTTCAGCGCCAGATATTGCGCCATCATGGGCGTGGGTGCGTTGCTGCTTTCTTTGACCTTGGTCGCCATGGGAGCCGGGATAATGGCTGAATCGCCGCTGCGAAACCGGCTTGTGCGGCCTGTGCGGCTTTCCGCCCCTTGCCGCCGTAGCGTCGCCGAGCCTAGAGCTTCGCGCAGACAGGGAGACTGAGATGAGTGAAGGCAGCAACGTCAAGTTTTCGGAGCAGGAAGCGCTGGATTTCCATTCGCAAGGCCGCCCCGGAAAGATCGAGATCGTTGCCTCCAAGCCGATGGCGACCCAGCGCGACCTGAGCCTCGCTTATTCGCCCGGCGTTGCGGTGCCGGTGCGCGCCATCGCCGAAGACCCGTCCAAAGCCTATGATTACACCGCCAAGGGCAACCTCGTCGCCGTCATCTCCAACGGCACTGCGATCCTCGGCCTCGGCAATCTCGGCGCGCTGGCGTCCAAGCCCGTGATGGAGGGCAAGGCCGTCCTGTTCAAACGCTTCGCCGACGTCGATTCGATCGATCTCGAGCTCGCCACCGAGGATACCGAGGCCTTCATCAACGCGGTCGCCCTGATGGAGCCGAGCTTCGGCGGCATCAACCTCGAGGACATTGCCGCCCCGGCCTGCTTCATCATCGAGCAGACCCTGCGCGAGCGGATGAACATCCCGGTCTTCCACGACGACCAGCACGGCACCGCTATCATCACCGCCGCCGGCCTGATCAACGCCTGCCACCTCACCGGCCGCGACCTCAAGGACGTGCGGGTGGTGGTGAACGGCGCCGGCGCGGCGGCGATCGCCTGCACCGAGCTGATCAAGTCGATGGGCGTCCGCCACGACAATGTGCTGATGTGCGACCGTAAGGGCGTGATCTTCCAGGGCCGCACCGACGGCATGGATCAGTGGAAATCGGCTCATGCGGTGGCCACCGACCGGCGCTCGCTGGCCGAGGCGTTGGTCGACGCCGACGTCTTCCTCGGCCTGTCGGCGGCGGGCGCGCTGCCGGCCGAACTGGTGAAGAAGATGGCGCCGCAGCCGATCATCTTCGCGATGGCCAATCCCGATCCCGAAATCACACCGCCCGAAGCCAAGGCCGCGCGGCCGGACGCGATCGTCGCCACCGGGCGCTCGGACTATCCCAACCAGGTCAACAACGTCCTCGGCTTCCCGTTCATCTTCCGCGGCGCGCTCGACGTGCGCGCGCCCACGATCAACGACGCGATGAAGATCGCGGCGGCCGAGGCGCTCGCCGCTCTCGCCCGTCAGCAGGTGCCCGAGGAGGTCGCGGCGGCCTATGGCGGCAAGGCGCACAGCTTCGGCCCCGATTACATCATCCCGGCGCCGTTCGATCCGCGCCTGATGGAGGTCGTGCCGGCAGCGGTGGCGCAGGCGGCGATGGACAGCGGCGTGGCGCAATTCGCGATCAAGGACATGGCGGCCTATCGCACCCAGCTCAAATCGCGGCTCAACCCGACCACCTCGGTGCTGACGCTCGCCTACGAGGCAGCGCGGGCCAATCCCAAGCGGGTCCTTTTCGCCGAGGGCGAGGAAGACGTCGTGCTCCGCGCGGCGATCGCCTTCCGCGACGGCGGCTACGGCATTCCGGTGCTGGTCGGGCGCGACAGCGTGCACGACCGCCTGCGCGCGCTCGGCGTCGACGATCCCGAGGGGATCGAGGTGCTGAACAGCCGCACCTACACGCGCGTGCCGGAGATGGTCGACTATCTCTACAAGCGCATGCAGCGCCGGGGCTATCTGCACCGCGAGATCGAGCGGATGGTGAACCAGGACCGCAACACCTTCGCCTCGCTTTTGCTGGCATTGGGCGAGGCCGACGTGCTGATCAGCGGCGTTACCCGCCCCTACGCCCAGACCATCCGCCAGCTGCGCCGCGTGCTCGATCCGCGCCCGGGCTGCACGCCGTTCGGAGTCCATGTCCTGGTCGGCCAGAGCCACACCGTGTTCATGGCTGACACGACGGTGACCGAGCGGCCGACGGCCGAGCAGCTGGCCGACATCGCCGTCCAGACCGCGGCCGTCGCGCGCCGGATGGGCCACGAGCCGCGCGTCGCCTTCCTCTCCTATTCGACCTTCGGCAATCCCGAAGGCACGTTCCTCGACAATGTCCGCGGCGCGGTGCGGCTGCTCGACGCGCGCCAGGTCGATTTCGAATATGAGGGCGAGATGGCGCCAGACGTGGCGCTCAATCCGAAGATGCAGTCGGTCTATTCGTTCAGCCGCCTGACCGGGCCGGCCAACGTGCTGGTGATGCCGGGCCTGCAATCGGCCAACATCTCGGCCAAGCTGTTGAAGGAACTGGGGGGCGACGCGGTGATCGGGCCGATGCTGGTCGGCATGGCGCAGCCGGTCCAGGTCGCGCCGATGACGTCGAGCGCCTCGGACCTGGTGACGTTGGCGGTGCTCGCCGCCGGCGGGATCGCCGGCTAACCGAGATCGGCTCTACGGGCGTGCCGCGGCACGCCCGCAAGGACCGGCTTATTGCGGGTTGTCGGCGGTCTGGCCGGGGAGGCCGGCGGCACCGACCTGGCCGATATTGCCGAACAATTCCTCGAAGAAGCCGCGGTCGCGGCCCATCACCGGGGTCTTGTCGTCCATCGGCTCGATCGAGGCGACCTGCTCGAGCCCGGTCTTGTTGACCGCGACGACGTTGCCGGCTTCGTCGAACCGGACGTGAAGCACGGTCTGGGCGGTCGGCTTGGGCATCTTGAAGGCGAGCTGCTTGGTGTCGCGCGACACATAATACCAGTCGCGCTGGTCGAACTGGCCCGTGAAGGTCGGCCGGCCGAGCGTGCCCTGGACCGATTCGCGATTGTCGACGCCGGGCTGGACCGAGGCGACGAGCACGTCGTCGACGAGATAACCCTGGTGATCGCGGATCTGGGTGCAGGCGGTGGTCGCGAGGCCCATGCCGACAATCAGGGCAAAGCTGCGTCCGAACCGGAAGGTCATTGAGAAATCTCCTGAAACGCCGGACGCATCACATCCGCGCCTGGCGCCCGCCTTGCGGGCCGCCTGTGTTTCCCCAATATGCAATTTCGTCCCCAAGGCGCAAGTGCGCGCCGCAGCAGCAAAGGTCTAGCGTGTCCTTCCTCTCCCGCCTGTTCGGCGATGAAAAACGGCAACGGCAGCATCTCGAGCCGCTCTACGGCGCGATCGTTGCCGCCGGCCGCGATCCCGCCTGGTATCTGGAGGGACAGGTGCCCGACACGATCGACGGCCGGTTCGACGTGATCGCCGCCGTGCTGACCCTCGTCCTGCTCCGGCTCGAGCAGGAGGGTAACGGCACCAAGCAGGACAGCGTCCTCCTCACCGAATTGTTTGTCGCCGACATGGACGGCTCAATCCGCCAGATGGGGATCGGTGACCTGATGGTGGGCAAGCATATCGGCCGGATGATGTCCGCGCTCGGCGGCCGCTTGGCGGCGTTCCGGGCGGTCGGCGCCGGCTCGCTGGAGGCGCCGGTGGCGCGCAACATCTTCCACGATTCGCCGCCTTCGCCCGCCGCGCTGGCGTTCGTCGCCCGCCGTTTCGAATCGCTGCGCGACAGGCTCGGGGCGATTCCCGCCGACCGGCTGCTCGCTGGGGAGATGCCCGCTTTATGACCCCCGAATTCAGCCGCACCGTCCGCATCGACACGCTGGGCAGCGCCCCGCGCGCCATGACGATCGAAGCCGACGAGGCCGAGCGCGCCGCTTTGGCCGAACGCTTCGGGCTGGTGTCGATCGAGAGCTTGGTGGCCGAAGTGGCGCTTAGCCGGGCGGACGAAGCCGTGACCGCCGCCGGAACACTCAAGGCCGCGGTGACCCAGAGCTGCGTCGCCACCGCGGTGCCGGTGCCGGCCACGGTGGAGGAACCCTTCACCATCCTGTTCCGGCCGCAGCCGCGAGGGCATAGCGACGAGGAGATCGAGCTCAGCGAGCACGAGATGGACGTCGTCTTCTACGACGGAGCGATGGTCGACATCGGCGACGCGGTGGCCGAATCGCTGTCGCTCGGCCTCGATCCCTATCCGCGCGCGCCCGATGCCGAGGCGGCGCTGCGTGATGCCGGCGTCAAAAGCGAGGAAGAGATGGAGGCCGAGCGCGTGGCGCGGAGTCCGTTCGCGGCGCTGCGCAAAGAATGATAGGATCGACCGCCTGACCAAAGGGAGGGCGGCCATGAGCGGACTCATACCCTATCTCACCATCACCGGCGGCCGGGCCGCAGAGGCGGTGGATTTCTACAAGCGGGCTTTCGACGCCGAGGAACTGGGCCGGCATCCCGCCGACGATGGGCGGCGGCTGATGCACGCGCACCTGCGCATCAACGGCGACGATTTGATGCTGTCGGACGACTTTCCCGAGTTTCGCGGCGGCAGCGACG
>JAFAEZ010000197.1 GCA_023423775.1 Pseudomonadota bacterium
ACGCCGGCGCGCGCCGAACGGCTGCGCGCAATCCTGCAGGAGGCGACCCGTGCCGACGCCCCGCCGCGGATCACCGGGATCGGCCGCGCCTTCCATGTCCCGGGCTCGCTCCCCGGCGAAAGCGAGACTCAGATTTTCCTGCGCACGGCGGATAACGAGCCAGTGTCGCTCTCGGTCCTGCGCCGGCCGGGCGAGACGCCGCGCTGGGCGGTGGCGCTGAGCGAGATCGTGGACGATGCCGCCGCGCCGCCCCAGCCGAACAGCCTTCTCTGGTATCGTCTCGCCTGCTCGCTCCCCGCGACGTTGCCGGCCCAGAGCTATGCCGAGGAGGCCGAGCATGCCGGCGCGATCCAGGCCGACTACCGGCTGATCAAGGAACGGCTCGGCCCCTGCGCGCGCAGCGGCCGCTAGAAGGAGGCGAGGTCGACCCCGACTCCCGCACAGTCCGGATAGATGTCCGGCTTGCGGGAGGAGACCCGCAGCGCCGTCACGCCGCGGCGCGCGGCGATGAGGTCGTAAATCTCGCGAACGAAGGTTTCCTGCAGGTTGAAACGTCGCCCCTTGGCGGTTTGCAGGATTTCGGTGCGCAGAAAATCATAGTCCCACGCGCCGCCGGCCTCGTCGTTGCTTTCGAAAAAGGCCGCTTCCACCCACACTTCGACGGTGACGTAGAGGCGCTGCGGCGCGCCGATCTCGAAATCGTGGAAGCCGATGTCGACCGGCAGGCAGAAATCCTCCAGCACGATTTTGCGCGTGCGCGGCGCAAGCCGGTCGGGAACGAGCCCTTCGATAGGGACAATCCGGGTCATGCGTCGGGCTCCAGAAATTGTACGTCGCGCGGCAGGCCGAGGAATCGCTGGCCGCCGTCGAGAGTGATGGTTTGCCCCGTATAGGTCGGGGTCGCGACGATGAAGCGCAAGGCTGCGACGATCTCGGCCACGTCGACGCCGCGTCCAAGCGCGTTCATCGCATGCACCTGATCGAAATTCGCCCGGCTCTGCGGACCGGACACGAGGGTAACCGAGGGCGCGATGCCGCATACGCGAATACCGCGCGCCGCATAAGCACGGGCCAGCAATTCGGTCAGTCCCGCCAGCCCGACCTTCGAGACGGTGTAGCTGAAGAAATCGGGGTTGGGCTGGGCGAGCTTTGCATCGAGCAGATTGACGATCAGGCCGCCCTGCCCGGCCTTCACCGCGAACGCCTGCGCCAGCAAGGCGGGCGCGCGCAGGTTCACCGCCTGGTGCATGTCCCAGAGGTCGACGGAGAAATTGTCGGCGGCGTCGTAGACGAAGCGCGAGGCATTGTTGACCAGAAGTCGCGGCGGCGGAAGCCCGTCGAGCGCGGCCATGATCGTCGCCGCCGCATCGGGCTGCGCGAGATCGGCCGCGACCACGCTCGCCTGGCCCAATTCCGCGGCGAGTGCCCGCGCCTCTTCCTGCGATTCATGGCAATGGATGAGGACGTGCCAGCCGTCCTCGGCCAGCGCGCGGCTGAGCGCCGCCCCGATCCGCTTGGCGCCGCCGGTGACGATGGCGGTCCGCGGCCCCTGAAACTCTGCCGTCATGACCCGGGCGATAAGGCGGCGCCCGCCTTGCGGCAAGCGCGCGGCTTGCTGCGCCGGCCATCAATCGCCTAATCCGGCTGCGATGCCCGCCCCGCCCCCACCTTCCGACCTCACCGGACTTTCGCTCGCCGACATCGCGCGGATGGCGGCCGAGCGGAAACTGCCGCCGGTGGAAAGCTGGAACCCCTCCCGTTGCGGCCATAGCGCGATGCGCATCGCCCGCGATGGCACCTGGTTTCACGAAGGCAGCCCGATCGCCCGCGCGGCGATGGTGCGTCTCTTCTCGACGATCCTGCGGCGCGAGCCCGATGGCGGCTTCGTGCTGGTGACCCCGGTCGAAAAGCTCGACATCGACGTCGAGGACGCGCCGTTCGTCGCGGTCGAACTCAAGAGCGAAGGGGAGGGCCGTGATCGGTCGCTCGCCTTTCGGCTCAACACCGGCGACGTCGTGATTGCCGGTCCCGATCACGCGCTCCGCTTCGATGCAAAATCCGAACATCCCTATATCGCGGTGCGTCCCGGCCTGGACGCGCTCGTCGCACGCCCGGTCTATTACGAGCTCGCCAATATCGCGCTGGAAGAAGATGCCCACCCGCTCGGAGTCTGGAGCGGGGGCGCCTTCTTCCCGCTGGAAGCGAACGCATGAGCCTGGCCGACACCCTTCGCGAAGCGCTCGAGCTTGGCCATCGGCGCGACCCGATCCTGCTCGAGGGCGATCCGTTCGACCGCGATCTCGATCCGGCGCAGGCGATCACTCCTGCCGCGGTACTGGTCGCGGTGGTCGACCGGCCTGAACCGACCGTGATCCTCACTGTCCGCACCGATACGGTGCGCCGCCATGCCGGCCAGGTCGCCTTTCCCGGGGGCCGCATTGATCCGGAAGACGACGGGGCGATCGCGGGCGCGCTGCGCGAAGCCGAGGAGGAGATCGCCCTCCCCCGCTCTGCCGTCGAAGTAATCGGCATCGCCGATCGCTACCGCACCATCACCGGTTATGAGGTGACTCCGGTGGTGGGCGTCGTCCGCCCCGGCATCGACCTCAAGCCGCAACCCGCCGAAGTCGCCGCCATCTTCGAGGCGCCGCTTCATTATCTTCTCCGTCCGGAGCACCAGATCATCCGTACCGTCATGTGGCAGGGCAGCGAACGCTCTTATTATGAAATCGATTGGGAAGGCCGCCGTATCTGGGGAGCGACCGCGGCGATGATCGTCAATCTCAGCCGCCGCCTGGCGCTGGTCGCATGAAGCTCGATCTCGCCCCGTGGCAGGACCAGCCCGGAATGGCCGAATTGCTCCACGCGCTCGATGCCGCGCAGGGCGCCACCCGCTATGTCGGCGGATCGGTCCGGGACGGGCTGCTCGGCCTGCCGGTCAGCGACGTCGATCTCGCAACGCGCCTCACACCCCAAGAGGTGATGGACCGGCTCCAGCGCGCGCGTATCAAGGCGGTGCCGACCGGCCTCGCCCACGGCACGGTCACCGCGGTCTTGAAGAACGGCCCGGTCGAGGTCACGACGCTGCGCCGCGACGTTTCGACCGACGGCCGGCGCGCCACCGTCGCCTTCACCGACGACTGGCGCGAGGACGCCGCACGCCGCGATTTCACGATCAACGCTTTGTCGGCGGATCCGCTGACGCTGCAGGTCCACGATTATTTCGACGGCGAGGCTGATCTTGCGGCGCGGCGGCTGCGCTTCATCGGCGATCCTCTAACCCGGATTGCCGAGGACCATCTCCGCATCCTGCGCTTCTTCCGCTTCCATGCCCGCTTCGGCGCCGGCGCGCCGGATGCGGCTTCGCTCGAGGCTTGCACCGCGCGCGCCAACGACCTGATGGCGCTGTCGCGCGAGCGCATCGCCGATGAATTGCTTAAGCTGCTCGCTTTGCCCGATCCCTCGCCGACGCTGGACCTGATGGTCGGGCGCGGCATCTTCCGACCCGTTCTGCCCGAGATCGACGGCACGGGTGTCGAACGGCTGCGGCACCTTGTCGCGAGCGAAACGGCAGCCGCCGTGGCCCCCGATCCGCTGCGCCGCCTTGCTGCCTTGCTGCCCGAAGACGCCGCTGTCGCGGCCGACGTCGCCGCCCGTCTGCGTCTCTCCAACAAGGCCGCGAAGCGCCTGGTCTCGGCCGCGGATCGCAAGCCCGAAGACGGGGTGAACCCGCCGGCCCTGGCTTACCGTCTTGGCTCCGACGAAGCGATCGACCGGCTGCTGCTGATCGGCGCCGACCCGGCTTCGGTTCGCGAGATGGCGAACTGGCGGAAGCCGCACTTCCCGTTGGGCGGAGGCGATCTGATCGCGATGGGATTGAAGCCGGGACCGCAAGTTGCGCGCACGCTGCAGGCGGTCGAGCGGCGCTGGATCGAGGGCGGATTTTCGGACGACGGTGACGAAGTGCGAGCCCTTGCCCGGGCCGCGGTCGATCAGGCGTTGCGCGACAGCCAGTAATCGAGGGCGTCGCCGGCCGAGAGGGGCTGGGCGAAGTGGAAGCCCTGGCCCGTGGCGCAGCCGAGTTCGGCCAGAGCCTGCGCCAGTTCCGCGGATTCGATGCCCTCGGCGGTGGTCGCCATACCGAGCGCCTCGGCAAGCGAAAGGACGGCGCGGACGATCGCGATCGAATCCTTGTCCTTCAGCATGCCGGTGACGAAGCTGCGGTCGATCTTGAGCACGTCGATCGGCAGGCGCTGGAGGTAAGCGAGCGAGGTGTAGCCGGTTCCGAAATCGTCCATCGCCACCTGGACGTCCAGCGCCTTCAGCGCATCGAGGACGGCGGTGGCGCGGTGCGGATCCTGGACGATCGCGCTCTCGGTCAGCTCGAGCATCAGCCGGCGGCCGGCGAGACCCGTCGCCTTCAGCGCGTCCGATACGGCCGCGGCGACGTCGTCGCGCGCGATCTGGATCGCCGAGAGATTGACCCCGACATAGACCGGCAGGGTCTTCCCGGCCTGGCGGTCCCAACCGGCGAGCGTCTCGACGGCGGAATTGAGCGCCCAGCGGCCGAGCGCCACGATCAGTCCCGATTCCTCGGCGACAGGAATGAACTCTTCCGGCGAGATTACGCCGCGATCCTCATGCTCCCAGCGCGCCAGCGCCTCGAAGCCGGCGACGGCGCCGGTCGGAAGGTCGATCAGCGGTTGGAAGGCGAGCTTCAGTTGATCGCCCTCGATCGCGCGCCTCAACTCGGTTTCGATGCTGAAGCGGCGCCGCGCCGCCTTGGCCTGATTGGGCTCATAGACCTGCACCAGTCCCGAGCGCTTCGAGCTTTTGAGCGCGAATTGCGCGTTGCGCAGGACTTCCTCGGCCAGTTCGACGCTGCCCGAGAGCAGGGAAATGCCGATCGAGCAATCGACGCGTATCTCCAGTTCGGACAGGCGGAACGGCGTGCCGAGCACGGTTCGGATCCGCTCGGCGAGCTGCAGCGCGTCATCGATGCCATTGTCGAGCCGCATCAGGATGCCGAATTCGTCGCCGCCGGTCCGCGCCAGCACGTCGCCGGCGCGCAGGCCCGAAAACAGGCGACGGGCGAAGGTGATCAGCAGTTCGTCGCCGGCAATCGCCCCGACGCATTCGTTGACGCGGCTGAACCGGGTCATGTCGATCACCAGCACCGCGTGGCTGCCCTCGCGGAAATTCTTGTCCTCCAGCACCGCCTCGACGCGCTCGTTGAAGGCGAGCCGGTTGGGAAGGCCGGTCAGGCTGTCGCGCAGCATCTCGGCGCGCAGGCTCTTTTCCGTTTCGACCTGCGCGGTGCGGTCGATCACCGTGAACAGGCAGCGCTTGGCCGAGAAGGGCGAAGGCTGCAACCTCGCCAGCTTCAGCTTGAAATAGCGGCCCCCGATCCTCCGACCGTCGGTCGCTTCGAACTGCAATTCGGCCTGGTCGCCCTTGAGAAAGCGGCCCAGCCGCTCGCCGATGGCGCCGGCCGCCAGGAACGGGATCCCGCTGATCCACTGGCCTTCGACGCTGTCCCAATCCGTCAGCTGGCGGAACTGGGCGTTGGCGGTGTCGACATAGACGTCGCCGCAATCGCTGACGCAGAGGACGGCGGCCGCGATCGGCAAGGCGTCGAGATAATCCTGGCGCGCCGCCTCGATCGCCTGCTCCGAGACGGACAGCGCGCGCGACACCGGTGCCGCGCCTCCAAAGGCGAACTCGGCAATGGGCAACTTCGTCGGTGCGCGCTGGGATGCGGCCTGCATGACGCAGGAAGTAGCGGCCAGCAGTTAATCTTTGATTGCCGTCGGGGTCGGGGAAACCGGCGCTAAAATTTGTTCTCGCGCGGAAAACCGTTGGGCGCCATCCGTCCCGCCGCGCCGCGCGCCGTCCGCCACGGCGACAGATCGGGCTCGCTGCGGGTGCGTCCGCTGGCGCCGCCCATCTCCCAGCTGATTCCGTCGGCGAATTTCAGCGCCTTGGCGTCGGACAGCCCGCCGTCGCGGTAGCGCTGCAATTGCACGCCTTGGCCGCGGCCCATTTCGGGCAATTCCTGGAGCGGGAACACGACCATCTTGCGGTTCTCGCCGATCACCGCGACGAAATCGTCCTCCGGGCCGATCGGCCGCACCACCGCGAGCTTCGCGCCGGTGCGCACGTTCACGATCTGCTTGCCCTTGCGCGTTTCGGCGATGGCCCCTGCGGTCGAGGTGAGGAAGCCGCGCCCGTCCGAGGAAGCGAGCAACAGTTTCGCCGCCGTCGAGGCGGGGAACAAGGCGACGATGTTCCCCTCGCCTTCGAGGTCGACCATCAGCCGCACCGGCTCGCCGAAGCCGCGGCCGCCCGGCAATTTGTCGGCAGCGAGCGTGTAGAAGCGGCCATTGGCGGTGACGAGCAGCAACTTGTCGGTCGTCTGCGCGTGGAAGAAGAAGGACGGCCCGTCGCCTTCCTTGAACTTCAGCGCCTCCGGGTTGGAGAGCTCGACATGGCCCTTCATCGCCCGGATCCAGCCGCGCTGCGACATGATGACGGTGATCGGCTCGCGCTCGATCATCGCTTCGAGCGGGATCTCGCGCGCCGGCCCGGCTTCCTCGATCAGGGTGCGCCGGCGGCCAAGCTCGGTGTCGGCGCCGTAGCGTTGCTTGAGCGCGGCCAGATCCTTTTTGAGCCGGGTCCGCTGCCGTGCTGGCGATTCGACCAGCTTCTCGAGCTCGGCTCTCTCTTTCTCGAGCGCGTCGCGCTCGCCGCGGATCTGCATTTCCTCGAGCTTGCGTAGGCTGCGCAGCCGCATGTTGAGGATCGCCTCGGCCTGGCGGTCGGTGAGGCCGAACTCGGCCATCATCACCGGCTTGGGCTCGTCCTCCTCGCGGATGATCTGGATGACGCGATCGAGGTTCAGATAGGCGACCAGATAGCCTTCGAGCAGCTCGACCCGGTCGGTGATCTTGGCGATGCGATGCTGCGAGCGCCGCACCAGCACGTCGAGCTGATGCGCGAGCCAGGCGGTGAGCACGCCCTTGAGGCTCATCACCCGCGGCGTGCGCGACGCATCGAGCACGTTCATGTTGAGCGGAATGCGGACTTCGAGGTCGGTCAGCCGGAACAGGCTGTCCATCAGCATCTGCGGCTCGACGGTGCGGCTGCGCGGCTCGAGCACGATCCGGATCTGCTCGTCCGATTCATCGCGGATATCGGCGAGGATCGGCAGCTTCTTCTCGCTGATCAGGTCGGCGATCTGCTCGATCAGCTTCGATTTGGGCACCTGGAAGGGGATTTCGCTGATGACGACGGTCCAGGTGCCGCGGCCCTGGTCCTCGGTTTCCCATTTGGCGCGCACGCGGAAGCTGCCGCGCCCGGTCTTGTAGGCGTTGGCGATCGCCTCCTTGGGGTCGACGATGACGCCGCCGGTCGGGAAGTCGGGCCCGGCGACGAAATCCAGCAGGGCGCTGTCCTCCGCCTTGGGGTCGTCGATCAGGTGGCTCGCTGCGTCGATCACCTCGGCGACGTTGTGCGGCGGGATCGAGGTGGCCATGCCGACCGCGATGCCGCTGGCGCCGTTGGCGAGCAGGTTCGGGAACAGGCCGGGGAAGACTTCCGGCTCCTCTTCCTCATTATTGTAGGTCGGCTTGAAATCGACGGTGCCCTCGTCGAGGCCGGCCATCAGCTCGTAGGCGGCGGCAGTCAGCCGCGCCTCGGTGTAGCGCATCGCCGCGGCGTTATCGCCGTCGACATTGCCGAAATTGCCCTGGCCATCGACGAGCGGGTAGCGCAGCGAGAAAGGCTGGGCGAGGCGGCCCATCGCATCGTAGATCGAGGCGTCGCCGTGCGGGTGATATTTGCCCATCACGTCGCCGACGACGCGCGCGCATTTCTTGTAGCCCGCGGCCGGATCGAGCTTGAGCAGCCGCATGCCCCACAGCAACCGGCGGTGGACCGGCTTCAGCCCGTCGCGGACATCGGGCAGCGAGCGCGCCGTGATCGTCGAAAGCGCATAGACCAGGTAGCGCTGCGACAAAGCGTCGTCGAAAGGCGCGTCGACAACCTGGTCGAATTCGTCGGTGGAATCAGCCATGCGCCGAGCGATAGCAGCGCCCAAGTCGCGAGGCGAGCCCCACCCTTGCCTCGCCCATCCATGTAACTTAGTATCATAAAAAACGAGGGGGGAGCCAATGCGCAGATCCGTTTCTCTTGTCGCGCTCCTGCTGGCTTCGGCCTGCGGCGGCGGCGCAGATCGCCAGCAAGAATCATCTGGCGATTTGAGGACGTATGACGTTGCCGAAGCGCCTCCGCCTGCCGGCTCGGGACCCGCTATCGCGCCCACCGCCGCACCCGGCATCGCCTTCAACTATCGTTACGCCTTCCGCCTGCCCGGCCAGAAAATCGCAGGCGTACAAGAGCAGCATGCTCAAGCCTGCGAGAAACTCGGCCTCGCCCGGTGCCGCATTTCCGGAATGCGTTATCGCCTCGTCAACGAGCGCGACATCGAGGCGATGCTTGCCTTCAAGCTCGATCCGGCGATTGCACGCCAGTTCGGCAAGGCCGGAATCGAAACTGTCGCCAACAACGATGGCATGCTGATCGACAGCGAGATTTCCGGCGACGATGCCGGCGCGGCCATCGCCGCGGCCAATCGCAGCGAAGCACAGCTCAGCGACGATCTTGAACGGGTCGAAGCGCAGCTTGCCCGCTCCGGGCTGGCCGCTGCCGAGCGCGACCGCCTCCAAGCCGAGGCGCAGCAGTTGCGCCAGACGATCCGCGCCAACCGCAACGCCCGTGACGAGCAACGGGAATCGCTGGCGACAACGCCGATGGTCTTCCAATATGGTTCGGGCGACCTGGTCCCGGGTTTCGATACGCATTCGCCCATGCGCCAGGCCCTTGAAGAAGCCGGGGACAATCTGATCGCGGGCGCCGCGTTCCTGTTCGTCGCCCTCGCGACCCTTCTTCCGTGGGCTCTTCTCCTACTGGTGGTCTTTTGGCTGTCCCGGCGGTTCGGGCCGAAGCTCGCGGCTCGCCGCGCGTCGGAGCCACAAGCGGAGGCACCACCCGAAAGCTGAGCGCTCACACCGGCTCCGGCTCCTGATAGACCTCGGGCGGGCCGAGCGCCGCCTGGGCCGCGACCTGCGCGAGCAGCCAGTCGCGGAACATGCGGATCTTGGGCTGGTTGCGCTTGTGCTCCGGGTAGACCAACCAATAGCTCGGCCCTTCCAGCACGGTGAGCGCGAACGGCCGCACCAGCCGGCCCGAGGCGAGCTCGTTCTGCCACATCAGCGGACTGAGCATGCCGACGCCGTGACCGGCCATCGCCGCATTGCCTTCCGCCGCCTGGGAATCGAGCCTGATGCCGCGCGCGAGCGGCTCCTGGTCGGCGAGACCGGCCGCGGCGAACCATAATTTCCACCACACGTCGCCCGGGCTGAGCCGCGGCACCGCGAACAGATCGGCAGGGCTCGCCAAAGGATGCCGCTCCAGGAAGTCCGGGCTGCACATTGGCGTGACGTGGAGCCGGAACAGGAAATGGTGCCTCAGCCCCGGCCACGGCCCGGTGCCGCTGCGGATCGCGACGTCGGCCGCGTCCCGGGTGAAATCGACCATCCGAGTCTCGGTTTCCAGTCGCACGGCCAGTTCCGGATGGGCGATGTGGAACAGGCCGAAGCGCGGCGCGATCCAGTTGCTCGCGAAGGTCTGGGTCGTGCTGATGTTGAGCACGCTCTGATCGTCGGCGACCAGCGTCGAGAAGGCGTCCGACAGCGTGTCGAACGCGCCCGAGACGAGCGGCGCGATCCGGCGCCCGGCATCGCTCAGGGTCACCCGGCGCTTGTCGCGCACGAACAAGGGCAGGCCCAGCCGCTCCTCGAGCAGCTTGATCTGGTAGCTGACCGCCGCCTGCGTCATGCCGAGTTCGCCCGCAGCAGCGGTGAAATTCTCATGCCGCGCCGCGGCTTCGAACACCCGGACAGCGGTCAAAGGCGGAAGGTGGCGCATCGCGCATATGATAAGCTCTGCTTATCAACTGTGTCGAGCGTTTAGTTGGCGTTCATCTTCCGGATACGCCATTTCTCTCTTGCCCCCGAAGAAGGAGCGACATCAGGACAAGGAAGGACGATAAAATGCACGAGGATTTCAACACGCGCCTCTGGGCCGATCACGGCCCGCAGTTCACGGCCGCCATGACCGACTTGCTGGCCAAGGTGCGCATCGTCTTCGAGCGCCTCGTCGCGATCGAGTTCGCGGCGCCCTGGGAGCGACGGGACGACGCCTGTGTCGACTGCTGATTGCGCTTCCTCTTTCCCGGCCGCGGCCACGCCCACCCGCCGCAGGACCGGACGGCACGCATGACCCGCCGCATCGCCCTCTCCGGTCCGGCGGTCATGCGTGCCCCCCGTTACTGCATGCCCTGACCCGCTCCACGGGTCCGATCCGCTTGCTCTCCGCCCGGCCCAGGCGCTAGCCCATGCTCCATGAACCGATCAGACACCTTGATGGTCTGGCCCGACCTGCTCGAGCGGCCTCGGCCGGAGCCCGACGCCGAGATCTCTTACGGCGCCGATTCGATGCAGGTCGTCGATCTGTGGCTACCGGAGGGCGACGGTCCGCACCCGACAGTCCTGATGGTCCATGGCGGCTGCTGGCAGACCGAGATCGCCGACCGCCGCATCATGAACTGGATCGCCGACGATCTGCGCAGGCGCGGCGTCGCCGTGTGGAACATCGACTATCGCGGGGTCGACCGCGACGGCGGCGGCTATCCCGGCACCTTCCTGGATGCCGCGGCTGCCGCTGACGCGCTGCGCGAACATGCCCGGCATTACAATCTCGCTATCGCGGATTTCGTCGCGGTGGGCCACTCCGCCGGCGGGCATCTCGCTTTGTGGCTCGCCGGGCGGCCGCGCCTGCCGCAGGGCAGCCCGCTCCGGGCACCCGATCCCCTGCCCATCCCCTATGTCGTCAGCCTGGGGGGATTGCCGGATCTCGAGGAAGCCGCGCGCGAACCCGGCAGCGGCTGCGGCACCGAGGTGGTGGCGCGGCTGAGCGGGGGCCACTTCGCCGATACCAGCGTCCCACGGCTCCGCCCGCTCGGCGTCCGCCAGCTGCTGGTCAACGGCCTGCAGGACAAGATCATTCCGCCCTTCTATGCGGAAGCCTATGCCGCGCCGATGCGCGCGGCCGGCGACGAAGTGGAGGTTCAGATGATCGACGAGACGGGTCATGTCGAGCTGATCGCGCCCGAGACACAGGCGTGGGCGACCGCCGCCGCGGCGATCGAACGGGCACTCGGCCGATGACCGTCACGCGCAACCAGGCGCGGGCGCTCGACGCCGCCGATCCGCTGCGTGCGCTGCGCGAGCGCTTCGTCATTCCGGACCGGCTCATCTATCTGGACGGCAACTCGCTCGGCGTGCTCCCGAAGGCGACGGCCGTCCGGCAGCGCGCAATCGTCGAGGGCGAATGGGGAACCGACCTCATCCGCAGCTGGAACACGCATCACTGGATCGACGCGCCCCAGCGTATCGGCGCCAGGATCGCGCCGCTCATCGGCGCCAAGCCGCACGAAGTGATCGTCGCCGATTCGGTGACGGTGAACCTGTTCAAGCTGATCACCGCCGCGGCACGGCTTTCGCCCGATCGCCCGGTGCTGCTGTCCGAACCGGGCAATTTCCACACCGACCTTCATGTCGCCAGCGGCGCGGCCGAACTGCTCGGCATGCGGCTCGACACGGTCGACCGCGCCGACATCGCGGCCGCGATCGACGCCGACACGAACCTGCTCCTCCTGACGCACGTCCATTACAAGGCCGGCTACCGCTTCGACATGGCCGATATCACGGCCCAGGCGAAGGCGGCCGGCACGCTCACGTTGTGGGACCTCAGCCACAGCGTCGGCGCAGTCCCGCTCGACCTCAACCGCGACGGCGCCGAGCTCGCGGTCGGCTGCGGCTACAAATATTTGAACGGGGGGCCCGGCGCTCCCGCCTTCCTCTATGTCGCCGAGCATCTGCAGGAGCGGCTGGTGCCGATGCTGCGCGGCTGGATGGGCCATGCGGCCCCGTTCGCCTTCACCGACGATTACGTCGCCGCCCCCGGCATCTCCCGCTTCCTCGCCGGCACGCCGCCGATGCTGAGCCTGCTCGCGCTCGAGAGCGGGATCGAGGCCTTCGAAGGCGCGAGCATGGACGCGCTCTGGGCCAAGTCGATCGCCCTCTTCGATCTGTTCGCCGAGCTGGTCGACCAGCGGTGCTCCGGCCACGGACTCGAATGCATCACGCCGCGCGACCCGGCGCTGCGCGGCAGCCATATTTCCTATCGCCACCCCCATGCCTTCGAGCTTTGCCAAGCCTTGATCGCCGACGAGGTGATCGGCGATTTCCGGGCGCCCGACGTGGTGCGCTTCGGCCTCACCCCGCTCTATCTCGGCTATGAGGACGTGTGGGACGCGGTCGAGCGCTTCGCCGCCATCCTTGAAAGCGGGCGCTGGCGCGATCCACGCTACGCGGTGCGCGGCAAGGTCACGTGATCCGGCGCGCTGATTGCGCCGGGGGGGCGCATCCACTATAGGCTCGGCCATCCGCCTCGGCGCGCGTCCAAAGCCACGCGTCCCCGGGGCATTGTTCTTTTCACCCTCCGGGGAGCATCCTCATGTCCCGTCGCCGCCAGATTTACGAAGGTAAGGCCAAGATCCTTTACGAGGGTCCCGAACCCGGCACCTTGATCCAGTATTTCAAGGACGACGCGACCGCCTTCAACGCGCAGAAGAAGGGCACGATTTCCGGCAAGGGCGTGCTCAACAACCGTATCTCCGAGCACATCTTCACTCTGCTCGGCCAGATCGGCATCCCGACCCATTTCATTCGCCGGCTCAACATGCGTGAGCAGCTGATTCGCCAGTGCGAAATCGTGCCGATCGAGGTCGTGGTGCGCAACGTCGCGGCCGGATCGCTCTCGAAGCGCCTCGGCATCGAGGAAGGCACCCAGCTGCCGCGCACGATCATCGAATATTACTACAAGGACGACGCGCTCGGCGATCCGATGATCGCCGACGAGCATATCGCCTGCTTCGGCTGGGCGAGCCAGGAGGAGATGAACGACATCGCCGACATGGCGGTGCGCGTGAACGACTTCATGGCCGGCCTGTTCGCGGCGATCGGCATCCGCCTCGTCGACTTCAAGCTCGAGTTCGGCCGGATCTGGGAGAACGACTTCAGCCGGATCATCCTTGCCGACGAGATCAGCCCCGATGGCTGCCGCCTGTGGGACATGGCTTCGAACGAGAAGCTCGACAAGGATCGCTTCCGCCGCGATCTCGGCGGTGAGGCGGAAGCCTATCAGGAAGTCGCCCGCCGCCTCGGCCTGCTGCCCGAGGGCGAGGCCAACAGCGTCCTCGATCTCGACACCCACCGCAAGAAGCGCGGCAAGTGATCGGCGCCCGCGCCTAGCGGGCAACGATCATCCCGGCGCAGGTCGGGATCTCAGGACGAGATCGCCCCCCAGTTTCCCAAGACCCCGGCTTGCGCCGGGCGACGGACAAGAAAAAGCCCGCCGATCCAACGGGACCGGCGGGCTTTTTCATGCCCCGCTTTCGCGGAGGCTTATTTGGAGCCGCCGACCGGGCCGCCCATGGCGGTGGCGGCGCGGCGCTGCGCGGCGAGCAGGATGTCGCTGCCCTGCATGTAGGGGATCGGGTTGACCGCTTTGCCGTCGACGCGGACCTCGTAGTGGAGGTGGCTGCCGGTCGAGCGGCCGGTCGAGCCCATCAGCGCGATCATGTCGCCGCGCTTCACGCGCTGGCCGGCCTTGACCAGCGACTTGGAGAGGTGGCCGTAGCGGGTCTGGATGCCGCGGCCGTGATTGAGTTCAATGAGGTTGCCGTAGCCGTTCGCCCATTCGGAGCGGCCGACGACCGCATCGGCGGTGGCGTAGATCGGCGTGCCGAGCGGGCCGGCGAGATCGATGCCGGCGTGCATCGCGGCGCGGCCGCGGAACGGGTCCGAGCGGACGCCGTAGCCGGAGGTGAAGTTGCTGCCCTTGACCGGCTGGGTCGAGGGAATGGCGATCGTGCCCTGCTCGACCTGGTCGAGCTTCTTCCAGCTGGTGAAGAGCTGCTTGAACTTGCTGTCGCCGGCCTTCAGCGGCTCGACCGCCTCGAACGGGCCGCCGGTGCCGGTGAAGCGCGCCGGGTCGAGGCCGAGCTTGCGGACTTCCGCTTCGGTGAGCTCGAGCCGCTTGTCGGCGGCGACCTTGATCGCGTGGACGTCGGCTTTCATCGCCTCGACCTGCCGCTCCATCCGCTCGATCTCGGCGTTGCGCGCGATCTCGGCGTCGCTCGACGCGACGGTGACGAACTGCACGGTGGCGAAGACCGACCAGGCGAGCAAGGCGAGGAGCGCGATCGCGCCGGCGACCTGAAGCCGGGCCGGCACGGTCACGCGCCGCAGCTGGCGGCCGTCATGGACGAAAATGTCCCGCATTTTGAAAACGCTACGGAACTTAAGAGCCCCCGAGACATTCTTAGCTTCAACCAAAATCGTCATCACAATCCCCGGTCAACCCGCAACGGGCTGCCACGGTCACGCAAACTCGCGACCAGAAATGTCCTAGAGGCTGTGTCAGCCCCGGCGTTTATCGTCAGGAAGTTGCCCACCCCGTGACGTATGGTTGCAGACTGTTAAACATCTCTTTCGACCGCAACCCCTGCGTAGAATTCGCGGGATAGACCGGCTGCCTCCCGCGCCGAGTCGTTGAACGGAGGCTTCAGGAGGCCCCGGAAGTAGGTTTTTATTAACCAGTGAAACCGCTCAACCGGCTCAAATCCGCGGGATTCGGCGGTGGATTTGAACCATCTCGTTCCGGCCGCGACATGCCGGATTTCGTCATGGTAGATGCGGTTGATGATCGCCGCGGAGCGCGCGTCGCCGGCTGCCTCGAAGCGCTCGACCGTCGCCGGCGTGACGTCCAGCCCGCGCGCCTCCAGCACCATCGGCACCACGGCCAGCCGGGCGAGCGCATCCTCGGCGGTGGTCGCCGCCGCCTCCCACAATCCGTCATGGGCGGGATGGTCGCCGTAGCAGGAGCCGAGCGTCCGCAGCCGCCGGTCGAGCAGGGCGAAATGCATGGCCTCGTCGGCCCCGACCCCGATCCAGTCGTCGACGAAGCCGCGCGGAAATTCCGCGCCGAAGCGGCCGACCACGTCGAAGGCGAGGTCGATCGCGCCGAACTCGATATGGGCGAGCGCGTGCAGCATGGCGACGCGGTTGCGCTCGGAGCCGCCCTTCCCTCTCTTGGGCATGCGCGACGCCGGCAGCAGCTCCGGCCGGTCGGGCCGCGCCGGGCGGTCGGGCATCGCTACGTCGAAAGCATGGGCGAGCTCGCCCCGCCGCCACGCCCGCGCCGTCCAGCGCGCGGCGCGCACCTTGTCGTACGGCTCTGCGGCGAGCAGCACGGCACGTACGGCCGCGGCGATGCTGGCGGGTCGATCGTCGTTCACGCCGACCCGCCTACTCTCACTCCGGATATTGTCTAGCCGCGGCGGTCCCGCTTGGCGGCGATGCGCAGCCGCAGCGCATTGAGGCGGATGAAGCCGGCTGCGTCGCGCTGGTCGTAACCACCGGTCCCTTCCTCGAAGGTGACGAGGTCCTGGTCGTAGAGCGACAGCGGGCTCTCGCGGCCGATCACGGTCACATTGCCCTTGTAGAGCTTGACCCGGACCTTGCCGGTGACATGCTCCTGGCTCTTGTCGATCAGCGCCTGCAGCATCTCGCGCTCAGGCGAGAACCAGAAGCCGTTATAGATGAGCTTGGCGTAGCGCGGCATGATCTCGTCCTTGAGATGCATGGCGCCGCCATCGAGCGTGATCGATTCAATGCCGCGATGGGCGGCAAGCAGGATCGTGCCGCCCGGCGTCTCGTAGACGCCGCGCGACTTCATGCCGACGAAGCGGTTCTCGACCAGGTCGAGCCGGCCGATGCCGTTGTCGTGGCCGAGCTGATTGAGCTGCGCGAGCAAAGTCGCGGGCGACAGGCGCTGGCCATCGAGGGCGACCGGATCGCCATGCTCGAACGCGATCTCGATGACGGTCGGCTTGTCGGGCGCGTCCTCGGCCTAGATGGTGCGCTGGTGGACATATTCGGGCGCTTCCACGGCCGGATCCTCGAGCACCTTCC
>JAFAEZ010000207.1 GCA_023423775.1 Pseudomonadota bacterium
CGCGGCGCTGGTGGAACCAGCGGCTCGCCGGCTGATCAGCCGAACGGCTGGTCGATGGAGGTCGGCGGCGTCGAAAACCAGCGGGGTCCTTCGGCGGTCATGTGGAAGCAATCCTCCAGCCGCACGCCGAACTTGCCGGGCAGATAGAGGCCGGGCTCGTTGGAGAAGCACATGCCCGGGGCGAGCTTCGTCTTCTCGCCATGGACCAGATTGACCGGCTCATGGCCCTCAAGTCCGATCCCGTGCCCGGTGCGGTGGGACAGGCCGGGCAGCTTGTAGCGCGGCCCGTAGCCGAGGCTCTCGTACCAGCCGCGCACGGCGTCATCGACGCTGCCGGCCGGTACGCCGACCTTAGCCGCTTCGTAGGCCAGCGCCTGGCCGCGCCGCACCTGATCCCACACCTTGCGCTGCTCGGCGCTCGCTTCGCCGAACACGAAGGTGCGCGAGACGTCCGACTGATAGCCTTCGACGTGGCAGCCGCAGTCCATCAGCACGATCTCGCCGTCGCGCACCTGCTGCGGCTTGCCCGAGCCGTGCGGATAGGCGGCCGCCTCGCCGAGCAGCACGAGCGAGAATTCCGGCGTTCCGCCCAGCGCGCTGGTCGTTTCGTCCATCATCCGGCCGATGTCGCGCGGCGTCATGCCCCGCTCGATGCGGGGATGGACGTTGCGGTAGGCGGCCATGGTGATGTCGGTCGCCTTCTGCATCAGCGCGATCTCGGCGGGCGACTTCACCATGCGGCAGGCGCGCACCACCGCCGCCCCGGACTGGATCTCGGCCTGGGGAAGCGCATGGGCGAGCCCGTCGACGGCAAAGAAGCGCACCGTCTCTTCCACGCCGATCGTGCCCTGTCCCAGCTTGCGGTCGCGCAGCCAGCCGGCGACGAGCGCGATCGGATCTTCGTCTTCCTGCCAGACCCGGACCTCGCCGGGCACGGCCAGGCTTTCGCGGATTGAGGGCTCCTCGAAGCCAGGCGTGACGATCCCGATCTCGCCCTGCACGGGCAGGATGGCGGCGGTCAAACGCTCGCTTCGCCACCACTGGATGCCAGTGAAGTAGACCAGCGACGCGCCTGGCTCGATCAGCAAGGCGGAAAGACCCTGCTCGCGCATCAGCCGCTGCGCCTTGGCGATCCGTGCCTGACGCTCGGCCACTCCGATCGGAACGACATCGTTGGTCATCTTCGCCAATCCTGTCTTGGCCTCGGCGTGGAGCAGGCTGGTGGGAGCGATGGCGGCGAGCGCGCCGGCGCCGGCGGTCATGCCGATGAAATGGCGGCGGTTCGAAAGAAGCGTCATGCTCCTACTGTTTCCGCCGCCGGCCGCTTTGGCAAGGCTTCCCGCGCCCGGGCGAATTCGGCCCAACCCCCGTAGTCACGCGGTATCGCGAATAGTCCGGCCCTGCTTAACTCAATCGATGACCTCAGCCGACCCGGATCAGCTTCTCTCCGCCGTGCTCGACACCGCGCTCGATGCGGTCGTCGTCATGCGCCAGGACGGCACTGTGGCCGGCTGGAACAAGCTCGCCGAGCGCACCTTCGGCTGGACCGCGGCGGAGGCGCTGGGCCGGCCGATGAGCGAGCTCATCATGCCAGTCGCCGCGCGGCGGCGCCACGAGCTCGGCCTCGAGCGCTTCCTGAACCGCGGGGAAGTATCGGTTCTCGGCCGCCGGATCGAGCTTACGGCGCTGCGCAAGAGCGGCGAGGAATTTCCGATCGAATTGTCGGTGATGCTCACCAACCGCTTTCACGAAAAGCTGTTTCTGGGCTTCGTCCGCGACATCACCGCGCGCAAGGAGGCCGAGGCCGAGATCGCGCGGCTGCAGTCGGAGCTGATCCACGTCTCCCGCGTCAGCGCGATGGGCACGATGGCCGCGACGCTGGCGCATGAGCTCAACCAGCCGCTTACCGCGATCAGCAATTACCTTTCGGCGTGCGGCACTGCATTGCGCAAGGGCCCGCTCGACGCCGAGACGTTCGGCCCGGTCCTGGATGGTGCGCGGCAGAATGCGATGCGCGCGGGCGAGATCATTCGCCGTTTGCGCACGATGACGGTCCGGGGCGAGACGCAGCGAACGATCGTCGACACGGCCGAGGTCATCGACGAAGCGGCGTCGCTCGCGCTCGTCGGGGCCGCGGACCGCGACGTGGAGGCCGTCATCCAGCATGCGCCGCAGCTGTGCGTCAGTGCAGACCGCATCCAGATCGAGCAGGTCATCCTGAACCTGATCCGCAACGGCATCGAGGCGATGGACGGCCGGACGCGCAAGGAACTGCGCATCTCGGGCTTCCGGCACGACGGGCATATCCGGGTCGTGGTCAGCGACACCGGCCCCGGTCTCAGCGCGGACGCGCGGGAGGCTTTGTTCGAGCCGTTCCGGTCGACCAAGGAGAACGGCATGGGCGTCGGCCTGTCGATCTGCCGCACCATCGTCGAAAGCCATGGCGGCCGCATCTGGGCCGAGGACAATGAAGGCGGCGGCACGCGCTTCGTCGTCGAGCTTCCGGCAGTGCCGCTCTAGGCGTCGCTCCGGTGCCCTTCGGCCGCGGCGCGCTGCCACGGCCAGCGTCCCTCTATCTCCGCCTCCAGGCTGAAGCTGAGGAAGGTGCGGATCAGGACAATGCCGGCAAGCACCGCGAGACTGTCGAGGGATGGTTCGATCGCCACCGTGTTGATGATGTCCGCTGCGACGAGAAACTCGAGCCCCAGCAGGATGGAGCGGCCGAGGTCCGAGCGGAAGGCGCCGAACGCTGCGTCCTTGCCGGCGCGGCGCGCCAGATCGCGCAGGAACAGGAGCAACGAGGTCGCCGCGCCGACGACGATGATCGCGATCCCGACCACCTCGACCGCCCGGGTGATCCAGCGAATTCCGTCCAGCAACGTGGCTTCCATCCCGCAGCTCCCAGGTGGTGCGGACGGAGAACGAGGCGGGGCGGGGATTGTTTCGCTGCCGAACGAGCCTGCTTGATCATCGTCGGCCGGCCCGCTTGCGTGTAGAAGGGCGCATGTTCGCTGCTTTCGCCCTGCTGCTCGCCGCCGCGCCGGTCGCGTCGGGCTATGTGCTGGTCGCTTTCGCCGGTGACGCGCAGGTCGGGTTCGTCGCGCCCGCCAGCATCCGCGAGGAGGGCGGCCTGCGGCGGTTCGAGACGCTGTGGATCTACACGCCGGCGCAGCCGCTGGGCGCGGGGGTCGTCCGCCGCGCGGTGCGCACCAACCGCGCGGATTGCGCGCGCGGCACGGTCGGCGAGGAGCAGGCGCTTTTCTACGGCGCGAGCGGCGATCTGCTCTTCGCCGAGTCGCCGCACGCCGCCGTTATGCGCCCGGTTCTGCCGCGGTCGGCCGGCGAGGATGTGCTGCGCTTCGTCTGTGCGGGCGCGGAGCCCTATCCCGACATCAAGCTCAGCCCCGATGTCGCCGCCGCGGCCGCGCTCGCCGACGAGATCGCGTCCTTCTACCGCGCCAACCCCACCCGCTGACGCTCGGCTAGGCCTCGCGGCCTCCGCCAGGAAGGAAGCGCTGGATGACGTCGCGGGCCAGCCGCGACGGCCGCAGCGTCCCTGCATCGACGCAGCACCAGCTCGAGCGGACCTCGGCCAGCACCTCTTCGCCGCGCTGGATCAGCGTCCGGTAGATCGCCCGCGCGCCCTGGACGCTTTCGAGCACCACCGTCGCCACCACCTCGTCCTGCAGGAAAGCCGGCTTGCGATAGGTGATCTCGTGCTTGAGCGCGACCCAGAGCTTGCTGGCGACCGCGTCCGACGGCGCCAGATTGCGCCAGTGGCTGATCACCGCCTCCTGCACCCATTTGAGATAGATGGCGTTGTTGACGTGGCCCATGAAGTCGATGTCTTCGGCCTTGATCCCGATCGGGAAACGGTAGCGCGCGCTCAATGCCATGGGCCTACACTAATGTAAGCAGGCGGATTCCGAAAGCGGGGCAGCGCCTTTATTTCGGCGGTCAGAACAACCCCGGGAGCGAGGTCGAGGCGAGGCCGAGCAGCACCGACACGAATGCGCCGGCAAACCAGGTGGAAACGATGCGAATGCGTTCTGCGGCCATCGGTGGTCCTTCCGAATCGTGCAGCGGCGGTCCTAACGGATCGCGCCGGTCCGCGAATTAAGGAAGGTTAATGGCGGTGAAATTTCGACGGGTCGCTGGCACCGTGGCCTTGGCGGGCGGGCGATACCTCCCCTATAGCTTTGGTAATGCCGGACGCCCCGCATCTTGCCTAATCGCCTGAAGCCGCTCTCGCGCCTGCAAGGCGACCAGTTGCGCGCGTCGAGCCCGCGCGATCACGCCGCCTTGTCCGCGTCGGCCGGCACCGGCAAGACCCACGTCCTCACCGCCCGCGTCCTGCGCCTGCTCCTCTCCGGCGTTGATCCCGCCTCGATCCTCTGCCTCACCTTCACCAAGGCGGGCGCGGCGGAAATGGCGGACCGCATCCACGCCCGGCTCGCTTACTGGGTGCGGCTGAAGGATGCCGAGCTCGGCGCCGAGCTGCTCGCGCTCGGCGAGGATCCCGGGCCGGCCAGCCGCGAACGGGCCCGAACCCTGTTCGCCCGGGTGCTCGACGCTGCCGGGGGCGGTCTGCGCATCCAGACGATCCACGCCTTCGCCCAGGGCCTGCTCGCCGCCTTCCCGGCCGAAGCGGGGCTGGTCCCCGGCTTTCGTCCGCTCGAGGCGCGCGAGGAGAAAGCGCTCGCCCGCCAGGCCCTGGCCGACCTGCTCGTCCGCGCCGAGGCCGGCGGCGATCTGCCGCTGGTGCGCGATCTCCAGGCGTTGAGCCATCGGCTCGGCGAGGGCGGCGCCGAGGATTTCCTGATGCAATGCGCGCGCGCGCCGGCGGCGATGGAAGCGTTGGGCGCCCGCGAGGGAATCGAGGCGCGGCTCCGGCGCGCGTTCGGCATCCCGGCCGGCGACGTCGAAGAGGCGATCGGAGAAGCCTGCTGTGACGACGTGTTCGATGTCGCCACGCTGGAGCGGATCGTTGCCGCCAACCGCGACTGGGGCACGGCCAGCGGGCTCAAATGCTGCGACGCGATCGCCGCGTGGCGCGCCCGCTCCAATGCCGAGCGCGGGCTGACGCTGGAGGAACTGGCCGGCACCGTGCTCACCAAGGCAGGGGAGCCGCGCGCGGTCACGGCCGGGCTGCTCAAGGCCGCCCCGGATTACGCCCAGCATGCCGCCAAGCTGGTCGAATGTTGCCAGGCGCTGCTGCGCCTCCGTTCCACTGCCCGGCTGGTAGAGCAGATCGCCGCAGGCTTGCGCGTCGGCCAAAGCTTCGCCGCCGCTTATGCCGCCGCCAAGCGCGCGCAAGGCGCCGTCGATTTCGACGATCTCATCCGCTGGGCCGAGGCCCTGCTGCTCGAGCCCGGCATGGGCGAGTGGGTGCGCTTCAAGCTCGACCAGCAGACCGACCATATCCTCGTCGACGAGGCGCAGGACACCAACGAGCGCCAGTGGAATATCGTGCGCG
This sequence comes from Pseudomonadota bacterium, assembly GCA_023423775.1. Classification (GTDB taxonomy): domain Bacteria; phylum Pseudomonadota; class Alphaproteobacteria; order Sphingomonadales; family Sphingomonadaceae; genus Allosphingosinicella. The sequence goes on from JAFAEZ010000207.1 coordinate 5,477, forward strand.
CGCTCGCGCTCGAATATTTCGCGGGCGAGGGCGCGCGCGACGCGCACCGTACGATCTTCACCGTCGGCGATTACAAGCAGGCGATCTTCGGCTTCCAGGGCACGGATCCGCAGAGCTTCGACGTCGCCCGAGCCTGGTTCGACCGCGAGGCGCGGGCGGTCGAGCGCGACTTCCTCGATCTGTCGATGGACCGCAGCTTCCGCTCCTCGCCGCCGATCCTGGAGGCGGTCGACCGGGTGATCGCCGACCTCGGCCATGAGGCGCTCGGCCTGCCCAAGCGGCCCAACCCGCACGAGAGCTTCCACGAGAGTCGCCCCGGCTCGGTGACTTTGTGGCAGCCGCTCAGCGTCGAGCTCGCCGAGACGCTCGACGAGGACAAAGGCGAAGAAGGCTGGGTGGGGGATTCGGTGCGCCTGTTTGCGGCCCGTGTCGCCCGGCAGATCCGCCACTGGCTCGATCATCCGTTCGAGATCGGTCATGGCGATAAGAAGCGCCCGGTCCGGCCCGAGGATATCTTGATCCTCGTCCGGCGCCGCTCGACGCTGGCGGCCCTGATCGTCGCCCGGCTCCATGCCGAGGGGGTCCCGGTCGCCGGAGTCGACCGCCTGCTGCTCTCGGCGCCGCTCGCGGTGCAGGACCTGCTGGCGGCGGCCCGTTTCGCCGTCCAGCCGATGGACGATCTCAACCTTGCCGGGCTGTTGGTCTCTCCGTTATTTGGGTGGACCCAAGATCAGCTCTTCGCCGTCGCGCACGGAAGGGAAGGGGCGCTCTGGCCCGAGGTGCGGGCCAAGGCCGAGCCGGCGGCCTGGCAGGGCCTGCAGGACATATTGGCGATGGCCGATTACGCCACGCCCCATCAATTCCTCGAAACCTTGCTGTCCGGTCCACTTGAGGGTCGGCGCAAGCTGCTCGAAAGGCTCGGACCGGAGGCGCGCGACCCGATCGAGGAACTGCTCGCCAGCGCGCTCGACTTCGAAAACAACGCGACTCCCTCGCTGCAGCGTTTTCTCGATTGGTTCGCGCGCGGTGATGTGGAGATCGTGCGCGATGCCGGGGAATCGCGTGACGCGGTGCGGGTGATGACCGCGCACGGATCGAAGGGCCTGCAATCGCCGGTCGTGATCCTCGCCGACGCTACTGTCGATCCGTCGCGGTCGCGCGGTGGCGGCGCCGATCTCGATCTTGGCGATAGCTCTCCGCCCGTGCCCGTTTTCCGTCCCAGGAAGGACGAACTTGCCGAGCCGCTCAAGGCTCAGATCGACCGCCAGGACGTGCTCGACCGCCAAGAGCATTGGCGCCTGCTCTATGTGGCGATGACCCGGGCCGAGGAGCGGCTCTATGTCGGCGGGGCTCTCGGTCCGGCCGACCGCCGGGGCCCGCCGCAGGGGAGCTGGTATCAGGCGATCGAAACCTCGCTGGCCGGCCTCGGTTGCGACTGGGTCGAGGACCGCTTGTGG
>JAFAEZ010000139.1 GCA_023423775.1 Pseudomonadota bacterium
ATGTCGCCGCGCGTCCTCATTCCGTTCGTCATCATCACCCTCATCTGGGGGTCGACCTGGATCGTCATCAAGGATCAGCTCGGCACCGTTCCCCCGACCTGGTCGGTCACCTACCGTTTCATCATCGCCGGCACTGTCATGTTCGCTTACGCGGCGTGGAAGGGCTTCCCGCTGCGCATCGGCCGCAAGGGCCACCTGCTCGCCGCCGGCTTCGGCATCCCGCAATTCTGCCTGAACTTCAATTTCGTCTATGCGGCGGAACATTACATCACCTCCGGCCTGGTCGCGGTGGTGTTCGCCCTCTTGCTGGTGCCCAATACCGCGCTCGGCTGGCTGTTCCTCAAGCACCGCATCACAGCGCGCTTCCTAGTCGGCTCCGCGATCGCGACCATTGGCGTCGGCCTGCTCTTCGTCCAGGAAATGCGCAGCACCGCCTTCGATCCGGCTACGGTGGCGATCGGCATCGGCCTCACTTTGTTGGGCGTGCTCAGCGCCTCGGTGTCCAACGTCATGCAGGCCGGCGAGGGTCTGCGTGCGCGGCCGATCGCCAGCATGCTCGCCTGGGGCATGGCCTATGGCGTGCTCGCCAATGCTGCCTTCGCGCTGCTCGTTTACGGCCCGCCGGTGATCGAATATCGCGCCGGCTACTGGCTCGGCGTCTTCTATCTCGGCATTGCCGCCTCGGCGCTCGCCTTCACTTTCTACTTCGGGATCATCCGCGCGATCGGGCCGAGCAAGGCGGCCTATTCGAGCCTGCTGGTGCCGATCATCGCCATGGCCTTCTCGACTGTCTTCGAGGATTATCACTGGTCGACGCTGGCCGTGGCCGGCGGCATCCTTGCGCTTGCCGGCCTCACCATCGCGCTACGCTCGCGCCGTCCGGCCTGACGGGCTGCCGCGTCGTCGCCCGCCGGTTGTGCGCCCCCGGCCCGCAGCCTAGATAAAGTCCATGCTCGACGCCCAAAACGCGCCCGCCGTCCCGCCGGCTACGATCCGCCGCGAAGACTATCGCCCGCCTGCCTGGCTGGTGCCCCAAATCGCGCTCGAATTCGAACTCGCCGCCGAGCGCACGATCGTCAAGGCGACGCTGACCGTCGAGCGCAACCAGCCGGGCGAGCCGCTCCGGCTCGACGGCGAAGATTTGAAGCTGCTCTCGGTCAGGGTCGACGGCCACCCGGCCGCACACAGCTATGCCGACGACGTCCTCACCATCCCGCTCGACGCGCGCAGCGCCGTGGTCGAGACGGTGGTCGAGATCGCGCCTGCCGCCAACAGCCAGTTGATGGGTCTCTACGAATCCGGCGGCATCCTCTGCACCCAGTGCGAGGCCGAGGGCTTCCGCCGGATCACTTTCTTCCCCGACCGACCCGACGTGCTGAGCCGCTACACGGTGCGCATGGTCGCCGACAAAGCGGCCTATCCGATTCTGCTCGCCAATGGCGATCCGATCGCGCAGGGCGACCTCCCCGACGGCCGCCATTGGGCCGAGTGGCACGATCCCTTCCCAAAGCCTTCTTATCTGTTCGCGCTCGTGGCCGGCGATCTCGTCGCCAACCGCGATTCATTCGTCACCAGCTCGGGCCGCACGGTCGATCTCGGCATCTGGGTGCGGGCCGAGGACCTTCCCAAGACCCAGCATGCGATGGACGCGCTCAAGGCCTCGATGGCGTGGGACGAGCGCGTCTACGGCCGCGAGTATGATCTCGCCGTGTTCAATATCGTCGCCGTCTCCGATTTCAACTTCGGCGCGATGGAGAACAAGGGCCTCAACATCTTCAATTCGCGCTACATTCTCGCCGATCCCGATACCGCGACGGACGCCGATTACGACGCGGTCGCGGGCGTCGTCGCGCATGAATATTTCCACAATTGGTCGGGCAACCGAGTCACCTGCCGCGACTGGTTCCAGCTCTCGTTGAAGGAGGGCTTCACCATCTTCCGCGACCAGCAATTCTCGGCCGATCAGGGTAGCCATGCGGTGAAGCGGATCGAGGACGTGCGGGCCCTGCGGGCGGCCCAGTTCCCCGAAGATGCCGGACCGCTCGCGCATCCGATCCGGCCCGAATCCTATATCGAGATCTCGAACTTCTACACCGCGACCGTCTACAACAAGGGCGCCGAGGTGATCCGGATGATGCACACTCTGCTAGGCGCCGATGGCTTCCGCGCGGGCACCGATCTGTATTTCGGCAGTCATGACGGCACCGCGGCCACCTGTGAGGATTTCGTCCGGGCGATGGAGCTCGCTACGGGTGCCGACCTTACCCGCTTCCGTCACTGGTACAGCCAGGCCGGTACGCCGCGGGTCAAGGCGACGCTCACCCATGGCGATGGCGACGGGCGCGCGCACCTCCTGCTCGAACAGACCGTGCCCCCGACGCCGGGACAGCCGACCAAGCAGCCCATGCCGATCCCACTCAAGATCGCCCTGTTCGGCGACAAGACCGGGGAGAAATATGTCGATCAGCTCGTCCTCCTCGAGGATTCGAGCCACGAAGTGACCTTCGAGGGCATCGGCGAGCGCCCGGTCCTATCGATCAACCGCGACTTCTCCGCGCCGGTGATCATCGAAAGCAACCGCTCCATCCAGGATCTCGCCTTCCTCTCGGCGCACGACGACAATCCGTTCGCGCGATACGAGGCGATGCAGCAATTGATGCTCGACACGCTGATCGCCGCAGTCGCCACCGGCGAGGCCGATCACAAACCGGTGGTCGAAGCGGTCCGCAACACGCTCGCCGACGAGCGGCTCGATCCGGCCTTCATTGCCGACGCGGTATTGCTGCCCACCGAAGCCTTCATCGGCGACCATTTGCTGATCGTCGAACCCGAAGCGATCCACAGCGCCCGCGAACGTCTCCGCGCCGAACTGGGCATCGAGCTCGAACAGCAATGGCGCGACGCTTACGCTGCGACCGCGGCCAACCGCTTCGAATATTCGCCGGCCGCGAAGGGTGCGCGCCGCCTGCGCACCGTCGCGCTCGGCTATCTGTCAGCCGCCGGCGCGGAGGATGCCCCTGCGCTCGCGATGCGCCAGTTTGCCCAGGCCGACAACATGACCGATCGCCAAGGCGCGCTCGGCACGCTCGCCAATAGCGAGGCGCCGCAGCGGGAGGAGGCGCTCGCCGCTTTCTACGACCGCTATCGCGACAATGCATTGGTACTCGACAAATGGTTCATGGTGCAGGCGCTCTCGACCCGCGACGACACGGTCGACGCGGTGCTGGCGCTGTCCGAGCATCCCGATTTCACATTGGCCAACCCGAACCGGATGCGTGCCTTGATCAGCGCCTTCGCTGCGAACCAGCGCGCCTTCCACGACGCTGACGGGCGCGGCTACCGCTTCCTCGCCGACATGATCCTGGCGGTGGACAAGCTCAATCCGCAGACCGCGGCCCGGCTCGTCCCCCCACTCGGGCGCTGGCGCCGCTTCGACGAGATCCGCGCCGAACTGATGCGCGGCGAGCTCCAGCGCATCGTCGCCACCCCCGGCCTCTCCAAGGACGTGTTCGAACAGGCCTCGAAGAGCCTCGCCTGACGTCGTCCCGGCGCAGGCCGGGGCGAACTCAGCCGATCCAGTCGGCGATCTGGGCGGCGACCTGGTTGGCCGCCTGGTTCAAGGCCGGACCGGCGCTGGCGACGTCGATGGCGGCGACCGGAACGCGCGCTTCGAAACGGCGGCTCTCGACGCGGTTGGCGCCGCGCGCCACTGCCGCGTCGTAGACCACCACCGCCTCGTTGCTGGTCGCGTCGAGGCCGAAGCTGGTCAGCTGCCCGGTGAGGCGGACGCCCGGATCGAAGGTGAACTGCATCGGGTCGAGCACGACCCGGCCGGTGCGCGCGGCGATCACGTCCGACACCAGCCGACCGAACAGCGCGCCGGGCGCCTCGACCCATTGCGCGTCCTTCAGATAGGCAACGGTCCCGCCGCTGCGGACCGGTACGCGGGTCGTGCGCAATTCCTGCGGCGTGGTCGGCGTCACCACCGTCACGGCCTCGCTGGTCGCGACGTTGCGGCTCGTCGCGGCGGGGACCGCCTCTGACGGCGTCAGGCGCAGCAGCGAATCCGGCACCTTGCCGCCGAAGCTGAAGCAGCCCGACAATGCGAGCACGAGCCCGAGGGCGGGAAGGATCCTGGTCTGTTTCATCATTTCGGCTCGTAATCCGGAAGTTTCGACCCGCCGATCAGGGCGCCCGCGCCGCCCTGCTCGACCTTTTCGCTGACCGCGCGCAGCGATTGCGAGGTGGCGCGCAAGTCCCGCACCAGTTGGCCGACCTCGGGCAGAGTCTGCTTCGAGAAGGCCTGGATGCCGGGCCGCGCTTCGTTGATCGCCGCGTCGAGGTTGTGCATGCTGGTCTCGGCAGCTTGCACCGTCTTGCGGAGATCGTTGACCAGCGGCTTGGCGTCGTCGTTGAGCACGCCGTTGGTAGTGTCGGCGAGACGGCCGAACTCCTCGGCGGCGTTGCCGGCCTGGCGAATCGCGATGCGGGCGTCGGCGAGCGTCGCCGCGATCTCGGGGCTGCGCTCGGCGATCGATCCGCTGATCTTCTCCATATTGTCGAGGATGCCGGCGATCGAGGCCTGGTTGCGGTCGGACACCAACTCGGTCAACCGCTCGGTCAAGGTCGAGACGCGTTCGAGCAGTTCTGGCGCGCTGTTGAGCAATTGTCCGAGCGCGCCCGGCTTGGTCGGGATCACCGGAACGCCATAGGGGCACGCGCTCTCCAGATTCTGCTCGGGGCAGGTGAGCGGCGGCGATCCGGCGGCGGCCGGATCGAGCTGGATCTGCGAGACGCCGGTAAAGCCGACGCCCTGGATCGTGGCGGTCGTGCCCTGCAGGATCGGCGTGTCTTCGCGCGCCGTGATGCGGACCCGGACGAATTCGGGGCTCTTGGGCTCGAGGTTGATCGATTCGATCTGGCCGACCGGCACGCCGTTGAAGGTCACGGCCGAGCCCTTCGCGAGCCCGTCCACCGCCTGCTTGAAGAAAATGTCATATTCGTTCTTGCTCTCGCCCGACACCTGGCTGAGCCAGATGATGAAGCCGAGCAAAGCGACCACCATCGCCAGCACGATGCCGCCGACGAGGATATGGTTGGACCGGGTTTCCATCAGCCTTCAGCGCCCCCCATCCGCGATGCCGCGGCCGTCGCGGTCTGCGCCGCGCGTCCGCGCGGCCCCCGGAAATATTCTTGTATCCATTCGTGGTCCAAAGCCAACAGTTCCGGAATCGTTCCGACCGCGATCACCTTCCGGTCCGCGAGCACCGCTACGCGGTCGCAGATTGCGTAGAGCGTGTCGAGGTCGTGCGTGATGAGGAAGACGGTGAGCCCCAGCGCCGATTGCAGCTCCTTGATGAGCTGGTCGAACGCTGCCGCGCCGATCGGATCGAGGCCGGCGGTCGGCTCGTCGAGGAAGAGCAATTCCGGGTCCATCGCCAGCGCGCGCGCGATTCCGGCGCGCTTCTTCATGCCGCCGGACAGCTCGGCTGGATATTTGGGCCCGGCCTCGGGCGCGAGGCCGCTCATCACGATCTTGAAGGCGGCGATCTCGTCGAGCAAATCGGGGTCGAGTTTCGGGTAGAATTCGCGCAGCGGCACCTGGACGTTCTCGGCCACGGTGAGGGTCGAGAACAGGGCCGCGCCCTGAAACAGAATGCCCCAGCGCTTGCGGATACCCTGCAGATCGGCCTCGTCGCGGTCGAGCGTGGGCTCGCCGAACACATGGACCTCGCCCGCGTCGGGCTGCTGCAGGCCGATGATCGAGCGCATCAGCACCGACTTGCCCGTGCCCGAGCCGCCGACCACGCCCAATATCTCGCCGCGACGCACGTCGAGGTCCAGATCTTCGTGCACGACCTGGTCGCCGAACACGTTTTTGAGGCCGCGTACCTCGATGATATTCTCGCTCATACCCAGCCGATCTCGGTGAAGAAGACCGCGAAGAAGGCGTCGAGCACGATCACCAGGAAGATGCCCTGCACGACTGCGGCCGTGGTGCGCAGGCCCACCTCCTCGGCATTGCCCTTGACCTGCAGGCCCTGGAAGCAGCCGGCCATGGCGATGATCAGCCCGAACACGGGCGCCTTGATGAGCGCGCCCCAGAGGTCGGTCATCGGCACGACTTCGCGGATGCGCTGAACGAAGGTCACAGGCGGGATGTCGAGCGCGACGAAGCTGAAGATCCCGCCGCCGATGATCGAGATGAGGGCCGCGTAGAAGCCGAGCAACGGCATCAGCAGCACCGTGGCGAGCACGCGCGGCAGCACCAGCGCCTCCATCGGCGAGACGCCGATGGTGCGCATCGCGTCGACCTCCTCGGCCAACTTCATCGACCCGATCTGTGCGGCAAAGGCCGATCCGGAGCGGCCGGCGACCATGATCGCCGTCATCAGTACGCCCAACTCCTTCACCGACATGCGCCCGATGAGGTTGATCGTGAAAACTTCGGCGCCGAATTGGCGGAGCTGGACCGCGCCCTGCTGGGCGATGACGATGCCGACCAGGAAGCTCATCAGGCCGATGATGCCGAGCGAATGGACGCCGACCACCTCGAACTGCTGGACAACCGCGTTGAGCCGGAAGCGCCGCGGATGGGTGATCACGGTCCAGAACGAGATCATCAGCGCGCCGAAGAAGCCGAGCAGGCCGAGCAGGGTGCGTCCCGCCTCCGCGGTCGCGTCGCCGACCTCGCCGAGCACGCGGTAGAGCGGCGGCGTCCGGTCCGGCCGCACCTTCACTGGCTGGTCGGACTGCGACACCTGTTCGAGCAGCTTGGCCTCGTCCTCGTCGACCCCGACCACGTCGGCCTGATGGTCACGGGCGAGGCGATGGACGAGCCAGGCGCCGACCGTGTCCATCCGCGGCACGGCGGTGAGATCGAGCACCAGCCCGTCGCCGGGCACGGCCGCGAGCCGATCGGGCAGGTCGCCAAGGCACGCCAAGGTCAGGTTTCCGCTGAAGCGGAGCACCTTTCTGTCGCCGTCATCGGCCAGGCTGAAATCGGCGGCAGAACTCATGCGGTGACAGGATGCTTCAATTTGGAGGATGCGGCAAGCGCCGGGGATGGACAAGCGCTACGCTCCTGTGCTTGCCCGAGTTCCATCAAAGGGAGTGAGATGAAGAGCGCGCTTGCCATTTACGACATGGATCGGACGATCACGAAGCGAGCGACCTACACGCCGTTCCTGATCCACGCCGCCCTCCGGCTCGCACCCTGGCGTCTCGCGTTGCTGCCGCTCGTCGCGCTGGCGATGCTGGCCTATGTCCTGAAACTGGTCGATCGCGGCGAATTGAAGGAGATCAACTACCAGCTCCTGATCGGCGGCGCGCTCGATCCGGCGAAGCTGGACCCGGTCATCCAGAGCTTCGCCGACCGCCAGGTCGCGACCAACATCCTGCCCGGCGCCCGCGCCAGCCTGGAGGCGGACCGCGCTGCCGGCCGCCGCATCGTCATGGCCACGGCTTCCTACCGCCTCTACGCCGCCGCCATCGCCGAACGGCTCGGCATACGCGACGTGATCGCCACCGAGACCGGCCTCGACACCGCCGGCCGCGTCGTCGCCCGCATCGAAGGCAACAATTGCTATGGCGACGCCAAGCTGGCGATGATCCAGGCCTGGCTCGAGCGCGAGGGGCTGACCCGCGAGGCCGTCCACATCCGCTTCTATTCGGATCATATTTCGGATTCCGTAGTCCACCATTGGTCGGACGAGCCGGTCGCCACCAACGCCCACGACCGCCTCGTCAAGCTCGCCAAGGTGGAAGGCTGGGAAGTGCTCGACTGGAGCGAAGCCTGACGGATAAGGACGCATAAGGGGAACGCGAATGGCTTTCACGCTCTATCATCATCCCTTCTCCTCTTACTGCCAGAAGGTGCTGATCGCGCTCTACGAACGCGACGTGCCGTTCGAGCCGCGCCTGATCGACCTCGGCGATCCCGCCGCGCGCGCCGAGCTGGAAGCGCTCTGGCCGTTCGCCAAATTCCCGCTCCTGCGCGACGGCGAGAGCGGGCTCACCGTTCCGGAATCCAGCTCGATCATCGAATATCTGGACCTCCATCACGCCGGCCCGACGCCAATGATCCCGGACGACCGCAACCTTGCTCTGCTGGTCCGAACCTTCGACCGCGTGTTCGACAATTATGTGATGACTCCGCTGCAGACGATCGTCGGCGACAGCCTCCGGCCCGCAGATGCACGCGATCCCTACGGCGTCGCCCGCGCCCGTGACCTGCTCGCCAGGGCCTATGGCTTTCTCGACAAGGAGATCGGCACGCGGACCTGGGCCGCGGGCGACGCCTTCACCCTCGCCGACTGCGCCGCCGCCCCGGCGCTCTTCTACAGCGGTATGCTGGTCGCGTTCGACGACCATCCGAACCTGTCGGCTTACTATGCCCGTCTGCGCGCCCGCGCCTCCTTTGCCCGCGCCGTCGACGAAGCCCGCCCCTACCGGCACTTCTTCCCGCTCGACTGGCCGGCCGGGCACGACTGAAACACCGCTCACATCGGGCAATGACGGTGTTGGAATGCCGGCGCAAAGGCCCTAGACGGCGGCCAGCATTCTCCAGGCCCGAGGCACAATGACCACGATCATCCGCGAGGCGGACCTCATCGAGAGCGTCGCCGACGCCCTCCAGTACATCTCCTACTACCACCCGATGGACTATATCCGCGCGCTCGGCGACGCCTACCAAGCGGAGCAGTCGCCGGCCGCCAAGGACGCTATCGCGCAGATCCTGACCAACAGCCGCATGTGCGCCGAGGGCCACCGGCCGATCTGCCAGGACACGGGCATCGTCACCGTCTTCGTCAAATGGGGCCAGGATTGCCGGCTCGAAAGCAGGCGCAGCCTCCAGGAGGTCGTCGACGAGGGCGTGCGCCGCGCCTATCGCCACCCCGAAAACCCGCTCCGCGCCTCGATCCTCGCCGATCCCGCCTTCGGCCGCGTCAACACCAAGGACAACACGCCCTCGGTAATGCATGTTGAGATGGTCCCCGGAAACACGGTCTCGGTCGACGTCGCCGCCAAGGGCGGCGGTTCTGAGAACAAGACCAAGTTCAAGATGCTGAACCCGTCGGACTCGATCGTCGACTGGGTGCTCGAAATGGTGCCGCAGATGGGCGCCGGCTGGTGCCCGCCGGGCATGCTCGGCATCGGCATCGGCGGTACCGCCGAGAAGGCGATGCTGCTCGCCAAGGAAAGCCTGATGGGCGCGATCGACATGGCGCAGCTGAAGGCGCGCGGCCCGCAGAGCAAGATCGAGGAGCTGCGCATCGAATTGTTCGAGAAGGTCAACGCGCTCGGCATCGGCGCGCAGGGTCTCGGCGGCCTGTCGACCATCCTCGACGTCAAAATCCTCGACTGGCCGACCCACGCCGCGTCCAAGCCGGTGGCGATGATCCCCAATTGCGCGGCCACCCGCCACGCTCATTTCACGCTGGACGGCTCGGGCCCCGCTTACCTCGAGGCGCCGAACCTCGCTGATTGGCCCGACGTCAACTGGACGCCGTCGAAGGAAGCGATCCGGGTCGATCTCGACGCGCTCACGCCCGAGATCGTGCAAAGCTGGAAGCATGGTGACCGGCTCCTGCTCAATGGGAAGATGCTGACTGGGCGCGACGCCGCGCATAAGCGCATCAAGGACATGCTCGACCGCGGCGAGGCGCTGCCGGTCGAGTTCAAGGGCCGCGTCATCTATTATGTCGGGCCGGTCGATCCGGTGGGCGAGGAAGTGGTCGGCCCGGCCGGTCCCACCACCGCCACCCGCATGGACAAGTTCACGCGCATGATGCTGGAAAACGGCCTTCTCGCAATGGTCGGCAAGGCTGAGCGCGGGCCGATGGCAATCGAGGCGATCCGCGACCACAAGTCCGCTTATCTGATGGCGGTCGGCGGCGCGGCCTATCTGGTCGCCCGCGCGATCAAGGGCTCGAAAGTGGTCGGCTTCGAGGATCTCGGCATGGAAGCCATCTACGAATTCGAGGTCCAGGACATGCCGGTCACGGTCGCTGTCGACGCTAATGGCGAGAGTGTCCACCACCTCGCCCCGCTCGTGTGGCGCGACAAGATCGCGAAGATGAAGGCGCTTGAAACCGCCTGAGCTGCGGCGAGCCGAGACCCGGCAGCGGCGAGACGGTGAACGTCTCGCCGACCCGCACGTTGAGGTCGGTGCAGAGAGTGCCAAGTCCCCTGAACGGGCG
>JAFAEZ010000143.1 GCA_023423775.1 Pseudomonadota bacterium
GCCGTGCGGGCCCCGACCAGGCGCCGGCGGGATCGGGCAGCCAGGCGGCCGGGCAATCGATTGGTTCGGCGCGCTCGAACAGGCCGAACCACAGCAAGGGGGGCTGGTCTTCGGGCGCTACCGCGCAGAGTGGGGCCAGCCGCGGCTCGAGCGCCTGACCCGCCTCGTAGGCCATGAAGCCGGCGGCGTGGAGGCCGCGGCCCTGCGCCCCGCGGAGCCGGGCGAGGCAGGTGCGGACCTCGGCCGGATCGCGCGTTGCGACGATTTCGAAGGGATCGGCGAACAACCGCGCGCTGCCCGCATCGCTCCGCGCGTCGTCGAGCAGGACGAAGGGCATAGTGCTATTGCGGTTGCCAACCCCGGACGTCCGGCCCATCTCGGGCGCATGCATGCCGGGCGGGCGTGATGCCAGGAGAATTTCGGTGGTTTCCAGTGTTTTCGAGCTGTTCAAGATCGGGGTCGGTCCTTCCAGTTCGCACACTATGGGCCCGATGAGCGCGGCTTGCGACTTTGTCGAGATGCTGTCCGAGAAAGCCCTGCTCGACGGCGTAGAGCGGGTGGCAGTCGATCTCTATGGATCGCTCGCGCTGACCGGCAAGGGCCACGCCACCGACCGCGCCATCCTGCTCGGTCTGTCCGGCCTGCGCCCGGCGACGATGGATCCCGACGAGGCCGACGCAATCGTGGAGGCGGTCCGCGCGACCCGACGGATGACGCTGGGCGGGCGCCGCGACGTCGCCTTCGACGAGCCGCGCGACCTCCTCTTCCTCCAGCGCGAGCGGCTGCCGCACCATTCCAACGGCATGCGATTCACCGCCTACGATGCTGGCGGCGAGACGATCGAGAGCAAGATCTATTATTCTGTCGGCGGCGGGGCGATCGTCGACGAGGCAGCGATCGCGCGCAACGCCCCGCCGGAAGGCGGCTGGGACATTCCGTTCAACTATCATAGCGGCGACGAATTGCTCGCGATCGCAGCGCGCGAGGGGCTGACGATCGCCGAAATCGCGCTCGCCAACGAGCGCGCGCATTATAGCGACGAGGAGATTAGCGGCCGGCTGCACGCGATCGCGCAGGCGATGTCGGCCTGCATCGACCGCGGCATCGGCTCCGACGGCATATTGCCCGGCGGGCTCAAGGTGAAGCGACGCGCGCCGGCGCTGCACAAATTGCTCACGGAGCGCGCCGCGCGCGCGCTTTCCGATCCGCTGACGGTGATCGACTGGGTCAACCTCTGGGCGCTGGCGGTGAACGAGGAGAATGCCGCCGGCGGCCGCGTCGTCACCGCGCCGACCAACGGCGCGGCCGGCATCGTCCCGGCCGTGCTGCGTTACTATCAGCGCTTCACGCCACGCGCGTCCGAAGAGGGCGTCCAGATCTTCCTGCTCACGGCGGCGGCGATCGGCTCCCTGTTCAAGGAGAATGCGTCGATCTCCGGCGCCGAAGTCGGTTGCCAGGGCGAGGTCGGAGTCGCCTGCTCGATGGCGGCGGCGGGGCTGACCGCGGCGATGGGCGGCACGCCCGAGCAGATCGAGAACGCCGCCGAGATCGGCATGGAGCATAATCTCGGCCTCACCTGCGACCCGGTCGGTGGGCTGGTCCAGGTCCCCTGCATCGAGCGCAACGCGGTCGGCGCGATCAAGGCGCTGGAGGCTTCGCGGCTTGCGCTGGTCGGGGACGGCACCCACCGAGTCAGTCTCGACCAGGTGATCGAGACGATGCGCAAGACCGGCCTCGACATGAACGAGCGCTACAAGGAGACGTCGCTGGGGGGCCTCGCCGTGAATGTCGTCGAGTGCTGACGGGCAACCGCCGCGCCGCCCGCCGGTTGTAGGCGGGAGGAGACGGCCATGACCGATACCCGCACCGACAGTCTCATCGTCGCCTGCCCCGTCGACGGCGCGCTCAACCGCGTGCCGAGGATCAAGCTCGGCGACCTGCCGCGCTGCGGCACATGCCACAAGCCGCTGTTCCAGCATCGCCCCGTCGCGCTCACCGCCGCGAATTTCGACAGGCATGCGGCGAAGAGCGACCTGCCTTTGCTGATCGATTTCTGGGCCGATTGGTGCGGGCCCTGCCGCCAGATGGCGCCGCAGTTCGAAAGCGCCGCCAAGTCGCTCGAGCCGCGCGTGCGCCTCGGCAAACTCGACACCGAGGCGGAGCCGGCGATCGCCGCGCGCTTCGCGATCCGCAGCATTCCGAGCCTCGTTCTCGTTCTTCACGGCCGCGAGATCGCCCGAACGGCCGGCGCCATGCCCGCCTCGGCGCTCGTGCAGTGGGTCGAACAGGCGATTCGCCCACTCTGAACAGGCCTGCATGCCGCTCGTCGAAGCCGGCATGCGCTTGGTCGGTCCAAGCCGCCCTTCGCCGAATGTCCGTCCGCTCCCATCGAACCGGAGCGGCGCTTCCTGTGCCCCTGCGCTAGCTGGGAGGAGACGGATCGGACGCCCCTCCGGCCCGCATCAAGGACCGCTCGCCGCGAGCGACATTCAGGAAGGAGTTTCGAGATGAACCAGTACAAGATCGGAGCAGCCGCCCTCGCCGCCGCCATTGCGACGCTGGGCGTTCCCGCCATGCTGCAGGCCGCCGAACGGCCGACCATCGTCGAAGGTATCGTCGACCGCCCGACCGCGGTGGTCAGCTATCGCGACCTCAACCTCGCCAGCGCCGACGGCGTCGATCGCCTCCAGGCCCGCGTGCGCCGCGCCGCCAGCCAGATCTGCATCAGGCCAGGCATCAAGCATCTGACCTTGATGGTCGCCGAGAACAATTGCCGCGACGAGGCCGTTGCCGGTGCGCAGGACCAGATCGAAATGGCGGTCGCCAATTTCGGCAATGCGCGGCTCGCCGCACTGTCTCAGATTTCCGTTACTGCCCGCTGACCCTACCCCCTCGGCGGACAATGAGGGCGGCGTCCGAAAGGATCGCCGCCCCTTTTTTGTTGTGGCGCATCGCCGCCGTCCGCGCCCGTGTCGCATTGGTCGCTCCACCCGCGCACTGATCGCTCCAGCCACGTTCCCGGTCGAGCAGGAGAGGCCGCGCCTCCGTATCGCGCCTAAACCGTGATTCGGCAGACGGACGACGGCTTCGATCCACGATCCCATCCGAACTGCCGGACTTTCGAGCCTGTCGTCGGCACCAACGCGGAAAGGAAGATCGAAATGGACCGCAGCAAATTCGCAGCCGCATTCCTGGCCCTCGCCATGTGCTCGCTGATCATCCCGGCCACCGTCGGCAATGGCGGTCGTCCGGTCGCTGAGAGTCTGAGCAGCGCTGCCATCATCGCCTGCGACCTATGACCGATCCGGAGAGGCGGCCGTCGGCACCGGCCGGGCCGCCCCGTCCGCGGCGCCGCG
>JAFAEZ010000118.1 GCA_023423775.1 Pseudomonadota bacterium
GCGCGGTTCGGCACGCTGCCGGCCGCGGACGGCACGCCGATCCCCTACAAGATGCTTTCGCCTAAGCGCGAGCCGGGCCGGCGCTACCCGGTGTTCATCGACGTCTATGCCGGCCCGAGCGGCGGCCGAGTCATCCGCGACTGGAACAGCCGCACGCCGCTCCACCAATATCTGGTCGACAAGGGCTGGATCGTTTTCTCGGTCGACGGGCGCGGCACGCCGCGGCGCGGCCGCGAATTTGCCGACGCGCTCTACCTGAAGCTCGGCAGCGTCGAGGTCGAAGACCAACTCGCCGGCGTCGCCTGGCTGAAGCGCCAGGATTATGTCGACGCGGGCAAGATCGCGGTCAACGGCTGGTCCTATGGCGGTTACATGGTGCTGAAGCTGCTGCAGGCTGCGCCGGGCACGTTCGCCGCCGGCATTTCCGGAGCGCCGGTGACGCGCTGGGAGCTGTACGACACCCACTATACCGAGCGCTTTCTCGGCAATCCGTCGATCGACCCCAAGCCCTATCAGGCGGCCGACGCGATCGGCGATGCCGCGAAGATGAGCGATCCGCTCCTCCTGATCCACGGCATGGCCGACGACAACGTCGTTTTCGAAAACTCCACCGCCCTGATGGCGAAGCTCCAGGAGGCGCAGAAGCCGTTCGAGCTGATGGTCTATCCCGGCGCGACCCATGCCGTGACCGGCGAGGGTCGCCAGACGCACCTCTGGAAGACGATCGAGGACTTCCTCGACCGCCGCGTGAAGGCTGCTCCGTAACCGAGTGAGGGCGCCTCAGGGTTCGCGAACGATCTTGCCGTCCTTCATGACCATCCGGACCGCGCGGACGGCGTCTATGTTCGCGGTCGGGTCGCCTTCCACCGCCACGAGGTCTGCGAGCAATCCCGCTTTCACCGAGCCGACCCTATCGGCAAGCCGGAAGAAGCGCGCATTGGCCGAAGTGGCGGCGATCAGCACGTCGGCCGGCTTCATGCCGTAATCGACCATCAGCTCCATCTCGCGCGCATTGTCGCCATGGGCGTAGACGCCGACGTCGCCGCCCATGCAGAGCGGCGTCTTGGCGGCGATCGCCGCGGCGAAGGTCCGGCGCTTCTCGGCGACCCCGACCGGCTCGGGCGCTTGCCCATTCCA
Organism: Pseudomonadota bacterium; assembly: GCA_023423775.1. Lineage (GTDB taxonomy): Bacteria > Pseudomonadota > Alphaproteobacteria > Sphingomonadales > Sphingomonadaceae > Allosphingosinicella. The sequence goes on from JAFAEZ010000118.1 coordinate 1,138, forward strand.
GCCGCGGTAGCGTGAGGTGGCATCGGTCGCTGCCAAAGTGGGGCAGAAGGCGACACCGCGCTCGCGCATCAGCTTGAAGATTTCCGGCGTCCCCTCATTGCCATGCTCGATCGTATCGACGCCGGCGAGGATGGCGTTGCGCATGCCCACTGGAGTGCTGGCATGGGCCGCGACGGAGCGCCCGGCCGCATGGGCGGCTTCGGTTGCCGCGCGCATCTCCTCCATCGTGAAAGTCGGACGGCTGGGTTCGCCTGGGCCCCAGCGGTAGTCGGCGTAGAATTTGACGACGTCCGCGCCGGCGCCGATCTGCCGCCGCGCTGCTGCGACGAGACCGGGCCCGTCGGCCTCTTCGGCGCCGCGGACCGGCACTTCCGGGCCCGTCTTGGGCCCGTAGCTGCCAGTCGCCACGAGAGCGCGCGTCGCGACCAGCATGCGCGGCCCGGGGACGATGCCCTGGTCGATCGCCTGCTTGAGGCCGACATCGGCGTAGCCCGCGCCTTCGGTTCCGAGATCGCGCACGGTGGTGAAGCCGGCCATCAGTGTCGCCTTCGCGTGGTTCACGGCCCGCGCCGTGCGCAGTGCCTCCGGCTCCTTGAGGACCTGATCGTCCCAAGGGGTTTCGTCATAAGGATGAAGGAATAGGTGCGAATGGCCTTCGATCAGGCCCGGGAGCAGGGTCGTGCCTGGCAGGTCGATGACCCTGGCGCCGGCCGGCGCGGCGAGGCCGGGCCCCGCCGCTTCGATCCGGTTTCCCCGCACCAGCACTGCCCAGCCCTCGTGCGGGCGCGGATCGACTCCGTCGAACACGCGAGCCGGACGAAGCAGGATCGCCTGTTCCTGCGCGAGCGCAGAAGCGGGCGACAGGGCAAGCGCCAGTGCGAGGAGGAGACGCATCCTATTGAGCTCCCGCGGCTGGGGCCGGAGCCGCGTCCAGCACGGGGAACTTGATGCCGAGCTGGTCGAGATAGGTCGGATATTTCGCCGGGTCGTAATAGAACTTCTGCAGCTCCGGCTTGTAGCGCGCCATGATGTCGGCGTTGATCTCGGTCGCCGGCTTGTCGCTGGCCGAAATCATCGGCACGTACTTCTGGTCCTTGGTCTGGACCTTCTCGAAATAGTCCTTCGCAGCCTGCACCAGCTTGGGCTTGGTGAGCAGGTCGAGCGTCGTCATCGCGATCACCTTGGCGCCCGCGACGACGCCCTTATGCGCGATCGGCGTCGCCATCGCGATCGCGTTCGACCAATTGTGGCCCGGCAGCTCCGGGATGTTGGCCGGATAGCCGAGGGTGATGGTGGGCACGACCCAGCTGATATCGCCGATATCGTCCGATCCGCCGCTCTTGGGCTCCTCCAGCGGCGGCTCCAGCTTGTCGAGCTTCACCGCCAGCCCTTCCTGCTTCTCGGAGCCGACATTCTTCTGGACGATCTTCGCGAAGGCCTGCTCGTCGGCGGTCCACTTGGGCAGACCCACCGTCTGTATGTTGGCGTAAGCGGCCTCGGCGATCGGCTTGTTGAAATGGCGCGGCGCGGCGGTGCCGAGGATTCGACGACTGACCTTCGTGCCGGTCATCAGCGCCGCGCCGTCGGCGATCTGATTGCCGAGCTCGTAGCTCTTGCGGATGCGGTCGAAATCCTGCTCGCGGAAATAATACCAGACCGAGGCCTCGGACGGCACCACGTTGGGCTGGTCGCCGCCGTCGGTGATCACATAATGCGAGCGCTGCTCGGTGCGCAGATGCTCGCGCTTCATGTTCCAGCCCATGTTCATCAGCTCGACCGCATCGAGCGCGGACTTGCCGCGCCAGGGGGCGCCGGCGGAATGGGCGCTCTCACCGCTGAACTTATACTCGACCGAGACGAGGCCGGTGCCGCTCGGCTGGCCCCAGTTCGTGCCGAGGTTGCTGGCGACATGGGTGAAGAGGACGGCGTCAACGTCCTTGAACACGCCTTCGCGGACCATGAACGCCTTGCCGGCGACGAGCTCCTCGGCGACGCCCGGCCACAGGACGAGCGTGCCCGGGATATTCTCGCGCTGCATCAGCTCCTTCACCGCGAGCGCAGCGACAATGTTGACCGCCTGGCCGCTATTATGGCCCTCGCCATGGCCGGGGCCGCCCTCGACCATGGGCGCGCGATAGGGGATTCCGGGCTTCTGCGACGCCTTGGGGATGCCATCTATGTCGCTGCCGAGCGCGATCACGGGGCCGCCGCTGCCGTGGCTCCAGCGCGCCACCCAACCGGTCGGCAGGCCGGCGGTGCCGCGCTCCACGGTGAAGCCCTCCTTCTCGAGCAGGTCGGTCAGGTAGCGCGAGGTCTCGACTTCCTGGAAGCCGAGTTCGGCGAAGCTGAACACCGAATCGTTGATTTCCTGGGCGAGCTTCGCCCTCTGCTCGACGCCGGCCACGGCGCGCGCCTTGAGGCCGCTCGGCGCCGCTGCCGCCGGGCCTGCAAGCGCCGCAATCGCCGCGCCGACCATCATCGTCTTCCTGATCACATCCATCCCCTTGCTTGTTCTTTTTTTCTGGCCCTGGAACAGGAATGGAGCGGGAGGGGCGGGGGTGCAAGCCGGCTAAGCAGGCGCGCCCAATTTGCACGCGCATCGGCCGCACGAAGTTGCTAAAGGCGGGCCATGAGTGATGCGGAAACGGCATTGTTGCTCGCGCGGCTCCAGTTCGCCTTCACGATCTCGTTCCATTTCATCTTCCCGGCCTTCTCGATCGGCCTCGCCAGCTTCCTTGCCGTGCTCGAGGCCCTTTGGCTGAAGACGGGCAAAGACGTCTATCTCAACCTCTTCCGCTACTGGCTGAAGATCTTCGCCATGGCATTCGCGATGGGCGTCGTCTCCGGCATCGTCATGTCCTATCAGTTCGGCACCAACTGGTCGGTCTTCTCCGATCGCGCGGGCCCGATCATCGGGCCGCTGATGGCCTATGAGGTGCTGACCGCCTTCTTCCTCGAAGCGGGCTTCCTCGGCGTGATGATGTTCGGGATGAACAAGGTGGGGAAGGGACTCCATTTCGGAGCGACGTTGATGGTGGCGCTGGGCACCTTCATCTCGGCCTTCTGGATCCTTTCGGTGAACAGCTGGATGCAGACGCCGACCGGCTGGGCGATCAATGACCAGGGCCAGTTCGTCCCAGCCGGCAGCTGGATCGACATCATCTTCAATCCCAGCTTCCCCTATCGCCTCGTCCACACCGTCATTGCTGCCTATCTCACCACTGCTCTGGTCGTGGGCGCGGTCGGGGCCTGGCATCTGCTGCGCGGCCGCAACCTGCCCGAGGTACGCAAGATGTTTTCGATGGCGATGTGGATGGCGGCCCTGGTCGCGCCGGTCCAGATCTTCGTCGGCGACCTCCATGGTCTCAACACGCTCGAGCATCAGCCGGCCAAGGTGATGGCGATGGAAGGCCATTTCGAAAGCCACCCCGACGGCGCCCCGCTGATCCTGTTCGGGCTTCCGGACGACGAACGCGAGACCGTCCATGCCGCGGTGCAGATACCCAAGCTTTCCTCGCTGATCCTGAAGCACGATCTCAATGCCCCGCTCGACGGCCTGAAGACCGTGCCCAAGGCGGACCGGCCGCCGGCCGAAATCGTCTTCTGGTCGTTCCGGGTGATGGTGGGGCTCGGTTTTCTGATGTTCGCGCTCGGCCTGTGGAGCCTGGTCGCGCGGGCGATGAAGCGGCTGTACGACTGGCCTCTGCTGCACCGCTTCGCTTTGGTGATGGGGCCGTCCGGCTTCGTCGCCGTGATCGCCGGCTGGATCACCACCGAGGTCGGGCGCCAGCCTTGGGTGGTCTACAATCTCCTGCGCACCGCCGACGCGGTCTCGCCGATCGCCGCACCGGGGGTCAGCGGATCGTTGCTCGCCTTCGTCATCGTCTATTTCACCGTGTTCGCGGCCGGCACCGTCTATATCCTGAAGCTGATGCACCACCCGCCCCATGCCGGCGAGAGCGGGCCGGCCGAGGCGCCGATCCGCACCGCGGGCATCACGCCTTCCGCGGCAGTGTCACGCGGCGAACCCGATCCGCGGCCCGACCGGAGCGAGGAGGCGGAGTGACGCGATGAACATCGATCTCACCATCGTCTGGGCCTTCGTGATCGCGTTCGCGGTCGCGGCCTATGTCGTGATGGACGGCTTCGATCTCGGCATCGGCATCCTGTTCAAGGGCTTCAAGGTCGGGCGCGAGCGCGACCAGGCGATGAACGCGATCGCGCCGCTGTGGGACGGCAACGAGACCTGGCTGGTGATGGGCGGTGGCGGATTGATGGCGGCCTTCCCGCTCGCTTATTCGATCATCCTGCCGGCGCTCTACGTACCGATCATCGTCATGCTGCTCGGCCTCGTCTTCCGCGGCGTCGCGTTCGAGTTTCGCTGGCGCGATCCGGGCCATCGCGTGTGGTGGGATGCCGGCTTCTCGGTCGGCTCGCTAGTCGCGACCTTCGCCCAGGGCGTGACGCTCGGCGCGCTGCTGCAGGGCATCGCCGTCGAGGGCCGCCATTATGCCGGCGGCTGGTGGGACTGGCTGACGCCGTTCAGCGTCTTGACCGGCGCGAGCCTGTGCGTCGGCTACGCCTTGCTGGGCGCGACCTGGCTGATCTGGAAGACCGAAGGCGAGATCCAGCGCGACGCCTGCCGGTTCGCGCGCTGGCTGCTGCCAGCGATGCTCGCGGCGCTCGGGCTGGTCAGCCTGGCGACTCCGTTCCTCGAGGAGAAATATCACACCCGCTGGTTCGACGTGCCGGGCCTCTACGTCGCGATCCCGATGCCTGTGCTGGTGCTGGTGACGGCATTCTTCCTGTGGCGCAGCCTGCGCCGCGGGCCGGACCATGTGCCGTTCCTGCTGACGCTCATCCTGTTCCTGCTCGCGATGGCGGGTCTCGCAGTGTCGATGTGGCCCGACGTCATCCCCGGCCGCCTCTCCATCTGGCAGGCCGCGGCCCCGGAAAGCAGCCAGATCTTCATGCTGGTCGGTGCGGCCGTGCTGATCCCGCTGATCCTCGGCTACACCGCCTGGTCCTATTGGGTCTTCCGCGGCAAGGTCGGCGAAGAAGGCTATCATTGAGCACGGACGCTCCGCCCCCGCTGTGGCGGCGGCTGGCCTGGTTCGTGGCGATCTGGGCTGCGAGCGTCGCCGCGCTCGGCACGGTCGCCTGGTTCCTGCGGCTGTGGATCGCCTGAGTTAGAGCAACAGCATTGTCGACAGCGACAGGAAGATGCCCATGCTCGCCACGTCGCTGGCGGTGGTGAGGAAGATGCTCGAGGCGGTCGCCGGGTCGGCGCCGAGCCGTTTCAGGGTCAGCGGAATCAGCGCTCCGGCGAGGCCACTGATCACGCAGCTCGCGATCATAGCCACCATCACCACCAAGCCCATCAGCAGCGGGTTCGCCTCGCCCTGCATCCGCGCGTAGATGAACATGCCCAGACCGGCCGTGATGCCGACCAGCAGGCCGTTGAAGAAGCCGAGCATGCCTTCCTTCATGACGAGCTTGCGTTCGAGGCCCGCCTTGACGTCGCCGAGCGTCATGCCGCGCAAGGCGACCGCCAGCGCCTGGCACCCGGTATTGCCCGACTGCCCCGCCATCACTGGCAGGAAGACGGCGAGGATAACGAGCTGCGCCAGCGTCTCCTCGAACACGCCGACCACCGCCGCGGCGACGAAAGCGGTCACGAGGTTGACCTGGAGCCAGGGGTGGCGGAGCAGGAGACTGCGCTTCAGCGGCGTCGCCAGGCGCTCCTCCTTCTCGACGCCGACCATGGCGCCGGCCTGGGCGCTGATCTCGATCGCCTGCTCGGCGAACAGAGCGTCGCCGCGGATCAGGCCCTTGAGAACGTGGTTGGCGTCGACCACCGGATAGACCGGGAAGTGCTTGGTCAGCGCCGCCTTGAGCGCGTCGGCGAGCGGCATCGTGTCGCGGAACGCGAACACATTGTGGAGCATGATCTCCTCGAGCTTTGTGTCCGGCTTGGCGAGCAGCATGTCGCGCATCACGACGAGCCCGAGCAGCCGGCCGCCTTCGTCGGTGACGTAGCAATAAGTGATGAAGGCGGCGCGGGTGAGGTCGCGCAATTGCTCGACCGTTTCCCGCACGGTCATGTTCGGCCCGAACACGCCGACCGGCGGCGACATCAGATCGCCCGCGGTCATCTTCTCGGAAGCGGCGCGGCCTTTGAGATTGAGGCGCTTGGCAATCGTCGGCGGTGCGGTGGCTTCGGCTTCAATCGGAACCGTTTCGGGCGGTTCGATGGTCATTGTGGCGGTTCCGTCAATTGCGGGGGTGGTCGTCATCAGATCACTCCGTCCTGCCGAGGCTCGTGTAAATTGGCTGAGAAAGCCCGTTAGGACAATCGATTTCGTTTACAGCCTGGGACGGTGCGATGGCGCTGCGTTGATCGCGACAAATCGTGCGACGAACTTGCGAAGAGGTTCGCGCGACTTGTCCGGACTTGTCTTCGACTGGAAAGGGCGCGAGCGCACGTAATGCAATGAGCAGGCTCTGGCTTCGCCGCCTGGTTCAGTCATTGCGACGGGCTGCACTTGTTGCGCCGCAATATAACGCGTATAGGCGCGCCACATTTCGCTCCATCGGGAATTTTGAATGAGTCTTCGCAACGTGGCGATCATCGCCCACGTCGATCACGGCAAGACGACTCTTGTCGACCAGCTGTTCCGCCAATCCGGCACCTTCCGCGACAACCAGCGCGTCGACGAACGCGCCATGGATTCGAACGACCTCGAGAAAGAGCGCGGGATCACCATCCTCGCCAAGTGCACCTCGGTCGAGTGGCAGGGCACGCACATCAACATCGTCGACACGCCGGGCCACGCCGATTTCGGTGCGGAGGTGGAACGAATCCTGTCGATGGTCGACGGCGTGATCCTGCTGGTCGATTCGGCCGAAGGGCCGATGCCGCAGACCAAGTTCGTGACCGGCAAGGCGCTGGGCCTCGGCCTCAAGCCGATCGTCGTCGTCAACAAGATCGACCGCCCCGATGCGCGCCCGGCCGAAGTGCTCGACGAATGTTTCGAGCTGTTCCTGAGTCTCGACGCCAATGACGAGCAATTGGACTTCCCGGTCCTCTACGCCTCGGGCCGCAACGGCTATGCCGGCGAGACCGACGACGTCCGCTCGGGCGACCTGACGCCGCTGTTCCAGAAGATCGTCGACCACATCCCCGAGCCGGGCCTCGACACCGAGGCCGAGTTCAAGATGCTCGCCACTTTGCTCGACCGGGACCCGTTCCTCGGCCGCATCCTCACCGGCCGCATCGAAAGCGGCAAGCTCGACGTCAACATGCCGATCAAGGCGATCGACGTCGACGGCAACGAAGTCGAGGCAGGCCGCGCCAGCAAGGTGTTCGCCTTCCGCGGCCTCGAGCGCGTCCCGGTCGAGAGCGCCAAGGCGGGCGATATCGTCGCCATTGCCGGCCTCGCCAAGGCGACCGTCTCCAACACGATCGGCGCGCCCTCGATGACCGTCCCGGTGCCCGCCCGCCCGATCGACCCGCCGACGCTGGCGATGAGCTTCGCGGTCAACGACAGCCCCTATGCCGGCCGCGACGGCGACAAGGTGCAGAGCCGCGTCATCCGAGACCGTCTCGAGCGCGAGGCCGAGACCAACGTCGCGATCCGCATCTCGGTCAGCCCGACCTCGGACGCGTTCGAAGTCGCCGGCCGCGGCGAGCTCCAATTGGGCGTGCTCATCGAGACGATGCGCCGCGAAGGCTTCGAGCTCTCGATCAGCCGCCCGCGCGTCTTGTTCAAGGACGGCCCGAGCGGCCGCGAGGAGCCGTACGAGACGGTCGTGGTCGACGTCGACGATGAATTCTCCGGAACGGTCGTCGAGAAGATGTCGCTGCGCAAGGCCGAGATGACCGACATGCGCCCCTCGGGCGGCGGCAAGACTCGCCTCACCTTCAGCGCCCCCTCGCGCGGCCTGATCGGCTATCATGGCGAGTTTTTGAGCGACACGCGCGGCACCGGCATCATGAACCGGCTGTTCGAGAAATACGGCCCCTATAAGGGCGTCATCCAGGGCCGCCAGAACGGCGTCCTCATCTCGATGGAGCAGGGCGAGGCCGTGGCCTACGCGCTCAACATGCTCGAGGAACGCGGCATCCTGTTCATCGCGCCCGGCGAGAAGCTCTACGAGGGCATGGTGATCGGCGAGAATGCCAAGCCGCAGGATCTCGAGGTCAATCCCTTGAAGTCCAAGCAGCTCACCAACTTCCGCGCCTCGGGCAAGGATGAGGGCATCCGCCTCACCCCGCCCAAGCGGATGACGCTCGAGCAGGCGATCGCCTATATCCAGGACGACGAGCTGGTCGAAGTCACGCCCAAGAGCATCCGCATCCGCAAGCGCTACCTCGACCCACACGAGCGTAAGCGCCAGAGCCGGAAGAGCGAAGCGGCCTAAGCCGCAGCCGCTAAGCCCAAGACCGCCGGCGCGCACGTGCCGCCGGGCTTGGGCGAGAGCCGGCGAAGGCCGGCCGACCGGCGCGCCAGCGACCGGATCGACGTCACGGGATTCACTCCCGTGACGGCGGCGGCCTCACGCGCTTTCCCTTCGTCACCTCGGACCTGACCTTTCCCGTTGCGCGCGGAGGCGCGGAGAGGAAGCGGGATGCCGGATCGCGTCCGGCATGACGGGCGTGTCGCCGGGCAGGGCCTGCCTATATCTGCGGTCGCACCAGCGTTTACTGTCCGGGTCGCCTGCCACCGGCGGGCGCGCTATGATGGCGGGGTGGGCACGCACGAGCAGATTCTCGAGAGCATCGGCGTCAGCCCGATCGCAACGGTGATTACCAACCCGCGCCGGGCGGACAATCCGGTGGAGGTCGCCAACGCCGCTTTCTGTGCGCTGACCGGATATTCCGAGCAGGAGATCATCGGCCGCAATTGTCGCTTTCTCGCCGGAGAGGGAACGGAGCCCTGGATTACCGAGCGGATCCGGGAGGCCGTGCGCGCGCGCCACTCGGTACTGGTCGACATCCTCAATTATCGCCGCGACGGCACGCCCTTCCGCAATGGCGTCCTCGTCACGCCCTTGTTCGATGATGACGGGGACGTCGCCTGGTTTCTGGGCTCCCAGGTCGATCTCGGAGCAGAGTCGGAGCCGCAATTTTCCGCCAGGCGCGCCCGCGCCTTTGCGCTCGTGAAGAGCCTGCCGGCACGGCGCAGGCAGGTCCTGGAGCTGATGGCGCGCGGGCTCCTCAACAAGCAGATCGCCTGGGAACTGAAGCTCAGCGAAAAGACGGTGAAGATGCACCGCCGCCTGCTTCTCGAGCAGCTTGGCGTGGCCACTTCCACCGATGCCATCCGGGTTGCCGTCGAAGCGGGGCTCTAGATGCAGCCTAAAGGCCGTATGGCTGTGCGGGCGCCGTCATCCTAATTCCGCACCTGACGCCCATTGGGGCGGTCAGGAAAAGGATGACCACCATGAATCGACGCTTCGGATCTATCGCGATCGGCCTCGCCGTCGCGTTTGCGGCGGCACCTTCGATGGCGCTCGCCGGCGGTCCCGCCAAGGGCAACATCGTCGCCGCTGCGGTGGCCTCGAACGATCACCAGACGCTCGTCGGCGCGCTGAAAGCCGCGGGCCTGGTCGACACCCTCGCCGGCCAGGGCCCCTTCACGGTCTTCGCGCCGACCGATGCCGCTTTTGCCCGCCTGCCGGCCGGCACCGTCGACAAGCTTGTCGAGCCCGCCAGTCGCGACCAGCTGCGAGCCGTTCTGACCTACCATGTCGTCCCCGGAAAGGTCACGTCGGCCGATCTGGTCAAGGCGATCCGGGACGGCGGAGGCAAGACGACCTTGAAGACCGTTCAGGGCGGGACCATCACCGCGCGACTGTCGGGCGCCTCGGTCGTGCTGACCGACGCGACCGGCGGCACGGCGACGGTCACCAAGGCCGACCTCGTTCAGTCCAACGGCGTCATCCACGTCACCGACGCTGTTTCCCTGCCCATGTAGCCCTTGACGCGGGGGGGCGGGGGGCGGGGGGGGGCGGGCGGGGGGGGGGT
>JAFAEZ010000121.1 GCA_023423775.1 Pseudomonadota bacterium
CTGCAGGAGCGCCTGCTGCGCGAGGCCGAGGAAGCCCGCCTCGCCACGCTCGAGGAGGCACGCCGCCGCGAGGATCGCCAGGCCCAGCAGGCGACCGAGGAAGAAAAGCGCCGCGCCGAGGACAACCGCAAGGCCGAGGAAGCCGCCGCCGCCGAGCGCGCCCGCGAGGCCGAGGAAGCCGCCAAGCGCGCTGCCGAGGAAGCCGCACGTCCGGCCCCTGAGCCGGCCGCTCCTGCTGCTGTGACCGAGGAAGAAGAGCGTCGCCCTGCGCATCCGCGCCCGAAGGGCTTCGTCAATGTCGCCAAGCGACCCGAGCCGACGCGTCCGGCGCGCGGCGCCCGCGGCGGCGACGATCGCCGTCAGTCCGGCAAGCTCACCGTCACCCGCGCGCTCAATGATGGCGACGGCGGCGCCCGTGCGCGTTCGCTCGCGGCGCTGAAGCGCGCCCGCGAGAAGGAAAAGCGCCACCATCAGATGGGCGGCCCGCAAGCCAAGCAGATCCGCGACGTCGTCGTTCCCGACACGATCACGGTCGGCGAGCTCGCCAACCGCATGGCCGAGAAGGGCGCCGACCTCGTCAAGTCGCTCTTCAAGATGGGCATGGTCGTCACCGTCAACCAGGCGATCGACCAGGATACGGCCGAGCTGCTGGTCACCGAATTCGGCCATAACATCAAGCGCGTCAGCGAAGCGGACGTCGAGATCGGCGTCGGCGGCGAGGAAGATGCGCCCGAGACGCTGAAGCCGCGTTCGCCTGTCGTGACCATCATGGGTCACGTCGATCACGGCAAGACTTCGCTGCTCGACGCCATCCGCGGCGCCTCCGTCCAGAGCGGCGAGGCGGGCGGCATCACCCAGCATATCGGCGCCTATCAGGTCGCGCTGCCCGACAAGTCGAAGATCACATTCCTCGACACGCCGGGCCACGAGGCCTTCACCGAGATGCGCCAGCGCGGAGCCAACGTCACCGATATCGTTATCCTGGTGGTGGCGGCCGATGACGGCCTGCGTCCGCAGACGATCGAGGCGATCAACCACACCAAGGCGGCCGGCGTGCCGATGATCGTGGCGATCAACAAGATCGACAAGCACGAGGCTAATCCGCAGAAGGTCCGCGAGGAGCTGCTGCAGCATGAGGTCATCGTCGAGGCGATGTCCGGCGACGTCCAGGACGTCGAGGTGTCGGCGCTGAAGAAGACCAACCTCGACAAGTTGCTCGAGGCGATCCAGCTCCAGGCGGAACTGCTCGAGCTCAAGGCCAATCCCGATCGTCCGGCCGAGGCCGTGGTGATCGAGGCCAAGCTCGACAAGGGCCGCGGCCCGCTCGCCACCGTTCTGGTCCAGCGCGGCACGCTGCGCGTCGGCGACACGTTCGTGGTCGGCGCCGCCAGCGGCAAGGTCCGCGCGATGATCGACGACAAGGGCAAGCAGGTGAAGGAAGCCGGGCCGTCGGTGCCGGTCGAAGTGCTCGGCCTGTCGGCCGTGCCGTCGGCGGGCGATCCCTTCTCGGTGGTCGAGAACGACGCCCGCGCCCGCGAAGTCGCCGCTTATCGCCAGAGCCTGCTCGACCGCAAGCGGACCACCTCCGCGCCGGTCAGCCTTGAGAATATGTTCGCCTCGCGGGCGAGCATGACCAAGGAGTTCCCGATGGTCATCAAGGCCGACGTGCAGGGCTCGGTCGAGGCGATCGTCAATGCCGTCAACCGCATCTCGACCGACGAGATCCGCGTCCGTGTGCTCCATTCGGGCGTCGGCGCGATCACGGAGAGCGACGTCACCCTGGCCAGCGCCTCGAACGCGCCGATCATCGGCTTCAATGTCCGTCCGAACGCCAAGGCGCGCGAGATCGGCGAGCGTAACAAGGTCGAGTTCCGCTATTACGACGTCATCTACCATCTCACCGACTGGGTGAAGCAGGCGATGGCCGGCGAGCTCGGACCCGAGATCGTCGAGACCGTCGTCGGCCGCGCCGAGGTCAAGGAGGTCTTCCCGGCCGGCAAGAAGGACAAGGCGGCCGGTCTGCTCGTCCTCGAGGGCGTCATCCGCAAGGGCCTGCACGCCCGCCTTACCCGCGCCGACGTCATCGTCTCGAAGACGACGATCGCCTCGCTGCGGCGCTTCAAGGACGACGTCGCCGAAGTGCGCGCCGGTCTCGAATGCGGTGTGCTCCTCGCCGACACGAACGACATCAAGGCGGGCGACCACCTGGAGGTCTTCGAGGTCGAGGAACGGGCCCGGACGCTCTAAGCATTTCCCTCCCCCGTTCGCGGGGGAGGGGATGGAGCTGTTGATCTATGCGTCACAATGAATCCCAAGAAGGGCGCTCGGTCCGCCTGCTGCGCGTCGGCGAGCAGGTGCGCCATGCGCTGAGCGAAGTGCTCGCCCGCGGCGACGTGCATGACGACGTGCTGGCGAGCCATCCGGTCTCGGTCACCGAGGTGCGGATGTCGCCGGACCTGCGCCATGCCACCGTCTTCGTGAAGCCGCTGCTCGGCGCCGACGAGACGCAGGTGATCGCGGCGCTGAAGAAGAACGTGCGCTATCTGCGCGGCGAGGTGTCGCGGCGGGTGAACACCAAATATGCGGCGATGCTGAAGTTCCTGCCCGACGAGAGCTTCGACGAGGGGTCGCATATCGACCAGATCTTGCGCTCGCCAAAGGTGGCGGCGGACCTCGGCGGCGACGAGGAGGCGTGAGCCTCGGCGCGCCGATGGCGGACGGCGCGCTCCGCCTCGAACCGCTCGCCGAGCCGCACCGCGACGCGCTGCGCGCGGCTTGCGCCGAGGATGGCGAGATCTGGACGATCTACGCCATTCCCTACGGCCCGGACCATTTCGACGCGAGCTTCGACGCCCTGATCGCGCGCCCCAATGGCCGCGCCTTCGCGATCTTCCTCGATAATCGCCTGGTCGGCATGAGCGCCTATATCGGCATCGAGCCGGACCGCGGCGTGCTCGAGATCGGCAATACTTATTACGTCCCTTCGCTGCGCGGCAGCGGCATCAACCGCCGCGTCAAGGATCTGATGATCGGCCGCGCGATCGAAAGCGGCTTCCGCCGCATCGAATTCCGCGTCGATGCCCGCAACGCGCGCTCGCAGGCGGCGATGGCCAAGCTCGGCGGCGTACGCGAAGGCGTGATCCGGCAGGAACGGATCACCTGGACCGGCCATGTGCGCGACACGGTCCTCTTCTCGATCCTGGCGGACGAATGGCCCTCCACGGCTGGCTGATCGTCGACAAGCCGCTCGGCCCCGGCTCCACCCAGATCGTCTCCGCGGTGAAGCGCGCGCTGAAAGCGGGCGGATACCCGAAGATGAAGGTCGGCCACGGCGGCACGCTCGATCCGCTGGCGAGCGGCGTGCTGCCGGTGGCGCTGGGGGAGGCGACCAAGCTTTCCGGCCGGATGCTCGATGCCGACAAGATCTACGACTTCACGATCGGCTTCGGTGCCGAGACGTCGACCCTCGACGGGGAAGGGGAGGTGGTCGCCACCTCGGACGTTCGCCCCACTTTGGCGGCAGTGGAGGCGGCGCTGCCGCTCTTCACCGGCGCGATCGAGCAGGTGCCGCCGGCTTATTCGGCGCTGATGATCGACGGCCAGCGCGCCTACGACCGCGCCCGCGCCGGCGAACAGGTTGAAATGAAGAACCGGTCGGTCACGGTACACGAATTGGTCCTGAAACCGGCCGCGGCATGGCAGCTGGACGAACTGGAGGAAATCACTCTCACGGCGCGCGTCTCGAAGGGCACCTATATTCGCTCGCTCGCGCGCGACATCGCCCGCGCTGTCGGCACGGTCGGCTCGGTCACCATGCTGCGGCGGGCGAAGGCCGGTCCGTTCACCCTGGGCGGAGCGATTTCGCTGGACAAATTGGCCGATCTCGGCCATGCGCGCCAGCTTGAACAGGCACTCTTGCCGCTGACGGCGGGGCTGGACGACATCCCGGCTCTACCCGTCGCCCCCGATCAGGCAAGGCTGCTCCGCCAGGGGCAGAAGGTGATCGGGATTGCCGCACAGCCAGGGCTACACCTCGCGACCGACCAGTCTGTTCCGGTTGCTTTGGTGGAGCTTTCCGAAGGGGAACTTCGGGTGGTGCGCGGCTTCAACCTCTAATGTGAAAGGAAGACGATGTCGGTTAGCATCGAGCGCAAGCAGGAAATCATCAACGACAACGCCCGCAAGTCGGGCGACACCGGATCCCCCGAGGTCCAGGTCGCGATCCTCACCGAGCGCATCACCAATCTCACCGAGCACTTCAAGACCCACGCCAAGGACAATCACTCGCGCCGCGGTCTGCTGATGCTGGTCAACAAGCGCCGCTCGCTTCTGGACTATCTCCGGAAGACCGATGGCGAGCGCTACACCGCACTGATCACGAAGCTCGGGCTTCGCAAGTAACATGGGACGGCCCCCTCGCGGGGCCGTTTCTCTTTTTCGGGCGGTCGCAATCCGGCGACCCCTGGAATGGACCGTTCGGGTCCACAAGGCGGGCCAAACTGCCCGCACGCAGGCCACCGGCCGCATCTGGCCGCCGGTGATGTAAGGAAAAACAGATGTTTGACATGAAGAAAGTGGAAATCGAGTGGGGCGGCAAGACGCTGACCCTCGAAACGGGCCGCGTGGCCCGTCAGGCGGACGGCGCTGTGCTGGCCACCCTGGGCGAGACCGTCGTCCTTTGCGCCGTCACCGCGGCCAAGAATGTGAAGCCGGGGCAGGATTTCTTCCCGCTGACCGTCCACTATCAGGAAAAATTCTCGGCCGCCGGCCGTATCCCGGGCGGCTTCTTCAAGCGCGAGCGCGGCGCCACCGAAAAGGAAACGCTGACCAGCCGCCTGATCGACCGTCCGATCCGCCCGCTCTTCCCGGAAGGCTTCTACAACGAAGTCCTCGTGATCGCACAGGTCCTCTCCTATGACGGCGAGAACGAGCCCGACGTCGTCGCGATGGTCGCGGCCTCGGCGGCGCTGACCCTCTCCGGCATCCCGTTCATGGGCCCGATCGCCGGCGCCCGCGTCGGCTATGTCGACGGCGAGTATGTCCTCAACCCGACCAGCGAGCAGAGCAAGCAGGGCGACCTCGACCTCGTCATGGCCGGCACCTACGACGCCGTCCTGATGGTCGAATCGGAGGCCAAGGAGCTTTCCGAGGACGTCATGCTCGGCGCCGTCATGTACGGCCACAAGCAGAGCCAGAAGGTCATCGAGGCGATCATCAAGCTCGCCGAGCAGGCCGCCAAGGAGCCCTGGGAGCTGGCCGAGGCTGCCGACACGTCCGAGGTCAAGCAGAAGCTGCGCGACCTGATCGGCGCCGACATCGCCGCCGCCTACAAGACGACGCAGAAGTCCGAGCGTTCGGCCATGCTTAACGCCGCTCGCGAGAAGGCCAAGGAAGCCTTCGCCGACGCCGATCCGCAGGCTCAGCTCGTCGCCGCCAAGCTCGTCAAGAAGCTCGAGGCCGAAATCGTCCGTGGCGCGATCCTGAAGGATGGCCGCCGCATCGACGGCCGCGACACCAAGACGGTCCGCCCGATCGAGGCGATCGTCGGCTTCCTGCCGCGTACCCACGGCTCGGCGCTGTTCACCCGCGGCGAGACGCAGGCGATCTGCACGACCACCTTGGGCACCAAGGACGCCGAGCAGATGATCGACGGCCTGGAGGGCCTCTCCTACCAGCGCTTCATGCTGCACTATAACTTCCCGCCTTATTCGGTCGGCGAAGTGGGCCGCTTCGGCGCCCCGGGCCGCCGCGAAGTCGGCCACGGCAAGCTCGCCTGGCGCGCTTTGCACCCGGTGCTGCCGAGCGCGGAGGAATTCCCCTACACGATCCGCGTCCTCTCCGACATCACCGAGTCGAACGGCTCCTCGTCGATGGCCACGGTGTGCGGCGGCAGCCTCGCCATGATGGACGCCGGCGTTCCGTTGAAGCGTCCGGTCTCGGGCATCGCCATGGGCCTCATCCTGGAAGGCAAGGACTTCGCGGTCCTGTCTGACATCCTCGGTGACGAGGACCATCTCGGCGACATGGACTTCAAGGTCGCGGGCACGTCCGAGGGCATCACCTCGCTGCAGATGGACATCAAGATCGCCGGCATCACCGAGGAGATCATGAAGGTCGCGCTCGAGCAGGCGAATGCCGGCCGCGCCCACATCCTGGGCGAGATGGCCAAGGCGCTGGGCGAAGTCCGCACCGAGCTTTCGGCGCACGCCCCGCGCATCGAGACGATGCAGATCGACAAGTCGAAGATCCGCGAAGTCATCGGCACCGGCGGCAAGGTCATCCGCGAGATCGTCGCCGAGACCGGTGCCAAGGTCGACATCGACGACGAGGGCGTGATCAAGATCAGCTCGTCCGACGTCAACCAGATCGAGGCCGCCCGGAAGTGGATCCTCGGCATCGTCGAGGAGCCCGAGGTCGGCAAGATCTACAGCGGCAAGGTCGTCAACATCGTCGATTTCGGCGCGTTCGTGAACTTCATGGGCGGCAAGGACGGTCTCGTCCACGTCTCCGAGATGAAGAACGAGCGAGTCGAGAAGCCGACCGACGTCGTGTCGGAAGGCCAGGAAGTGAAGGTCAAGGTTCTCGAGGTCGATCCGCGCGGCAAGGTTCGCCTGTCGATGCGCGTCGTCGACCAGGAGACCGGCGCCGAGCTCGAGGACACCCGTCCGCCCCGCGAGCCGCGCGAGCGCGGTGACCGTGGCGACCGTGGCGACCGTGGCGGTCGCGAGCGCGGTCCCCGTCGCGACGGCGAAGGTCGCGGC
>JAFAEZ010000219.1 GCA_023423775.1 Pseudomonadota bacterium
GACCTGCTCGGCGCGTGCGCGGACGCAGCGCACCAGAGCCGAGCCCGACACCGACGGCCGCTCGTCCAGCGAGGTCGCCGGGCCGCCGGGCGCGACATGGGCGCGGGGCAGCAGGCCGCGCCGCGACAGCGCCAGGATGCGGCCGCGAAAGCCGTGTGAGTCGAGCAGCAAGGCGACGTCGATCATGGTGAGGCCGGTGCCGAGCACCAACACCTCGTCGCCATCATCGAGACCTTCGACGACCCGGTCCGACCAGGGATCGGCTGCATAGACGTCCGGACCGAGGCCGGCCGCGCGCAGGGGCGGCGGCTCGTGCGGCGGAAGGTTGCCGACCGACAGGACGACCTTGTCGGCGCTGAGCGGGGCGCCCTCGGCCAGCGTCACCGTCGCCCCGTCCGCCGCGAACGTCACGTCGGTCACCTCGTCGCGAACGATCGTCAGCCGGCCTGCGCAATTGGCCACGGCTTCGTCCAATATCTCGCCGAGATAGGCGCCGTAGGTGCGGCGCGAGATGAAGTCGGCGGCGCCGCCCAGCCCGTGCCGCTCCAGCCAGCGGACGAAATGGCCGGGGTCGTCCGGAAAGGCGCTCATATTGCCGGCGCGCACATTGAGCAGATGATCGTCGTGGGCAGCCGAATAAGCGGTGCCGCGGCCGACGACCGGCCGGCGCTCGATGAGTGTCACGCGCGGGCCGGCATGGCGCAGGATGTTGACCGCCTGCAGGGTTCCGGAAAAGCCGCCGCCGACGATGGCGACATGGGAGGTCGGTGCGGGGCCGTGGGGCATGTCCATGTGGGACGCACTGCCCGATTTCCGCGGGGGCTGCTAGACCGCTCGTCCGGCCGGGGCTTCTGGCGCCACGCGCTTTCGTGGTAGAGAGCCGGCTGGCACCATCGAAGCAGGACGAGACCCATGCAGCGCAAGGCAGGATTGGTTGCGCGCAGCCGCACCCATCTGAAAGAGGCGGGCGAGGGCTATCGCGAGCATCTCGGCGTGGCGTCCGGCATCGGCAGCGCGATGATCCTCGCCGGCGCGGCCTGCATGATCCACGGCCTCGTGCCCGGGATGTTCACCGACCGCGCCAGCAAGACGATCCGCCGGCTGAACGACCGCATTGCGGCGCGCCAGCACCAGTCGGCCCTGGCCGAGGCGCTGCACCAGCTCGAATATGAGATCTGAGCGGCACCCGACCGCTTGATAAGGCGTTCACCGCGGGGGAAAGGGGCCATGCTCCGAACGAGGAAGGAATCACCGTGACCGCCACCAAAGCCTATGCCGCCTATGACGCGGAGAGCCCACTCGCGCCGTTCACGCTGGAGCGCCGCCTGCCCGGTCATCACGACGTCCAGATCGAGATACTCTATTGCGGGGTCTGCCACTCGGATCTCCACACCGCCCGCAACGAATGGGGCGGCACCACCTATCCGTGCGTCCCCGGCCACGAAATCGTCGGCCGCGTGACGGCGACGGGCGAGCATGTCGGCAAGTTCGCGGTCGGCGATCTCGTCGGCGTCGGTTGCATGGTCGATTCCTGCCAGCATTGCGACGCCTGCGCCGAAGGGCTCGAGCAATATTGCGAGAACGGCTTCACCGGCACCTATGACAGCCGCGAGCAGGGCGGCGGCCCCATCACTTATGGCGGCTATTCGGACAAGATCGTGGTGCGGGAGGAGTTCGTGCTCCGCATCCGGCATGGCGAAGACCAGCTGGCCGCGGTCGCGCCCTTGCTGTGCGCCGGCATCACCACCTGGTCGCCGCTGCGCGAATGGAAGGTCGGGAAGGGTCACAAGGTCGGGATCGTCGGACTCGGCGGGCTCGGCCATATGGGAGTGAAGCTCGCCGCGGCGATGGGCGCCCATGTCGTCCTCTTCACCACTTCGCCGAACAAACGCGACGACGCGCTGCGACTCGGCGCGCATGAGGTCGTCGTGTCGAAGAATGCCGACGAGATGGCCGCGCACAAGAACAGCTTCGACTTCATCCTCAACACGGTCGCCGCGCCGCACGACCTCGATGCCTTCCTGACCCTCCTGAAGCGGGACGGCACGATGACACTCGTCGGCGCGCCGGCCACCCCGCATCCGTCGCCGACCGTGTTCAACCTGATCATGAAGCGGCGCCGGCTTGCCGGCTCGCTGATCGGTGGGATCGAGGAGACCCAGGAGATGCTCGATTTCTGCGCCGAGCACGGCATCGTCTCAGACATCGAGATGATCCCGATCCAGGCGATCAACGACGCCTATGAGCGGATGCTGCGCAGCGACGTCAAATACCGGTTCGTAATCGACATGCAGTCGCTCAAGGACGAAGCCGCCTGAGCGCCTACCCGACCTTCGGAGAGGCGGTCCGCGCCTGGGCGCGGATCGCCCTGCTGAGCTTCGGCGGCCCCGCCGGGCAGATCGCGGTCATGCACCGCATCCTCGTCGAGGAGAAGAAGTGGATCGGCGAGGAGCGTTTTCTTCACGCGCTCAATTTCTGCATGCTGCTGCCGGGGCCGGAAGCGCAGCAGCTCGCCACCTATATCGGCTGGCTGCTGCACCGGGTGAAGGGCGGGCTCGTCGCCGGCCTGCTGTTCATCCTGCCCGGACTGATCGCAATGATGGCGCTGAGCTGGCTCTATGTCCTCTACGGCCGGGCGACGCCGGTCGCCGCCTTATTCTTCGGGCTGAAGGCGGCGGTGCTGGCGATCGTCGTTCAGGCGGTGGCGCGAATCGGCGCGCGGGCGCTCGGCAACAACGCGCGTCGCCTCGTGGCGGCCGGGGCCTTTCTTGGCATCTTCCTGCTCGACATCCCCTTCCCGCTGATCGTGCTGGGCGCCGGGCTGGTTGGCTTCGCCGCAGCGCGAGCGGGCAGCAAGGCTTTCGCAGCCGGTGGCGGACACGGCCCTGGCGGGACGCCCGTCCCCGACGCCGAGACCGCGCTTGGAACCGGACTGCCCGATCATGCCCGGAACGGATGGCGCCTGCTCCCGGTCGCCTTGCTGCTGCTCCTGCTGTGGCTGGTCCCGGTCGGATTGCTGGTCGCCGGGGGCACCGGGGCCTTCGCCGACATTGCGCTCTTCTTCTCGCAAATGGCGGTGGTGACCTTCGGCGGCGCCTATGCGGTGCTCGCTTATGTCGCGCAGGCCGCAGTCGACACCTATCACTGGCTCCAGCCGGGCGAGATGCTCGACGGACTCGGCCTTGCCGAGACGACGCCCGGGCCGCTGATCATGGTCACCCAATTCGTCGGCTTCCTCGGCGCCTACCGCGATCCGGGCGGGCTGCCGCCTTTGCTCGCCGGCACGCTCGGCGGCTTGCTCACCACCTGGGTTACCTTCCTGCCCTGTTTCCTGTGGATCTTCGCCGGGGCGCCGTGGATCGAAAGGCTGCGCGAGAATCGCGCGCTGGCCGGCGCGCTCGCCGCGATCACGGCGGCGGTCGTCGGCGTGATCCTGAACCTCGCCGTCTGGTTCGCCGTCCACTTCCTGTTCGCGCGGGTGACGGAGCGCCGGTTCGGGCCGGACATTCCCGATTGGGCCAGCCTCGATCCGCTCGCCGCCTTGCTCTCGGCAGCGGCGCTGGTGGCGGTGTTTCGCTTCAGGATCGGGATGATTCCAGTGCTCGCCGGATCGGCTCTTCTAGGCTTTCTTTTCAAAGGCCTGTAGCGACATACATGTCGTGGTTGCCAAGCTAACGCATTGGGTTCATTAGCCCTCCATGCTTTCTCAACGAACCCGGTATACAATCCGAGCGTTGCTCCACCTGGCCGACCGCTATGGCCAAGGCCCGGTGCAGTTGAGCGAGATCGCTGAAGCGCAGAATATCCCGCCCAAATTCCTCACCGTGATGCTGTCGCAGATGAGCCGCGAGGGCATGATCGTCAGCCGCCGCGGACGCGATGGCGGCTATTGGCTGGCCCGCCCGCCGCAGGACGTCAGCTATGGCGAGATCGTCCGCCTGACGCGCGGCTCGCTGGGACTGCTGCCGTGCGCGAGCCGGCTCGCCTATGAGCCGTGCGAGAATTGCGTGACCGAGGAACAGTGCCGCCTCCATCGCGTGATGCTGATGGTGCGCGACGAGACCGCGCGCATCCTCGACGGCCTCAGCCTCGCCGACCCTATCCCCCTGGACGAGGGCGCCCTCGAAACGCTGGCGAGCGACGCGCGCGAGGCGGGGCCGGTCGATCCGACCACCGCCGATCCGGCTTCGCTCTAGATTACGATCCTGAATAGCGCGCCGCCGCTCTCCGTGGCGGCGAGATCGATCGAACCGCGGTGGGCAAGGACGAGCTGGCGCGCGAGGCTCAGCCCCACCCCCGTCCCCTTGGCCTTGGTGGTGAAGAAGGGGAGGAAGACGTCATGGCGCAGGCTCTCGGGCACGCCCGCGCCATTGTCTCCGACCTCGATCTGGGTGCGTCCGTTCCTGGTCTGGGCGAAGGATAGAGCGACGCAGGGTTCGGCGGCATGTGCGCGGGCCGCCTCGGCGCCGTTGCGCAGCAGGTTGATCAGCACCTGGCAGAGCAAGTCGGGGTCCGCGTCGATCGTCATGTTATCGGGCTCGACGTCCAGCGTCAGCGTGACGCCAGCGCCGGCGTCGCTCGCGCGGAACAGGGATTCCAGCTCCTGCGCCCAAGGGAGGACCTCGAACTCGCGGCGGCGGACCTCGGGCGTGCGGCTGATCTGGCGGTAGCTTTCGACGAAATGCATCACGCCGTCGGCGCGGCGCGCCAGCGTCTCGATCGCGGCGCGGGCGTCGCTGATGTCGGCGTCGTCGCCCTTGTCTGCGGTGCCGATCAACTGGGCGGCAGTATGGGCGAGCGAGGTGACCGGGGTCATCGAGTTCATGATCTCGTGGGTGAGGACGCGCACGAGGTCGCTCTGCGCCGCGATCTCGATCGCGTTCAATTCGCCCTGGATCGGTTGCACCGCGACGACCCGTACCTGGCTTCCGAGGCGGTGGACGAGGGCGGCGCTCACCATCGCCGTCTGCGGCACTGTGTCGGTCGTAAGCGGGACGAGGCGCGGGCGCGACACGGCCGCGTCGGTCAGGCTCTTGGCGAAGGCGGCGCCGTAAATCTCGAAATCCTCGATCCGGACGCCTTTGTGACGGACCAGCAGCCGGCGCGCCGCCTTGTTGGCGAGATCGACCTTGCCGTCGGCGCCCACGGTGAGCAAAGCGGTCGGCGCGTCGTCCAGCACCGCCTCGTAGAAACGGCTGTCGTCGCTCAGGCGGTGGCGCTCGTCGCGCAGGCGACGGATGCCCTGTTCCAACGCCTCGCCGAACTCGCTGAAGCCGCTGCCCTCGTGCCGGTGGGTGAAGCTCTGCTGGAGGTCGCCGAAGCGGACGGCGTCGACGAAGCGGGCAAGCTCGACATTGGTGCGCTGGATGTAGCGCCACAGGCCCAGGACGGCGGCGGCGCAGATCATCGCCGCCAGCAGCCGGGCGGCGGCCAGACCGGGCGCGTTCAACGTATAGAGGAAGGCGAAGGCCGTCAGCATCAGCAGCCCGACCCGCCACACCAGGCCGATGATGAAGCGGCGCCTAAAGCCCATGCCTAGAGACCGTGCTTGTCCATGCGCCGATAAAGCGAGGCGCGGGTCAGACCGAGCTCCGCGGCTGCCAACGAGATATTGTAGGCGTGCTTCTTGAGCGCCGCCTCGACCATGTGGCGCTCGGCGCGGTCGAGGTTGAGGTCCGTCCCGGCGATGGGTGGCGGCGGCGTGATCGTGCGCGGAGCGGCGGTCCGCGACAGCGAGAAATCCTCGAGCGTGAAGGCGCCCTCGCCGGCGAGGATCACGGCGCGTTCGGCGGCGTGGCGCAGCGCGCGCACGTTGCCGGGCCAGTCATAGGCCTCGAGCGCGGTCACCACCTCGGGTGGGATCTCGCGGACCGGCTTGCCGTATTTCTTCGAGTAGAAAGCGACATAATGGTCGATCAGCAGGAGGATGTCCTCGCGCCGCTCGCGCAGCGGTGGCAGCTCGATCTCGACCGTATTGAGGCGGAAGAGCAGATCTTGGCGGAAGCGGTGTTCGTCGGCGAGCTGCTCGGGGGGCAGGTTGGTGGCGGCGATCACGCGCACGTCGATCGGCACTGGTTTGTTCGAGCCGACCGGAATCACCTGCCTCTGCTCCAGCGCGGTGAGCAATTTGGGCTGCAGGTGGAGCGGCAGATTGCCGACCTCGTCGAGGAAGAGCGTGCCGCCGTCCGCAGCCTGGAGCCGGCCGATCCGGTCGCCGCGCGCATCGGTGAAGGCGCCCTTCACATGGCCGAACAGTTCCGATTCGAAGAGATTCTCGGTGACGGCGCCGAGATCGACCGAGACGAGCACTTCATCGGCGCGCCGCGAGCGCCGGTGCAGCTCGCGCGCGACCAGTTCCTTGCCCGTCCCGTTCTCGCCGAGGATGAGGACGTTGGCCTCGGTCGGCGCGGCCCGCTCGATCAGCGAGAAGACGCGCGCGATCAAGGGCGAGGTACCAAGCAGCTGCGTTTCGGCGCCGGGCGGCGGGGCGGTCACCGCGGCGGCGCGGCGGCGCTCGGTCACCACCTCTTCGCGGCTGTTGCGCAAGGCGGCGGCCGTGCGAACCGTGGCCAGCAGCCGTTCGTTCGACCAGGGCTTCGAGACGAAGTCGGTCGCGCCGCGCTTCATCGCCTCGACCGCAATCTGGATACCGCCATGGGCGGTGATCATCACCACCACCGCTTCGGGGTCGTGCTTCAGGAATTCGGCCAGCCAGTGGAAGCCCTCGGCCGCATTGGTCGCGCCGCGGCCGAAATTGGCGTCGAGCAGGATGACGTCCGGCAAAGCCGCGTCCATCGCTGCCATCGCCTCCTCGGGAGCGGTGAAAGTCGCGACCTCGACGAACAGGTCGCGCAGCAGAAGCCGCGCCGACAAAAGGATGTCGGGATCGTCATCGACCACGATGCAGCGTGAATATTTGCCCCTTCCCACGGCCCCGATCCTTAAAGCCTAGCCGCGCGACGACAAACAATTTCCGTGCCAGTTGCTGTTCGCCGACGGACACAATTGTTCGAAAGCGGACACTGGTCCGACCGGCAGCATAAGGCAGGAATGGCGGATTCGCGAAGCATTCCCGACTTGGCACGGCCCATGCTCTCCCTTGATCGGCAACGGAATATTCTCGTGGGGAGAAACGAAATGACCAATATTCAATCGATGATGGGCGCCGCGGTCTGGGTGATGATCGCTTTGTCGCTGGCCTTCGAGGCGCTGCGCCCGGTGGTTATCGCCTGAACGCGCGCACTGTCCGCGAACGAACATGCTCTGTCCGGAATCGGACACCGGTTCGCTCGCGGGCGCCCGTCGCGGCCCCGCCGCCGTGCCGCTCGGCTCCTGGCACGCCTTTTGCGTAAAGAGCCTGGGAGGTCTCTTGAATGAGTGTGATTAAGATGAAGGCATCCGAGGGGGAGGCGAGGGCGCACAGCGGCGGCGGCATGGACCGCGTCGTCGAGAAGAAGGGACTGTCGCGCAATCTGAAGCTCGGCATCGGCGGGGCGATCGCGTTGCTTGCCGCGGCGGGCTTCTACACGATGGCGCCGGACGCGAGCAGCCAGACGATCGCCGCCGACCGGGCCACCATCTCCACCGTCAAGAAGGGCCGTTTCGACGATTTCCTGCCGCTGCGCGCGCGCGTCACGCCGCTGGTCAGCGTCTATCTCGACGCGGTCGAGGGCGGCCGGGTCGAGCAGGTCCTGGTCGAGGACGGCGCCATGGTCCAGAAGGGCCAGCTCCTCGCCGTCCTGTCCAATTCCGATCTGCAGCTCAACCTGCTCGCCCGCCAGACCGAAGTGTCGCGCGAGGTGAACTCGATGCGCAGCCAGGAGCTCGCGCTCGCCCAGACCCAGATGCAGGACGAGCGCTCGGTGATCGAGGCCGAGCTCGCCGCCGACAAGGCCAAGCGCCAATATGAGGTGCAGCGGCCGCTCGCGGACAAGGGCTTCGTGCCGGCCAAGGTGTTTCGCGACAGCCGCGACGAATATCTCTCGATGCAGCGGCGCGCCGACGTGCTGCGCCGCGCCCGCGCCGTCAACCAGCGGCTGCAGACCAGCCAGCTGGCCCAGCTGCGCGCCTCGAACGCGTCGCTCTCCGGAAGCCTCGACATCGCCCGCGCCACGCTCGACGCGCTCAACCTGCGCGCGCCGGTGACCGGGCAGCTCACCGCTTTCTCGATCCAGGTCGGCCAGTCGATGAACCGCGGCGAACGGCTCGGCCAGATCGACAGCGCCGGGCGCAACAAGCTCGTCGCCCAGGTCGACGAATTCTATCTCGGCCGGGTCGAGCCGGGCCAGACCGCGACCGCCGAATGGGGCGGCAAGACCTACAAGATGAAGGTCGCGAAGATCTATCCGCAGGTGCGGAACGGGACCTTCGAAGTCGACTTCCACTTCGTCGGCGGCGAGCCCGCCGACCTCCAGCGCGGCCAGACCATTCAGACCAAATTGACGCTGGGCGATCCGACCGCGGCTCTGCTGCTGCCCAACGGCGCCTTCTACAACGAGACCGGCGGCGCCTGGGTGTTCGTGGTGACTCCGGACGGCGGCGAGGCGGTCAAGCGCCAGGTCTGCCTCGGCCGCCGCAACGCCGATTTTATCGAGGTCCTCGAAGGGCTGGAGCCCGGCGAGAAGGTCCTCACCTCCCCCTATACCGGTTTCGCCGACAAGGATCGGCTGGACCTCGAGACAAACTGAAGGAGCTGGGCAATGCTGAGCATGCGTGACTTATCGCGGGTCTACCGCACCGACACCGTCGAAACGACCGCCCTGGACGGCGTCCACCTCGAAATCGAGGACGGCGAGTTCGTCGCGATCATGGGCCCGTCGGGCTGCGGCAAATCGACCCTGCTCAACGTCATCGGCATGCTCGATAGCCCGACCTCGGGCTCCTACGTGTTCAACGGCCAGGAGGTCGCCGGCCTGCCCGAGGCCAAGCTCGCCGACGTGCGCAAGCACAATATCGGCTTCATCTTCCAGAGCTTCAATCTGGTCGACGAACTGTCGGTGCGCGAGAATGTCGAGCTGGCGCTCCTCTATCACGACGTGCCTGCCTCCGAGCGCAAGCGCCGCACCGACGAGGTGATGGACAAGGTCGGCATCGGCCACCGCGCCAAGCACCGGCCGAGCCAGCTTTCGGGCGGCCAGCAGCAGCGCGTCGCGGTCGCCCGCGCGCTGGTCGGCAATCCCAAGCTGATCCTGGCCGACGAGCCGACCGGCAACCTCGACACCCAGCATGGCGAGGAGGTCATGAAGATGCTCCAGGCGCTGAACGCCGAGGGTTCGACGATCGTCATGGTGACCCACTCGCCGGGTCACGCCGATTATGCCGGCCGCGTCGTCAATATGCTCGACGGCCGGGTCCTCCAGCAGCGCCGCCGGGCTGCGTGACGCGCATGGCCGGTCCCGCCATCTTGCGAAACGGGCGCCGCATCCGTCCCGCGGCACCCGCTCCGCGGGGCGCCCGGGGGCACCCCCCCCCGCGTCG
>JAFAEZ010000030.1 GCA_023423775.1 Pseudomonadota bacterium
CGTCGTCCCGCTCGGCGCGACCGCTTCGGGCGGCCAGATCCTGCCGCTGGTGCTCGGCGACGATGCGCGCACGATGGCGGTGGCCGCGCGCCTGCAGCAGGCCGGGTTCGACGTGCGCGGCATCCGCCCGCCGACCGTGCCCGCCGGGACGGCGCGGCTGCGCATCTCGCTGACGCTCAACGTCGACGAGGCGGCGGTCGATGCGCTGGGCGGTGCGATCGAGGCGGCGCTGGCATGACGATCGTCGTCACCGGCACCGACACCGGCATCGGCAAGACGATCTTCGCCGCCGCGCTCGCCGGGGCGCTCGGCGGCCATTATTGGAAGCCGATCCAGTCGGGGCTCGAGGAAGCCAGCGACAGCGCGACCGTAGCCACTTTGTCGGGGCTCGCGCCGGACCGGATCCTGCCGGAAGCGTATCGCCTGTCGGCACCGCGCTCGCCGCACCTTGCCGCCGAACTGGACGGGGTGACAATCGACCCGGGCAGACTGACGCCCCCTGACCTCGACCCGCTCGTCGTCGAGGGCGCCGGCGGGCTGCTCGTGCCGGTGACGCGCGACCTCCTTTATGCCGATTTGTTCGCGCGCTGGGGCCATCCTGTGGTGCTGGTCGCGCGCACCGGACTCGGCACGATCAACCACAGTTTGCTCTCGATCGAGGCGCTGCGCGCGCGCGGCATCGCGATCCTCGGCGTCGCCTTCGTCGGCGAGGCCAATGAGGACAACGAGGCGATCGTTGCCAAGCTGGGCGGGGTGAAGCGGCTCGGGCGCCTGCCCCACCTCGATCCGCTCGATTCCGCGTCACTTGCCGCAGCCTTCAAAGCCCATTTCGACCAGGCCGATTTCCGGTGAGTTCGCCGGTCTGGCATCCCTTCACCCAGCACGGCCTTGGCGAGCCGATCCCGCTCGTCACACGCGCCGAGGGCGCGGCGCTCCACACCGCCGACGGGCGCCGCATCGTCGACGCCATCTCCTCCTGGTGGGTGACGACCCACCGCCATTGCCACCCGCGCATCATGGCGGCGATCGCCGAGCAGGCCGGAAAGCTCGACCAGATCATCTTCGCCGGCTGGACGCACGAGCCGGCCGAGACGCTGGCGCGGTCGCTCGTCGAGATGATGCCGGCGCCGCTCGCCCACGTCTTCTTCTCGGACAGCGGCTCGACCAGCGTCGAGGTCGCGCTCAAGATGGCGCTGGGCTTCTGGGCCAATCGCGGCGCGCGGCGGCACCGCATCCTCGTCATGGAGCACAGCTATCACGGCGACACGATCGGCGCGATGTCGGTGGGCGCGCGCGGCGTCTTCAACCAGCCCTACGAGCCTTTGCTGTTCGACGTCGGCACCGTGCCCTTTCCCGCCGCAGGGTGCGAGCAGGCGACGCTCGACGCGCTCGAGGCTTATTGTCGCGCGGCCCCGGCCGCGTTCATCGTCGAGCCGCTCGTGCTCGGCGCCGGCGGGATGCTTTTCTATCCGGCGCACGTGCTCGCCGAGATGCGCGCCATCTGCGCCAGCCACGACGTCCTGTTCATCGCCGACGAGGTGATGACCGGCTGGGGCCGCACCGGCACGCTGCTCGCCTGCGAACAGGCCGGCATCGTACCGGACATTCTCTGCCTGTCGAAAGGCCTGACCGGCGGCGCCGTCCCGCTCGCGGTCACCCTCGCCACACCGCCGATCTTCGAGGCCCATGTATCGGAGGACCGGGCCAAGCAGTTCTTCCACTCGTCGAGCTACACCGCCAACCCGATCGCCTGCGCCGCCGCCAACGCCAATCTCGCGATCTGGCGCGAAGAGCCGGTGCTGGAGCGGGTGGCAACCCTGTCCCAGCGTCAGGCCCAGCGCTTGGCCGCGCTCGATCGCGTCGAGAATAAGCGGCAGGTCGGCACGATAGCGGCGCTCGAGATCGCGGACCGCAGCGGCTCCTATATGTCCGCGCTCGGGCCGCGCCTGCTCGCTTTCTTCCGCGACCGCGACCTGCTGCTGCGCCCGCTCGGCAACACCGTCTACGTCATGCCCCCTTATTGCATCGACGAAGCCGATCTCGATGCGATCTATGCTGCGATTGCGGAGGCAGCCGACTATTTCTCGTGATAGGATCACAGGAGGAGGACCTGCCATGCCCCGCCTGCTGCTCGCGATCCTGCTGATCGGCGCGGCCCCCGTGCCGCCCGAACCGCCGGCGTGGCTCGCAGGCACGTGGAGGGCGGAAACCGCTGAAGGTGCGTGGACGGAGGAACGCTGGGCGCACCCGCGCGGCGGGGTGATGCTCGGCACCAGCCTCAGCGGCCAAGGCGAGCGCGCCAAGACGTTCGAATATATGCGGATCGCGCCCGACCAATCCGGCACGCTCCTCTTCTACGGCTCGCCCGGCGGCGAGCCCGCCGTCGCCTTCCGCCTCGAAAGCGCCGCGGCCGATACCATCGCCTTCGCCAATCCGGCGCACGATTATCCGACGCGCATCGCCTATCGCCGCGAGGGCGACCGCCTCGTCGCCACCATCTCAGGCCCGGGCGGCGCCAATCCGCAGACCTGGAATTACCGGCGCGGGGAGTAGGTCAGCCCCAGAGCGCGTTGCGGAGGACGAGCAGGATTCCCAGGACGCTGATCAGGAACACGAGGGTGCGCACGCGCGGAATGCCCATCGCGTAGAGCGGCAGGTAGACGACGCGCGCCGCCAGCCAGGTGATCGCGCCGACTTCGGTCAGCCAGTCGGTGCGGCCAGCGACCGAGACGATCAGGATCGCCGCGGCCATGATCGGGAAGGTCTCGAAATAATTGGCCTGCGCCCGCGCCAGCCGGCCGACGATCGGTTGCGGCGGCGGCAGTTCCTCGTCGCGCGCGCCCATATTCCATTTGGTGCCATATTGCCGCGTCTTCACCCGCACGGCGGCGAAGATATGGACCAAGGCCAGGAGGCACCCCCAGGCGAGCACGGTCAGTTCGGTGTTCATATCCCCTCCTCCATCACTTGCCGGCCATCCTCTTCAAGCCGCCGCACGAGATCGTAGACGCACGCCTCGAGGGCGTTCTCGCTGGTCGAGCGGACGACGAAGTTCGCGCCCACCTTGCCAGCGCGGAAGAAGGGATAGGAGCCGATCTGGCAGCCGTCATGCGTCGCCTCAGTCTCGCGCAGGATGTCGGCGACTTCGCTCTCCGGCACCCAGCAGCCGACCGTGCGCGACAGCAACGGCCTGCCCCCTTCCAGCGTGCCCGACAGCGCCTCGAGCATCATGCCGGCGATGTGCGGCACGCCGGCGAGGATGAAGATGTTGCCGTGGCGGATGCCGGGGGCGCCCGACATGCGGTTCTCGATCAGGTCGGCGCCGGCCGGCACCCGCGCCATGCGCAGCCGCGCCTCGGTCAGCCCACCCCTGTCCTCATAATAAGCCTCCAGCGCCACCCGCGCCTTCGGATGGACCTCCACGCCGACGCCGGTCGCCGCGGCGATCGCATCGACGGTGATGTCGTCATGGGTCGGGCCGATGCCGCCGGTGGTGAACAGATAGTCGTTGCCCGCCCGCAGCGCATTCACCGCCTCGACGATCCGCTCGTGCACGTCCGGAACGATCCTGACCTCGGCAAGGCGGATGCCCTGGAGGTTGAGCCAGGTCGCGATCGGCGCGACGTTGCGGTCCTGGATCCGGCCCGAGAGGATCTCGTCGCCGATGATGAGGAGCCCGGCCGTCCAGATCCGTTCGCTTGCCATGGCCCAGCCATAGCCGCCGCCCCGGGGCTCGCCAAGCTGCCGGCGAGCGCCTATATGGCTACGATGACCGAATATCTGACGATGGAGAAGGGCGACACCGCGTCGGCCCGCAACGGGGCGATCAAGCTCCACGGCCCCGAGGGCTTTGCCGGGATGCGCGCCGCCGGCCGTCTCGCCGCCGAAATCCTCGATGCGCTCGTGCCGCACGTCGTCCCGGGCGTCACCACCGCCGAGCTCGACTCGATCGTCTATCGCATGATCCGCGATGCCGGCGCCGTCCCCGCGACCTTGGGGTATCGCGGCTACACCCACAGCTGCTGCATCTCGATCAACCATGTCGTCTGCCACGGCATTCCGAGCGAGCGCACGCTGAAGGACGGCGACATCCTGAACGTCGACGTGACGCCGCTCCTGGACGGCTGGCACGGCGACAGCAGCCGCATGTATCTGTGCGGCGACGTTCCCATCAAGGCGAAGAAGCTGG
Organism: Pseudomonadota bacterium; assembly: GCA_023423775.1. Lineage (GTDB taxonomy): Bacteria > Pseudomonadota > Alphaproteobacteria > Sphingomonadales > Sphingomonadaceae > Allosphingosinicella. The sequence goes on from JAFAEZ010000030.1 coordinate 4,190, forward strand.
TCCAGGTCACCTATGAGTGCCTGATGCTCGGGCTGGAGCAGGCCAAGCCCGGCAACCATCTCGGCGACATCAGCCACGCCATCCAGAGCCATGCCGAGAAGCACCGCTACGGCGTCGTCCGTGATTTCTGCGGACACGGCGTCGGGCGGCTGTTCCACGACGCGCCCGAGGTGGTCCATGTCGGCCGCCCCGGCACCGGCCCCGAACTGCGCCCCGGCATGATCTTCACCGTCGAGCCGATGATCAACATCGGCAAGCCCGGCTGCAAGGTGCTCGAGGACGGCTGGACCGCGGTGACGCGCGACCGCAGCCTCTCGGCCCAGTTCGAGCATTCGATCGGCATTACCGACGACGGCTGCGAAATCTTCACCACCAGCCCCAGGGGCCTCCACCAGCCGCCCTACGCCTGATCGGCAAGGGCCGCGGCGGAGTGGTTCTTCCCCGCCGTGAAATGTTCACAAGCGCCCCGAATCGGCTGGACGGGCCTTCGCAATCCGTGTGATCTCGCGCCACGCAGCACGAGAGTTTCCCACGTGAAAAAGATCGAAGCGATCATCAAGCCGTTCAAGCTCGATGAGGTGAAGGAGGCCCTGCACGATGTCGGCGTCTCCGGCATCACCGTCTTCGAGGCTAAGGGCTTCGGCCGCCAGAAGGGCCATACCGAGCTCTATCGCGGCGCCGAATATGTCGTCGATTTTCTTCCCAAGGTGAAGCTCGAGGTGGTCGTCGAGGACGGTCTTGCCGAGCGCGTGGTCGAGGCGATCGCCAACGCGGCGCGCACCGGCCGGATCGGCGACGGCAAGATTTTCGTCAGCACGATCGAGGAAGCGCTCCGCATCCGCACCGGGGAGCGCGGCTCCGAGGCGATCTAGCGCAGCATCCCGGCGCAGCCCGGGATCTGGCCGGGACCCGCGGTGAATTTTCTAAACGAGACCCCGGCCTCCGCCGGGGTGACGGTAAAAGGACAAGTGAGATGGCCAACGACGCCGGCAAGATTCTGAGCATGATCAAGGACCAGGAGATCGAATGGGTCGACCTGCGCTTCACCGATCCGCGCGGCAAGTGGCAGCACCTCACCATGACCGCCAGCCTGATCGACGAGGATCAGCTCAACGACGGCTTCATGTTCGACGGCTCCTCGATCGAGGGCTGGAAGGCGATCAACGAGAGCGACATGACGCTCCAGCCCGATCTCGACGCCGTCTATGTCGATCCCTTCTCGGCGACCCCGATGCTGATCCTGTTCTGCGACGTCGTCGATCCGGGTACCGGCGAGCTCTACGCCCGCGACCCGCGCTCGACCGCGAAGCGCGCCGAGGCCTATCTGAAGACCACCGGCATCGGCGACACCGTCTATGTCGGGCCCGAAGCCGAATTCTTCATGTTCGACGACGTCCGCTTCGAGGACGGCTACAACACGTCCTATTTCCGCATCGACGACGTCGAGCTGCCGACCAATACCGGCCGCGAATATGAGGGCGGCAACCTCGCCCACCGCCCGCGCGCCAAGGGCGGCTACTTCCCGGTCGCACCGGTCGATTCCGCCATCGACATCCGCGCCGAGATGATGTCGACGATGATCGAGATGGGCCTGCCGATGGACAAGCACCATCACGAAGTCGCCGCCGGCCAGCACGAGCTCGGCATGACCTTCGGCAAGCTGGTCGAGACCGCCGACCGCATGCAGATCTACAAATATGTCGTGCATATGGTCGCCCATGCCTACGGCAAGACGGCGACCTTCATGCCCAAGCCGATCGCGCAGGATAACGGTTCGGGCATGCACACCCATCTGTCGATCTGGAACGAGGGCAAGCCGCTCTTTGCCGGCAACGGCTATGCCGGCCTGTCCGACACCGCGCTCTACTTCATCGGCGGCATCATCAAGCACGCCAAGGCCCTCAACGCCTTCACCAACCCGACCACCAACAGCTACAAGCGCCTGGTTCCGGGCTTCGAGGCGCCGGTCCTGCTCGCTTATTCGAGCCGCAACCGCTCCGCCTCGTGCCGCATCCCCTACGGGTCGGGCGAGAAGGCCAAGCGCGTCGAGTGCCGCTTCCCGGATCCGCTCGCCAACCCCTATCTCGCTTATGCGGCGCTGGTCATGGCGGGCCTCGACGGCATCCAGAACCGGCTCCATCCGGGCGAGGCGATCGACAAGAACCTGTACGATCTGCCGCCGGCCGAACTGGTCAACGTGCCGACCGTCGCCGGCTCGCTGCGCGAGGCCCTGGTCTCGCTCCAGAACGACCGCGACTTCCTGACCAAGGGCGACGTCTTCTCCGACGACCAGATCGACGCCTATATCGAGACCAAGTGGGCCGAGGTTATGCGCTGGGAAACCACGCCCAGCCCGGTCGAATTCGACATGTATTATAGCGGCTGAGCCGCTTCTCCCCGCGCTCTCCAAAAGGGCGCGGGGATTCTCCCGGCCAACCTATTCGCCCATGTCCTCGCCGGACCGGGTTTTCTGGGTCGGGGCGTTGGCGTTTTCCCCAACCTTGTCTTCGCCGAGCTGGCCGGTGCCGTGATAGGCCATCTCGGTCTGGCCGCCATGGCCCATATAGCCGCCGCCTTCGGGTTTCTTGCCCGTGTGCGGATTGGGATAGGCGCCGCCGCCGGAATCACCGCCGCCGAGGCCGCTCTCGCGTCCGCTGAATTTCTGCTGCGCTTCCGGATCGTTGGGCCGCTTGTCGCTCATCTAGAAAGCCTTTCTCTCGCTGCTCAGTCTGCAGACTCTTCGGCGAATTCGTCCGCGAGCCGCAGCACATAGGCGATATTGTCGATCGTGAGGCGCAGCCCCTCTTCCTCCTGCAGCCGCCGCTGGATGTAGCGAAGGCGCGCGTCGGGATGGAGCTCCGCGTCGAGGATTTCGGGGTCGGCGAGGTTGCCGCCGCGATGGGGTTCAAGCACCGATAATCTCCATTTCGGTCGTTTCTTACCCAACGAGCGGCGACGCGGTTGGTGCCGCTGCTCCGTCACGCTTGACCAAGCCGCTCCCGCCCTGCACTCCGGCACCACCCGGGGGAGCGCGCATGGAGAATGTCGAACAGGCGGTCGAACGCGAAAGCGGGCTCCACCGCAGCCTGACCAGCGGCCAGCTTTCGATGATCGCGATCGGCGGCGCGATCGGCACCGGCCTGTTCCTCGGCAGCGCGTTCGCGATCGGCCTTGCCGGGCCTTCGGTGCTGGTCAGCTACACGATCGGCGGGCTGATCACTTTGATGCTGATGGGCTGCCTCGCCGAGATGACGGTGGCGCATCCCAGTTCGGGCTCGTTCGGCCTGTTCGCCGAGCTCTATGTCGGGCCGCTCGCCGGCTTCCTCGTTCGTTACGCCTATCTGTCCGGCGTGATGCTGGCGATCGGCACCGAGGTCACCGCCGTCGCCATCTACATGAAATATTGGTTTCCCGGGGCGCCGGGCTGGTGGTGGGTGCTGAGCTTCTCCGCCGTCCTGGTCGGCGTCAACGCGTCGAGCGTGCGCACGTTCGGCGTGGTCGAATATACATTCTCGCTGGTCAAGATCGCCGCGATCGTCGGCTTTATCCTCCTGGGGACGTTCGTGCTGTTCGACGCCGGGCCCGGCTCGGGCATCGGCTTCGCCAATTACACCGCCCATGACGGCTTCCTACCCAACGGCCTGTGGGGGATGTGGGTGGCGGTGATCGTCGCCATCTTCAGCTATATCAGCATCGAGATGATCGCGGTCGCCGCCGGTGAGGCCAAGGACCCGGAGCGCGCGATAACGAGCGCTTTCCGGGCGACCATGTTCCGCCTCGCTTTCTTCTACATCGCCACCCTGGCGCTGATGCTGGCGATCGTGCCGTGGCCGGCGGCCGGCGCCTCGGGCAGCCCGTTCGTCACCGTCATGGCCGCGACCGGTGTGCCGGTGGCCGCCGGGGTGATCAATTTCGTCATCCTGGTCGCGGCCCTGTCGGCGATGAACAGCCAGCTCTACGCGGCGACGCGGATGCTGTTCAGCCTGTCGCGGGCCGGCTTCGCCTCGCCGCGCCTTGGCCGGCTCAACCGCCGCGGCGTCCCGGTGGCGGCCCTGCTCGTCTCGACCGGCGGGATCGCGGTCGCCGCCATCGTCCAGGTCCTGATCCCGGAGACCGCCTTCACCTGGATGATCTCGGTCGCGATCTTCGGGGCGATGACGACCTGGCTGATGATCTTCGTCACCCACCTCTTCTTCCGCCGGCGCGAAGGGCGGCCCGAGCGCGGCTTCCGCATGTGGGGCTTCCCTTATACCAGCCTGGCCGGCGCGGGGCTGATGGCGGCGATCATGCTCACCACCCTGTTCACCGCCGAATTCCGGATGACCTTGCTGGTCGGCCTCCCCCTGCTGGCAGCGCTGACCGGCCTCTATTTCTGGCGCTACCGCCGCGCTTGAGGCTCAATCCTCCAGGATCTGGCTGTGGTGGCGGGTGTCGCGCATCCGCAGATAGACGATCAGCGACACGCCGATCATGGCCGTGACGTACCAGTAGAAGCCGGTCTCCATGCCCTGCGCCTTGAACCACAAGGCGACATATTCGGCGGTGCCGCCAAAGATCGTGTTGGCCAGCGCATAGGGCAAAGCGACGCCGAGCGCGCGGATGTGGGCGGGGAAGAGTTCGGCCTTCACCACTGCGTTGATCGAGGTGTAGCCGGTGACGATCACCAAGGCGGTGAGGACGAGGAGGAAGGCGGCGATCGGATCGCGCACGCTCTCGAGCGCGGTGAAGATCGGATAGGTGAGCAGCAGTCCGGCAAAGCCGAAGCCGACCATCAAGGGCTTGCGGCCCCAGCGGTCGGACAACGCGCCCGCTGCAGGCTGGAGCAGCATGAACAGGAACAAGGCTGCGGCGGTGATCTGGGTCGCCGTCTCGCGACCGAAGCCGGACGTGTTGACCAGGAATTTCTGCATGTAGGTCGTGTAGGCATAGAAAGCGAGCGTGCCGCCGGCGGTCAGCGCCATCACCAGCAGCGCCTCGCGCGGATGGTGGCGGAACAGGCTGAAGGTGCTCGATTTGGGAGCGTCCACGCCCTGCGCATTGTGGAAGCTCTCGGTCTCGGCCAGGCGGCGGCGGATCCAGAAGACGACCACGGCGAGGCCGGCGCCGATGAAGAACGGGATGCGCCAGCCATATTGCTCCAGCGCGGCCTCCGACATGGTCGCCTGCAGCACGATCAGCACGCCGAGCGCGATCAGCTGGCCCGAGATCAAAGTCACATATTGGAAGCTGGAGAAGAAGCCGCGGCGCTCGCGCCCGGCCATCTCGCTGAGATACGTGGCGCTGGCGCCATATTCGCCGCCGACGCTGAGGCCCTGCATCAGCCGCGCCAGCACGAGGATCGCCGGCGCCCAGGAGCCGATGCTGGTATAGCCGGGCGTCACCGCGATTAGCAGCGAACCGGCGCACATCAACGAAACCGACAAGGTGAGCCCCGCCTTGCGGCCCTTGCGGTCGGCATAGATGCCCATCAGCCAGGCGCCGATCGGGCGCATCAGGAAGCCGACCGCGAACACCGCGGCCGCGCTCAGCAGCTCGGCGGTGCGGTTGCCCGACGGGAAGAAGGCGGGCGCGAAATAGAGGGTGAAGGCCGAATAGACATACCAGTCATACCATTCGACCAGATTGCCCGCCGACCCGCCGATGATGTTGCGCAGCCGGTGGCGGCGGTCCTCGACTGTCCTGTCGTGCACCCTCAGTCTCCCTCAAGCGGTACCCGCCTCACGCGGTGGCGAGCGACCGCCGGCTGCCGTAAGCCAAGTAGACGCCGAGGCCGATAACGTTCCAGACGAGGAAATAGAGCTGGGTCTGCGACGGCAGGCTGAAGAACAGATAGATGCAACCGAGGATCGCGATGCCGCCGACCAGCCAGGGCAGCGGCGTGCTGAACTTGCGCGGCGCATCGGGCGCGCGGCGGCGCATGATCAGCATGCAGATCGCGACCGCGGTGAAGGCCGCAAGCGTGCCGGCATTCGCGAGCGCCGCGATCTCGTCGATCGGCAGCAGCCCGGCGATGATCGCGACCAGGATCGCGGTGATGATCGTGATGCGGACCGGAGTCCCGGTGCGCGGCGAGACCCGGGCGAGGCCCATCGGCAGCAGGCCGTCGCGCGCCATCACGAAGAAGATGCGGCTCTGGCCATAGAGGAAGGCGAGCAGCACGGTCGGCAGCGCGATGACGGCCGAGACGCCAAGATAAGTGGCGGCGCCGGACTGACCGAGATTGCGCAGGATCAGCGCCAGCGGCTCGGGCGTGTTCGCGAATTCGGTGTAGTGAAGCGCGCCCACGGCCGTGATCGCGACCAGGATGTAGATCGCGACGCAGGCGAGCATCGAACCGACGATCCCGATCGCGAGGTCGCGGCCCGGATTCTTGGTTTCCTCGGCAGCGGTCGCGATCGCGTCGAAGCCGTAGAAGGCGAAGAAGATGATCGCCGCGGCCGCCATCACGCCGCGCTCGACGCCGTCGGGGCTCATCGCCTTGGCGAAGCCGTGCGGCATGAAGGGTTCGAGATTCGCCGCGTTGAAATAAGCCACCGCCACCGCCACGAACACGACCAGGGCGACGACCTTCACGATCACGAGCGCCGCATTGAGCGTGGCGCTCTCCTTCGTGCCGAGCATCAGCAGACCGGCGACGACGGCGATGATGAAGATGGCGGGGATGTTGACGACACCGCCGGCATGCGGCCCCTGCATCAGCTCCATCGGGAAATCGAGCCAAGCCTGAAGCAAGGGCGCGGCATAGCCGGACCAGCCGACCGCGACCGCACTCACCACCAAACTATATTCGAGGATCAGGCTCCAGCCGATCACCCAGGCGACGAGCTCGCCGATCACGACGTAGGAATAAGTGTAGGCGCTGCCGGAGGCCGGGATCATCGTGGCCATCTCGGCATAAGCGAGCGCCGCGCACGCGCAGATGAGGCCGGCGATCAGGAACGAGACGATCACCGCGGGGCCTGCCTTGTCGGCACCGACACCGATCAGGGTGAGGATGCCGGTGCCGACGATGGCGCCGACGCCCAGCGCGATCAGATGCGGCCAGCTCAGGCTCTGCGTCAGCCTGTGCTCGGCCGCCATCTCGTCGCGGCCAACGATGCGCTTGCGCGCGTTCCAATTACCCATTCAGACCCCCGAACTCTTGTTTTGGCGCGCACAATGGCGGCTTCCGTGCCGTTCGTCGAGATGCGGCGATCGACGGGCGGGAGACGCTCAATAATCCTTGGAAACGCGGACGTTGACGCTCTCGCGTCCGATCGTGGAGATGCTGGACAGCAATGAGAGCCAGCGGGTGATCTGATATTCGACCTGCGTCGCGGAGTAGCCGCGGCCGTCGGTGATCACCTCCACATAGACGCGCCGGCCGATATATTTGCCGGCGGCGATCGAGGTTCCCTGCCCGGTGCTGATGTCGGCCGGCAGGATGCGCAGGCGATCGAGCCCGGTCGCGGTGCGAACCGCGTTGATCGGATCGAGCCCCCCGCCACTATTATTGAGGCTGGCGACGGCGGCGGCGAGCTGCAGCGCCTCGGGCGCCGACAGGTTGGTGATCGAGGTGCCGAACAGCAGGCGGCTCAGCAGTTCGTCCTCGGGCAAGGCCGGGGTGCTGGTGAAGGCGATTTCGGGCTTCTGGCCGCGGCCGGTGACGCGGATCGTCGCGTTGAGGCCCTGCACGCCGCCCTCCGCGACGATATCGAGCAGCGGGTTGATCGGGCTCTCGCCCTGGAACCGGATCGTACCGCGCTCGAGGTCGAAGCGGCGCCCGGCGAAATCGTAGGTGCCGCGCACCAGTTCGGCCTCACCGGTGATGCGCGGGGCGGTGGCGGTGCCGCCGATCTTCAGGTCCGCGCCCCATTCGCTGTTGATGCCCAGCCCGGTGACGGTGAGGCGCTTGCTGCCCTGCACCTTGAGGTCCAGCGCCCAGGGACGCGTCGGCCGCGGCGCCGGGGCTTCGTCGTCGGGGCGGTTGAGTTCGCGGACCGGGATGCGCGCCACCTGCGCCGCCGCCGTCGCGCTGCCCAGCCGGAAGCTGCCGCTGACCAAGGCGAGATTGCCGGCGATCGTGCCGCCCGACCCGTCCGACCGAATGGTCAGCGGGCCCGTCACTTGGGCCTTCAGATCGTCCCGGTCGATCAATTGCGCGCCCTGCGTTTCCAGCGCGATATCCATGCCGAAGCCGTTGGCGGCGGCGAGATCGAACGCGCCGCGGCCCTGCACACGTCCGTCCTTCTTGGTCGTGCCGGCGAAGCTGTCGATCACCAATCGCGACCCGCCGAACCGCCCGCTCGCCTGGATATTCTCGATCACGGTGCCGGTCACCGCGCTTTCGAGGCGGGCGCCGTTGGTCCGGACCGAACCGCGGATCTGCGGATTATCGATCGTGCCGCGCGCGTCGGCACCGACCGCGACCGGCCCGCTCAGGTCCAGCATCTCGATGCCGGTCAGCCGCCACAGCGTGTCGGCCGGGCCGTTATAGCGCAGCTGCGCGAAGAGCGGCGCCCGCGCCAGCCGCTCGGCCAGGCTGCCGCTCGTGCCGACCGGCGAGATTCGCGCCTGCGCCCGCCCGATCGTCCGACCCTCGCTGACCGCGATCGCGCGCATCGCCGCATTGCGCCCGTCGAGCTTGGCGACGAGACCGATGTCGACCGGACGCGACGAGAGCACAAGGCCCGCCCTGGTGAGGCCGCGCACGCGCAAATTGGCGTCCCCGGTCGGAGCCCCGTCGCCCTTGGGCTCGCGGTAGTTCACGGTGCCCGAGGCGATGCCGCCAAGCCCGAGGCGCGGCCAGCCGATGTCGAGCACGGTCAAAGGCATGCGCTCCATGCGCGCGTTGAGCTCGTTCGCGTCCTCGCCGAACAGGCCGGAGACGGTAGCGTTGCCGCCGGCGAAGCTGAGAGCCGTCGGTGACAGCCGCCAGCCGTCCTCGGTCTGCGTCAGAACCGCCGCTTCGCTGAGCTGGATCGGCCGCCGGTCCACCGTCCCTCCCCCGGTCAGCCGCACCCGGCCCGGGGCGATATCGGCGACCGTGCGGAACACGAAATCGCGGCCGCGCGTGCCGGCGATGTCGGCGCGGATCCGGCCGGTGCCGCCGCGCAGGCTCGCCTGGCCGTCGAGCCGCGCCAGCGACCGCGCGCCGCGGCTCAGGCCGCGCGCGCTCATCGTCGCTTCGCCCGAGGTTCCGGCCGGATCGAGCAGGATCACACCGTCCAGCTTGCCCCGGCGGATGACGAGCGGCGTCGCGCTCGCGAAGCGGGCATCATTCGCCGTCAAATGCGCCTCGATCCTCTGCACCTCGCCGACCGGACTGAACGCCAGCCGCCCGTCGAGCCCGCCGCCGGCCACCGCCAGCGTTCCCGTGAAGCCGCCCGGATCGGCGCGCAGGGTGCCGCTCGCGGTCGTGCCAGAGAGCTGCAACGCGGCGATCTGGATCTGCGCGGGCTGCCCCTGCGGCAACAGGATCGCGCCATGCGACTGGAACGGTCCGAGATGCGATTGGCCCTCGGCGCGATAGGCGAAGCCTTGCGCGGTCGGATCGAGGTTGAGCAGTACGTCCGCCAGCCCCATCGCATCATTGGGCCGCTGCAGCCGTATCGTCATTTTCGGTCGGTCGATCCGCCCGTCCAGCCGGATCGTGAACGGACCATATTGGGCCTGCCGGCCCGCGCCCTCGAAGAAAAAGGTGCCGTCGTTGCGGCGCAGGCCGTTGCCCTGGATGGCGATCGCCGGCCCGCGGAGACGCAGGTTGCGGAAATGAAGCACCTTGTCGGTGCCGCGCACGAGATGGGTCTCGATCTGCGGCAGCCCGCCCGCCAGCCCGGCGAGGAAAGCATTGTCGAAGCGCCGTACCCAGGCGCGGCCCTTGCCGGTCACGATCGTGCCCTTGCCGCCTGGTCCCTCGACGATCTTGAGCTCGCTGGTGACGTCGACGATGCCGAGCCCCGGGATCAGGTAGCGCGTCAGCCCGCCCGACAGGATCACCTGGTAGGTGCCGCCTTCGGTCAGATCGACGAAGACGCTGACCTTGCCCTTGAGCTTGTCCGAGCTCAGCGTCATGCCCTCGCCGGTCAGGCGCTTGCCGGTGACCTTGAGCACGCCGTCCACCGACAAATTGGCGAGGATGCCGCCGGCGACGTCCCCGACGCCGGTCACGCGCCGCGCGAAGAGGCGAAGCGGCACGCTGACCGGCGGATCGGAGAGACGGCCGCGCCCTTCGGCGCGCACATCGTCGAAGCCGGTATCGTCGAAAGCGACATGCGGCGAGGTCAGGCGGTAGGTGAACTTCGCCCGCTTGAAGGGCCCGTCGAGCAGCATTGTGAGCCGCACGTCTCGCCCGCTCATGTTCGGGAACAAGGCCTTGGGTCGCAGGAGCTCGGCGCCGATGCGGACATCGTCGAAGCCGCTGCGGGCGAGGTCGATCACGCCCTCGCTTTCGATCTTCAGCGCCTGCGAACGGAGCGACAATGCCCCATCGAGCCGCCGATCAGCGAAGGTGGCGTGGGCGTTGACCAGGATCGCCGGCGCCGACAGCCGCGCCAGTTTGCCCTTCAGGAATTGCGCCGGCGCCAGCTCCCCGGAGAGGCGATACCGACCCTTCTCGGCCTTCAGCGCGAAATCGGCGGCGCGCTGGCCCGAAAAATCGAGACGCGCGGTCCCGCCCCAGGCGCTCCAGCTGCCATCGCCCGCTATCTGCAGGGCGATCGGACGCTTGGTGCCGAGGATCGCGCCGACCACGCCGTTTTCCGGCACAGCCAGTCGCACGTCGAGATCGAAATGATCGCGATCCGGTTCGGCATCGAGCAACAGGTTAAGCTCGTCGCCGCCGTCGCGCACCTTGGCCTTCAAATCGACCAACGCGCGTCCAGAGCGTATGTCGGCTTCCCCCTCCACGCGCGCGATACGCACCTGGCCGGTGACCGCCTTCTCGAAACGCAGCTGGGCGATTTCGAGCCGCCCCACGCGGATGTCGAATCCAGGCAGGATCGGCCGCGGCTCCTCGCTCGGGATCAGCTTGGGCAGGCGATGCAGGACGACCAGCTCCGAGGTCAGCTCGTCGACCACGAGGCGATTGGTCAGCCAGGCGATCGGCTGCCAGTCCATCTCGATACGCGGCGATTCGAGGAACAGCCCGTCGGGATCGTAAGCGCGGACGTCGATCAATTGCGTGTCGCCCCAGATCGACCCCTCGATCCTGCCGATCCGGATCTTGAGCCCCGACGAGGGGCTGAGCGCGGCGATGCGATCGGCGAGGAAACGGTGCCCGGCGTCGGTGTCGAGGAAGGCGAGCATGCCGGCAAAGGCGAGCGCGAGCGCGACCAGCAGGCCGACCACGCCCTTGGCGAGCGACGACGCCCAGCGCCCGCGCCGGCGGCGGACGGGCGGGTCGCCCTCCTCCTCGGCGATGGGCGCGGGCGCCTGGTCGGCCATCAGAATGCCTGGCCCAGCGAGACGTAGACCGCGATCCTATCATCGCCGCTGCGCCGGTTGAGCGGCGTGCCGACATCGACCCGGATCGGCCCGAAATTGGTGTGGTAGCGCACGCCCAGGCCGGCGCCGAAGCGGAGGTGATCGATCTCCGGAAGCGGCGACGTGTAGATGTTGCCGGCGTCGATGAACGGTACGATCCCGAAATTGCCGACCCGGACCCGCGCCTCGAGAGCGAATTCGGCCAGGCTGCGCCCGCCGATCGGATCATCGAAGATCGGATCGCGCGGGCCGAGCTTCTGGAAGCCGTAGCCGCGCACCGACCCGCCGCCGCCGGCGTAGAAGCGGCGCGACGGCGCGATGCGGTCGCGGCTGGCGCCGAAGATCGTGCCGAGACGCGCCCGCCCGGCGATCGTCACGGTGTCCGACACCGGTTGATAGAAGCTGCCGTCGATCTGGACCCGCGAGTAGCCGAACGTGCCGTCCTGCAGCGATGCTTCGGGCGAGAAGCGCCCCGACAGGCGGAAGCCGCGGGTCGGATCGAGCAGGTCGTTCGAGCCGTCATAAGAGAGGCTCGCCGGCAACGCGCCGATCAGGAAGGTGCGGCGCCGCGTCGTACCCGTGTCGATGTCGACGTCGCGCTCGTCGGACGCGATCAGGTCGGCGCCCAGCGACCAGGTCCATTTCTTCTGCCAGATGATGTTGCTGCGGCGCTCGATCCCCGCGCCCAGCAGGAAGGTGCGGGCGTCATAGGCGTTGCGCTCGACATGGCTGGCCGCCGCTTGGGCGGTCAGCACCTGGTCGCGCTTGCGGAAATTGTTGCGGCGCAGGGTGGCGGAGATGAGCTGCTCCCGCGTGCCGGCAACGCCGCGGAAGGTGACGGCGCCTTCGGGGCGGATCAGGTTGCGGTGCTGCCAGCTTGCCTCGACGCGGACACCCTCGCCGGTGCCGTAGCCGGCCGCGCCGGCGATGGTCCGCATCGGCGCCGGCTCCAGCGCGACGGCGATGTCGACCGTCTTGGTCGCGGGATTGTCGATCGGGCGCAGACTGACCGACGAGACGAGCCCGGTCGCGACGAGGGCCCGGCGCAGATCCTCGAGCAGCGGCTGTTCGAACCGGTCGCCCGGATGGAATCGGGCGATGCGCTGGATATGCTTGGCGCTGAACAGCCGGTCGCCTTCGACGACGATGCGGCCGAACTGGCGGGCGCCGTTGGGTTCGACAGGAAGCACCAGGGCAGCCGTCCGCGTCTCGTGGTCGACCGCGATGTCGAGCTTACCGACATCGGCGAAGGCGTAACCGCGCTTGCCGAGCTCGATGCGGAGCGCGGCTTCGCCGGCGGTCACGTCCGCGGCGTTGACCGGCTCGCCTTCCTCGACGCCGAACGCCTGGCGCAGTGCGGCTTCGTCGGCGCCGGCGCCCTCGATCCCTGGCAGGCGGACTTCGGCGAAGCGATATTGCGGGCCGGGCTCGGCTTCGAGCGTGACCTGGACGACATTGGCCGCCGCCCCCGCCTCGACCCGCGTACGCACGAGCGCGTCATAATAGCCCCAGGCGCGCAGCAACTCGCTCAGCAGGTCGGCGTCGGCGCGGGCGCGGCGGTCGATCTGCGCGGCGTTGGCGGTATCATCGGCATCCTGCTCGAGCGCCGACAATTGCTTGAACTGAAGGAGAAGCGCCTCGGACCCGACACCGTCCAGGCCCTCGATCCGCACGGTGTAGCCGCGCTCGGTCGCAGCGTCGGCAATGCTGGTGTCGGGGGTGACGGCAATCTCGCCCGGCTCTTCCTCCATGTCCGGCCACTCCACGCCGAGATCGGGCAGCGGATCGAGCGGCGCGGAAGGGTCGAGCGGCTGATCGAGCTGATCCAGGCCGCTGCTCTCCTGCGCTCGCGCCGGATGGTGGGTGAGAGTGAGGGCAGCGACAGCCAGAGCGACCGCCACACGCCGCCCCGCAGCGACTTGCAACATAAAGCGAAATCTAGCCGGGGGCGGAGCGCTCCGCCAGCAAGATTATAGAGCGCGTTAACCCTAGTGGACCGTGTCCGTCACGTCTTCGCCACGGAGCATCGTGATCGCGCGCTCGATCTGCCGCCAATGGCAGAAATGGAGGACGTTGCCGAGCGTCCGGCTACGGTCGGCCCGGTCCGCGGCCTCGGTCTGCGCGAGCTCGCCATAATGCCGCATCAACTCGGTCGCTTCGGCCAATGCCGCGCGATCCACATGGATATGCTCTCGCAACCTGTCCCCCGCTCTTACGCTCACTACATGGGCCTTCTACCCGCGGCCGGTTTCGAAATGCCGCATCCTCGGGGTCAACACGATCTTCACCATCCCGGGGCTGGCATCGCGCCCGGCGACCTGCCAAAGGAGCGCGCATGAACGCACCCCAGTCCAACCGCACCCAGGCCGGCGGCTTCCTCATCGCGGCCAGCGTCATCGTCGGCGCCGTCGCCGGCATTATCGTCGGCCAGCCGAGCGCGGGCTTCGTCATCGGGCTCGCGATCGGCGTGGTCCTGGCCGTTCTGATATGGCGCAAGGATCAGCGCCGCTAGGCGATCCTGCGTCCGGCCCAGACGACGCGCCCGACCACCTCGACCTTGTCGAGCGGGCAATCCGGCCAGCCCGGATAGGCAGTGTTGTCGCTGCTGATCGATGCAGTCCGCGCGACCGGATTCACCGATAGTCGCTTCACCATCAGCGCGTCCTCGATCCGCAGCACATAGATGCCGTCGCGCAGGCGACCCGCGAGATCGCTGCGGTCGACCATGATCTCGTCGCCATCGGCCAGCGTCGGGGCCATCGAATCGCCTTCGACCCGAATGATCGAAAGTGCACGAACATCGCCGGCCCCCAGCCCCTTGAGCCATTGGGAATCGAAGGCAAAATGGGATTTAGCGCGCTCGTCACCCGGTACCGCTCCCGGTCCCGCCGATGCGCCGACATCGAGCTGCGGAACAACCACATGGGCCTCGCCGTCCGAACGCGGTGAAGGTCTGCCGCCAAGCCTTTCTTCCGTCACCCCGAAATAGCGAGCGAGAATGCGCCGATCCTCCTCGGCAAGGGCTCTCGGCGTGCCGCGTTTGATGAACTGCTGCACATAGGCCGCATTACGGCCGATCAGCCGCGACAAGGATGCATAATCCTCGCCCCGCTCCCGAATGAGGCGCTCCAGTTCCGCGCGCGCGTCCATCTCCGCACCCTATCATAGGAATTTTCCTAGACAAGTAGGAAATCTCCTTGGAGAGTGAACATATCAGGAACATTCGAGTCGGAGGAGACAGAAGATGCACTTGCTGCAGCGCGTGGAACGCCACCTGAAACGCACCGGCATGGCTGCGACCAGCTTCGGCCGCGTGACCCTCAACGACCCGCGGCTCGTGCACGACCTGCGGCGCGGTCGCGAGGTCCGGGCGCGCACGGCCGCCCGTCTCAATGCTTTCATCGAGGCGCAGGAACAGGGAGGCACGCCATGCGGCCGCTGATCAACGACGCGACCACTGCTTTACTGCGCGCGATCTGCGCCAGGCTCGAACGGGTCGAACGCGTTGTGTTCGAGGAGATCGTCAGCCGCCAGTGGGCCAGCGTCACCTTCACCGGCGCCCGGCACGAACTCCTCTTCCGGCTCGAAGGTCCGACCGCCTGGGCGGCGGCCGACTGCTTCCTCGACAATCTCGGAGGCGCGGAATTCGCACTGCGCGGCCACATATTGGCCGACATAGCGCTGGTTTCGGAGGAGCGATTCGCAAACGCGTCGGGCGAACCCCGCGCCCGCCTCAGGATCGAGGCGTTGACCGTCGAAGACGCCTAGGGGCGTCGCGCAGCCATCTTCTGAAGATCGTCGAGCGCGCTGCGCAACCGCGCGTCGACCGGGTCCTCGATCGGATCGTCGAACGGCACCGCTTCGATCACGGGCGCGGCGGCGGCGGGCGCAGCGCGGGCCTGGCGTCGCACGAGGCCCTGCTCAAGCCGAGCCATGAGTTCCGATATGCTCGGCACATGCTCGTCCGCCGCCGGGGCAGCGGGTGCCACGACCATCTCTTCTTCAGCGAAGGCGTCAGCGGCGAACGTCTCGGGCTGATCGTAGACCGCATCGACAGGCGGGATTTCCTCGACCTCGTCCTCGACGATCTCGATCTCATCCTCGACTATCTCGGCTTCGGTGAGTTCCAGCCACTCTTCCGCTTCCTCCTCTTCGACGGGCTCGGGCATCAGGAAGCGCGGCAGATCAGGCTTCTCGGCCTGAGCCGGCTCGCCAAGATCCAGTCCGGCAAAAAGCGGCCGGCGCGAAGGGGCGTCGGGATGGGCGTCGGCACGGCGCAGGCGTGGCGGCTCCGCCGGCACTTCGAGCGTGCGGACGCGCAACGGCGTATCGGCCGGACGAGTGCCGATCGCACGCAACACCAGCCAGATCAGAACGAACGTGCCCAGTGCCGCAGCGAGGATCACCGACAGACGGGCGGTCGGGCCGAGCGGCGGCGCAGCGGCGGGCAGGATTGCGGGCAGGCCCGTCCCCGCGACCGCCTCGGCGAAGAAGGCGTCGGGCATCGCGTAAGCGACGAACGCCACCGACAGAGCGGCGAGCCCGGCCATGGGAAGATCGAGCGAAAAGCGCATCCCGCTGCCCCGTCTCACGATGCTTTTCGATGCCATTACAAAGCCATGCCCGTCAGTTTTCGATAAGCGGGAGCATAATTGGAAATGTTCAATGACCAGTTACGATCGCGCTCGACGAAGGCGCGGGCCGCGTCCCGCCGCGTCTCCCAGCCGTTGCGATCGGCCAGCAGCCCATCGAGCACTGCCGCCAAAGCGACCGGATCGTCCGGCGGGAAAAGGGTGCCGGTGACCCCGTCCTCGATCAGCTCGCGATGGCCGCCGACGTCGGAGGCCGCCACCAGCTTGCGCTGAGCCATGGCCTCGAGCGGCTTCAGCGGCGTCACCAGCTCGGTGAGGCGCATGGCCTTGCGCGGGTAGGCGAGGATGTCGATCAGCCCGTAATAACGCTCGACCTCCTCGTGCGGGACGCGGCCGACGAAATGGATGCGCGCCGCCGCCGGCGATGCCGCGGCCTGCGCCTTCAGCGCCGCTTCCATCGGCCCGCCGCCGACCAGCAGCAGATGCGCGTCCGGCCGCGTCGCCAGCAGAAGCGGCATCGCGGCGATCAGGTCGTCGAGCCCTTCATAATCGTAGAAGGAGCCGAT
>JAFAEZ010000033.1 GCA_023423775.1 Pseudomonadota bacterium
CACGCGGCGGGGGTGCCGCCCTTCTTTGCCGTCGGCGATTGCGAGGCGATCCGCGCCGTCTGGAGCGGCCCGGTCGAAGCCATTGCCAGCCCTGAAGAAGCGCGCGCGTGTTTTGGCGAGGCGCTGCCCGTTATCCGCGTCGGCGGTAGCGGCGCTGCCATCCGGCCGGGCGCGCCCGAGCTCGAAGGCGCGCGCAGCGCCCTCGATGCGCTCGAGTTGGCGGTCGGTCTGACCCGCTCGGGCGCCGCCTCCGGACTGGTCACCGGACCAGTATCGAAGGTGCAGCTTTATGCGATCGGCTTCTCCCATGCCGGCCAAACCGAGTTCGTGGCCGAGCGCTGCGGCGTTTCGAGCGAGCTGGTCGCGATGATGCTGGTCGGGCCGTCGCTCAAGACGGTCCCCGTCACGGTGCACATACCCTATAGGGATGTGCCCGAGGCGCTCACGATCGACCGCATCGTCGCCAAGGGCCGTGCGACGGCGCGTGGGCTCCAGCGCCAGTTCGGGATCGATCAGCCGCGCCTCGCCGTCGCCGGGCTGAATCCGCATGCCGGCGAGGACGGCGCGCTGGGCCGCGAGGAGATCGACGTGATCATCCCCGCGATCGAACGGCTGCGCGAGGAAGGCTTCGACGTCAGCGGCCCGCTGGCAGCGGACACGATGTTCCACCCGCAAGCGCGGGCCGGCTACGACGTGGCGCTCTGCATGTATCACGACCAGGCGCTGGTGCCATTGAAGACGCTCCATTTCGACGAGGGCGTCAACATGACGCTCGGCCTGCCGATCGTGCGGACTTCGCCCGATCACGGCACCGCCTTCGCTATCGCAGGGCGCGATGTGGCGAGGCCCGGGGCGATGATCGCGGCGCTCAAGACGGCGTTCGTCTCCGCTCAGCGCATCGGCCAGGCGTGAAGCCCCTGCCCCCGCTGCGCGAGGTGATCGCGCGCCACGGCCTCAGCGCGTCCAAGGCGCTCGGCCAGAATTTCCTGCTCGACGGGCAATTGCTCGATCGCATCGCGCGCGTCCCAGGCAATCTGGCAGGCGCGCGTGTCTATGAGGTCGGTCCCGGGCCCGGCGGCCTCACCCGAGCCTTGCTCGGCGCCGGCGCGGAGGTGACGGCAGTCGAGCGCGACCGGCGCTGCCTGCCCGCGCTTGCCGAATTGAACGAGGCGTCGGACGGACGACTGCGCGTGATCGAGGGTGATGCGCTCGCCATCGACGAGGCGGCGACCGTTGGCGCCGGCGCCCATATCGTCGCGAACCTGCCTTACAACGTCGGCACCGCCTTGCTGGTGCGCTGGCTCGGCGGCGAGGAATGGCCGCCCTTCTGGCGCTCGCTCACCCTGATGTTCCAACAGGAAGTGGCCGAGCGGATCGCGGCGAAACCGGGCGGATCGGCTTACGGGCGCCTGGCGGTGCTCGCCCAGTGGCGCAGCACGGCGAAGCTGGCGATGAAGGTCCACCGCTCGGCCTTCGTCCCGCCGCCCAAGGTTATGTCGGCTGTCGTCCACATCGTCCCGCGCACGGCGCCGGAAGGCGTGCGCGCCGCAACAATCGAGAAAGTGACGGCGGCTGCGTTCGGGCAGCGCCGCAAGATGCTGCGGCAGAGCCTCAAAGGCCTCCCCGGCGCACTTGACGCGGTGGAAACGCTCGGCATCGATCCGCAGCGCCGCGCCGAAACGCTCGCTGTAGAGGAATTCGTCGCGATCGCCCGGACGATGGACGCTTAATTCTTCGCCGGCGCGGGCGGGGTTTCCTGCGTGCGCGCGGCGATGGCCTCGGCCGGCGGACCCTTGGCGATCACGGCTGCCAAAGTCGTGGCTTGCGGGCACGGGTTCTTGCAGACCGTCTTTATCTTCTCGAGGTTGCGCTTGGCGCGCTCGACCGCGCCGCGCTGCACCAAGGCCTCGCCCTGACCGGCAAGCGCCGTGACATCGTTGGGCTCGACCACCAGCGCCTCGCCATAGAGCTTGATCGCCTTGCCCGGCAGCTTCTGCGCCTGCGCCACCCGCGCCAGGGCGACATAGGCACCGCGGTTGCGCGGATCGACGGCGAGCGCGCTTTCGAGCGAGTCGATCGCGGCGTCATATTGGCCGGACGCGGTCTGCGCCTGGCCCTGCTGAAGCAAGGCCACGGAGCGCGCGTCGATCTGGTCGTCAGGGCGCTGGCTGTGCCCTGCGCTCGCCATAGTCGCCAGCGCGATGGCCACCGAAAGGGCAATGGGCGTGAGGCGCATCAAAGTCTCCATGATCTGTCGAGCGGCAATCTAGCATGGGGCCTGCCACCGCGCGACGAAAAAGCCGTCGGTACCGTCGCTTGTGGGCGTGAGCAGATGGCCTGCGCCCGCGCTGCGTCCACCCTCGATGCCGACCTTTTGAGAAACGAAGCCTGAACGGCGAGCAAGGAAGGCTTCCGCCTGGCCGCGTCCCTCTTCCGCCAGCAACGAGCAAACGGCATAGACCAAATGCCCGCCCGGGCGCACCAGTTCCGCAGCGACGTCAATCAGATGCGCTTGGAGCTTCACAAGCCGATCGAGCCGGTCCGGAGTCAAGCGCCACCGCGTTTCGGGATTGCGACGCCATGTGCCGGTGCCCGAGCAGGGCGCATCGACGAGGACGATATCCGCTTGACCCCGCAACGCCGCCAAGGCTTCGGATTCGCGCCCCGGGTTGAGCAGGAAGGGCTCCACGATGGTGACGCCGGCGCGCTCCAGCCGCGGCGCCATCCGCGACAGCCGGGCGCGATCGGTGTCCGCGGCGGCGATCCGGCCCCGGTCAGCCATTTCCGCGGCGAGCGCGAGCGTCTTGCCGCCCGCCCCCGCGCATAGATCGACAACCGTCAGGCCCGGTGTCGCCGCGCAAGCCAGCGACAGCAGCTGGCTGCCTTCGTCTTGTATTTCGACAAGGCCGGCTTTCCAGGCGGCTGTCTCCTCGACTGCAGTGCCCTCGGAAAGCCGCAGGCCGATTGGCGACAATGGGGTCGGGGTGGCGTCAGGCAGGACGCGCTGCGCCTCTTCGACATTGCCCTTGAGGCGGTTGACGCGCACATCGAGCGGCGCGCGCCCGAGCAGGGCCGCAAGCTCCCGTTCGTCCACGAGCGGATCGAAGCGGCCCGCCAGCCAGAGCGGCGCGGCCGAGGCCGGCGCAGCAGCCTCGCCGTTCTCGATAGGCGCGGGTCCGTGCGCCGAGCCGTCGAACAGGGCGCGCAGGTCGAGATCGTCCGCCGCAAGCCCCAGCATCGCGGCGCGCCCGGACTCGGGGCGCTCCCCTGCCCTCCGGATCGCGCGATAGACGAGGTCGCGCACGGCCCGCCGGTCCTTGGACCCGGCATAACGTCGTGTCTTGAAATAGCGGGCGACGACCGTGTCGGCCGCCGCTCCGGCTTCACGCGCGGCAGCGATGATTTCGTCGAGCAGCTCGATCGCCGCCTGGACGCGTGCGGCCGGAGTCACCCGCGCGTGGGATAATTGGGCGCCTCGCGGGTGATCGCCACGTCGTGGACATGGCTTTCGCGCAAGCCCGCATTGGTGATGCGGACGAAATGGGCGCGCTTCTGCAGCTCGGGAATGGTGGCCGCACCGGTATAGCCCATCGCCGCCTTCACGCCGCCGACCAGCTGATGGATCACGTCCTTGGCATGGCCCTTATAGGGGACCTGACCCTCGATGCCCTCGGGCACGAGCTTCATCTGGTCCTTGATATCCTGCTGGAAATAGCGGTCGGCCGAGCCGCGCGCCATCGCGCCGACCGAGCCCATGCCACGATAGGATTTGTACGAGCGGCCCTGGTAGAGGAAAGTCTCGCCCGGCGCTTCCTCGGTACCCGCAAGCAACGAACCGACCATGACGGTGGACGCGCCCGCGGCAAGCGCCTTGGCGAGGTCCCCGCTGGTGCGCAGGCCGCCGTCGGCAATGATCGGGGTGCCCGATTTCGCCGCCTCGCCCGCCGCCTCCATGATCGCGGTGAGCTGGGGCACGCCGACGCCGGCGACGACGCGCGTCGTGCAGATCGAGCCCGGGCCGATGCCGACCTTCACGCCGTCGGCGCCGGCGCCGATCAGCGCCTTGGTGGCTTCGGCGGTGGCGACGTTGCCGGCGACCACCTGGACGGAATTGCTGATCTTCTTGATGCGCTCGACCGCGATCGCGACGTCCTTGTTGTGGCCGTGCGCGGTATCGATGACGATGAGGTCGCATTCGGCGTCGATCAGCGCCTGGCTGCGGTCGAAGCCCTTGTCGCCGACCGTGGTCGCGGCAGCGACGCGCAGGCGCCCCGAAGCATCCTTGGTGGCCGAGGGGTAGTTGACCGCCTTCTCGATGTCCTTGACGGTGATCAGGCCGATCACGCGCTGCGCCTCGTCGACGACCAGCAGCTTCTCGATGCGGCGCTGGTGGAGCTGGCGGCGCGCCTCTTCCTGGGTGACGCCGGGGCCGACGGTGACGAGATTCTCGCTGGTCATCAGCTCGGAGACCGGCTGCTTCGGGTTCTCGGCGAAGCGAACGTCACGGTTGGTGAGGATGCCGACCAGCTTGCCGCCCTCATCGGTGATGGGGATGCCCGAAATGCGGTGGCGCGCCATCAGCTCGAGCGCATCGGCGAGCGTCTGGTTGCGGGCCATGGTGATCGGATTGACGACCATGCCGCTCTCGTAGCGCTTCACGGCGCGGACGGCCGCAGCCTGTTCGTCGATCTCGAGATTGCGGTGGAGAACGCCCAGACCGCCGAGTTGCGCCATGACGATCGCCATGTCGGCTTCGGTGACCGTGTCCATGGCCGAGGAGAGGATCGGAATGTTGAGGCCGATTTCCCTCGTGACCTGGGTCCGCGTATCGGCCTGGCTCGGCAACACGCTCGACTCGGCAGGCCGGAGGAGCACGTCGTCGAAGGTGAGCCCCAGGCTGATTTCCATATTTCTCTACTCTTTGGTCGGGATTCGGTGCCGCTACATAAGAGCCGAACGGCCAAAGCGCTAGCGCCGTGAGGGTTTGTACCGTTTGGGATCGCCGAGGCGGCGCGCGAGGCCGATCAGCAGATCGGTGTCCTCGGCGGCGCCGTCGAGGACGATCGCGCGGCCGAGATCGTCGTCGGGCGCGTGATAGGGCCCGCGCAGGAAGTCCGTGAGCCGGCCCATGTCTGAAAAGGAGCCGCCGACCATCACGGCGGGAACCCCCTGCTTCGCCAGGGCCCATCCGTCCTGGCGCTGGACCATGATGTCGGCCTCGCCGTCGGTATCGAGGCGACGCCCGGCATTCTCGACGCTCTTGGCGATGGCCGCGTCGAGCCTCGCGTTGCCCCGGCCGATGACGGCCACCGGCTCGCCTTTGGGGGCGATGGCGACAGTGTCGAGATTGACGGCGGCGACGATCGAACCGAGCGGCACCGTCGGTTGCGCCGCGAAATAGGACGCGCCGAGCAGGCCCATCTCCTCGGCCGTCGTCGCCAGGAAGAGGATGTCGCGCTTCGGGCGGTCACGGGCGAGGCCGCGCGCCGCCTCAATCAGCATGGCGATTCCGCTCGCATTGTCGACCGCGCCGTTGCAGATTCGGTCCGGGGCGCCGGCTGGGCGGCACAGGCCGAGATGGTCCCAGTGGGCAAGGATCAGCACACTCTCGCGCGACGTGCCCGACCCGGCCAGCCGTGCGACCAGATTGTGGGAATCGTAGGCGCGCACCCGCGACGAAACTTCGACCGACGCGCGCGCCACCGACGCCTCGGCGCGGGCGGGGTCAAAGGACCGGCCCGAGGCCTCGACGATGCGCTGCGCCGCCGCCGCCGGCATCGCACCGAAGACGCCGGGCACGGTCTCGCTTTGCAGTCGCGTGCCGCCATGCGCGAACTGGTCGGTGACTGCGGACCAGGGAACGTCGTCCGCATAGACCGCGATCACCGCGGCCGCGCCCGCCTCGACCAGCGCCCTCGACCGCTCCTCGTAGCTCGGCGCATCCGGCGCTGGCGGCTGAGCCCGGAGCAGCAAGGCGATGCCGCCGCGCAGGTCGATACCAGCCGTCTGCGCGGGGAGACCGTAGCCGATGAAGTGCACCGGCGCGTCCAGCAGCGCCTCCCGAGGCCCGCGGCCGACCAACACGAGATCCTCCTGGTCGAGCGCGATCGGGACGCCGGCGGCGTTCCAAAGCGCGCGATGTGCGAACGGCGCGCGTTCGACCAGCGGCACCGACTGATACCAATTGCCGCCGCCCGCAGCCGGCTCGAGCCCAAGCGCGCGCAATTGGGTCGCAATGTAGAGCAAAGTCTTGGCTTCGCCAGGCGTGCCCGGCTTGCGGCCTTCATAGGCGTCGCTCGCGAGCACCTCGATATGGCGGAGCAACTGGTCGGGCGTGACCGGGTCGGCGCGGACAGTCCCGGGGAGAGCGACGAGGAGCGGCAGCGCCGCAAGCAACAACCTTTGCATATGGCTGCTTAGGCCCCGTGCACTTCGCCTGTCGAGAGCCGGCGACCGGCGCCGTCTAGCGACGGCCGAGCGCCGCTTCGGTCTTGGCGATGTTCGCGGGCGCGCCGACGTCGAACCAAAGTCCCTGATGAACGGTCCCGAAGCATCGCCCCGCTTCCATCGCCCGGTTCCAGAGCAGGTTCGTCGAGAAAGGGCCTTCCGGCATCTCGCCCGCAAACAGCCGCTTCGAGACGATCTGGATGCCGGTATAAACGAAAGGCGCGACGGTGCCCCTTTTCTTGCGGCGAAGCTCCCCGGTCGCGCTCATGTGGAAGTCGCCCTGCCCGGGATGGCAATTTGCCCGGGCGAACGGGACGAGCAGGAGCAGAGCGTCCATCCGGGCATCGTCCCAGGCCGACGCCAGCAGCCGCAGCGAATCCACCGGCCCGTCGACCCAATAATTGTCGGCATTCACCGCCAGAAAGGGGTCGGCGTCGATCAGCGGCAGCGCCTTCACCAGCCCACCTCCGGTCTCGAGCAGTTGTGCGCGCTCATCGGAGATGGCGATCTCGATCCCGGTCACCCGGTTGCGCAAATGCGCCTCGAGCGCGTCGGGCAGATAATGAACGTTGACGACCGCCTTCTTGACGCCGGCGGCGCGCAGATGGTCGAGCGTATGGTCGAGCAAAGTCCTGCCGGCGACTTCGATCAGCGGCTTGGGCCGCGTCGCGGTGAGCGGGCGCATCCGCTTGCCGATGCCGGCGGCCATCACCATCGCGGTGGTCGGGACCTGGGCGGCGGGATCGGGACGCAGCGCCAGCGGGCGCTTGAATGCCGTCACGCCGTCTCGCCTTCGGTCCAGGCGGCGGCCCGCTTCGCCTCGGGGACATTGCGGTCGAACCAGTCTTTGACCGGAGCCAGCGCCGGATGGGCGAGGTCCCGTTCCAGGAGGCCCCACATGCGCGGCTGGAAGCTGGTATAATGGGGCTTGCCGTCACGCTTCCAGAGACGCGTGAACACGCCGAGGATCCGGGTGTTGCGCTGTGCGGCGAGCGTCCAATACGCGTTTTCGAAGGCTGGGCCGCACGCCGTGGACTGCCGATAACGGTCGAGCATCGCCCGTTCGACCGCAGGCGTCACGTCGCGCCGCGCGTCTTCCAGCACCGACGCCAGGTCGTAGGCCGGGTGCCCGGCCACGGCGTCCTGGAAATCGAGCAGGCCGAAATGCCGTATGTCCTGATGGTTATCGACCAGCATGATATTCTCGGCGTGGAAATCCCGGAGCACCGTTACGGGCCCGAGGCCGTCGTCCGACACCGCCGTGAGCACCTCCTGCCAGGCGTGCTCGTAGCCCGCGACATCGACTTCGAGGTCGAGCGCAGGGCAATACCATTCCGGGAAGAGCTTCAACTCCTCCATCCATCGATCGATACCGTGGGGCAGCAACCCCGGCATGCAGGGCTGGCGGTGAAGGTGGACGAGAAGGTCGACGGCAAGCGTATAGAGCTCGGTCTCCCGTTCCGGCGTGACGTCGAGGGTTTCGCGCAACCTCCGGTCGCCGAAATCGTCGATCAGCAACAGGCCCTGTTCCAGGTCCCGGGCAAGGACGCGAGGCGCGGAGAGACCAGCCTGGACGAGCCATTCCGCCGCGGCGATGAACGGGCGCGGATCCTCGTGCGGCGGCGGCGCGTCCATCAGCACTGCGCGGCGCTCGCCGTCGACCACTCGGAAATAACGGCGGAAGCTGGCATCGCCGGCGAGCGGACGAATTTCGGCTCCCTCCCAGCCGTGGGCGGCAAGGAAAGCGGGCGCAGCGGCGGGCGGAATCATCGGGGAGGCCATCGATTCTCCCAAGCGGGCGGGACCTTGGCTGTCAAGGCACGGTCGCCCTTGTCGCCGAAAGCAAGATGCAGTTGCAGGCTGTCCTGCCACAGCGACGCGCCGAGCCGCTCCGGCCATTCGATCAGCAAGGCGGCGTAATGGCGCGCCTCGTCGAGCGCCAGCTCCTCGAGTTCCGCTTCATGCTCGATCCGGTAGAGATCGACGTGCCAGAGCGGGATGCGCAGGTCGGGCGGATCGTAGGTCTGGACGATCGGGAAGGTTGGGCTGGCGACATCGCCCTTGAGACCGAGGCCGTGCAGCACACCGCGGCTGAGCGTGGTCTTGCCCGCCCCGAGGTCGCCGAACAAGGCGATCACGTCGCCGACGCGGAGCATCCCCGCCAGACGCTCGCCGAGCGCCTCGGTCGCCGCAGGCCCCTCGAGTCGCATCAACCGGCGCGCGGAAGGTGCAGCGTGACGGTCGTGCCCTTCCCCTCTTCCGACTGGAGCTCCACCGTTCCGCCATGCGCCTCGACGAACTGCTTGGTGAGCGGCAGACCGAGGCCGAGCGCCGCCTCCTCGCCGGTGCGCGGCGCGGTCGTGCGGTGGAAACGGTCGAACACGCGCGCCTGGGCGGCGTGGGCGATGCCGCGGCCATTGTCGGACACGATCACTTCGGCCTCGACCGCATCGCCCGCGGCGTGCAGCAGGACGCGCCCGCCCGGCGCCGTATAGGCGACGGCGTTGGTCAATATGTTGTCGAGCGCCTGGCGGAGCCGCCGCGGATCGCCGGTAAGCGTGCCGACCGACGGTTCGATCTCGACAGTGAAGGCAATGCCCTTCTTGTCGGCCGCCGCCTTGGCCTGGTCGGCCGCTTCGGCGCACAAGGCGTAGAGATCGACCTCGTCCTCGGCGAGCAGCAGGCTGCCGGTGTCGCTCTGGGTAAGGTCCAGAACATTGTCGATCAGGGCGCTGAGGCGGCCGACCGACTCGATGATCGCGAACACATATTCGGTGGCGGTCGGCGCGAGATCGCCTGCATATCCGTTCGCGAGCATCTCGGCGAAGCCCGAGATCGAGGTGAGCGGCGTCCGCAGCTCGTAGCTCATGTTGGAGACGAACGCGGTCTTGAGCCGGTCGGCCTCTTCCAACGCCTCGTTGCGCTCGCGCAGCGCCGCTTCGATCATCCGGCTGTCGGTGATGTCGAGCATGGTGAAGAGCGCGTTGCCGTCCGGCAGCGGCACCGCCGCGAATTCGAAATCGCGCCCGTCGGTGAGCGAGACGCGGCCACTCCTCTGCTTGCGCTCGACGGTCGCGCTGCGCACCAGCTCGCGCACCAGCCCGGCATGATTGGGGTTCTTGAGCTTGCGCGCGAGGTGCGGCGTCATCGCGTCGACGCGCGGATGGGCGGCGAGCTGCTCCTCTTCATATTCCCAGATCTCGCGGAAGCGGTTGTTCCACAGGTGGAGGCGGCCGTCTGAGGCGAACACGCCGACCGCCTCGAACAGATTGTCGAACGTGGCCGAGCGGACGCGCAGCAGGGTGTCGCGCGCGCTGGCGAGCTGGATCTGCTCGGTGCGATCCTCGAAGATGACGAGCAGGCCGCCGTCCGGCAGCGGCTGCGCCACCACGCGAAGATGCTTGCCGCCCGGCAGCAGCCAATCTTCCTCGTCGGCCGCAAGCCCCGCCGTGAACCAGCCCCGCCGGGTCTCCTTCCAATCCGGGAAGTCGCGCACTTCGGGCAGGTTGCCGCTCTCGCGCATCGCATCGAGCACGCGATCGAATTCGGGGCGATCGGCGAGGAAATCGGCGGGCAGCGAGAACAAGCGGCAGAAAGGCTGGTTGGAGAAGGTCAGGCTGCGGTCCCGGCCGAACTGGGCGACCCCGGCCGACAGTCGGTCGAGCATGTCGCGCTGGGCGCGAACGAAGCGGGCGAGGTCGGCGCGCGCCTGCTCCCGATCCTCGACGTCGATCGCGTAGCCGGCCACGCCGGTCGCGCCGAGCGGGACTTCGACGACACGCATCATCCGTCGCTCGCCGGCGATGGTGGCGGGGACGGTGCGGGCGCTCGGCTCGCCGCTTTCGCGCACCGCTGCCGCATGGGCGATCTGGCTCTTGCCGTCGCTCTCGTCGACCAGTTCGATTCCGGACTTGATCACCGCCATCGAATCGTCGGCCTCCACCGCCTCGACATAAGCGCGGTTGACCATGGCGAGATGGAGGTTCGGGCCGCGATGCCACATCGGGAACGGCGCCGCTTCGAGCAAGGCCGAAATGGCGTCGAGCGCCGTGGTCAGCCGCGCCACCTCGCTGCGCAGACCCGCCATCTGCTCCTCGCTGTCGGTGGCATCGAAGAACCACAAGAGCACGCTTCCGACCGGATAGGGCGCGGGCGCGGGCGCCCCGCGGACCAACAGGACGCGCGACGAGCCCTGCGGCCGCACCGGCAAGGTGAAGGCCGCGCCCGAAGCCGAGGACTGTTCCACCCGGTCGGCCAGCACCGCCGCATCCTCGGCGGTCAGGCCGGCGTCGGCTGCGGCCAGGTCGGCAAGCCGCCCCGGTGTCGCGGTCAGGCCGATCAGGCCGGCCACGCGGTGGGAGGCGTCGAGGCGTCCATCCGGGAACACGACCACGGGAATGGCCGGGCTCGCGGCCAGCAGCGCTTCGCCGCGATCGGCGGAACCGGTCCGCGCCGACGCCGCACCGCTGCGCACCAGCCCGCGCAAAGTCGCCCATAAGGCGAGCGCCAGCCACAGCCCGCAAAACAGAGCGATCAACGCCAGTGACGTGCGGGAAAGCGCGATCATGCCGCCGGGCTCAACGCGAAGGGGAGCAGAAGAGGCGGAAGAGATGCATGCAGCGTGTCTAGCGACAGCCACGGACAAGCGGAAGCCTCCGCGGCGGCGACGTGCAGGCATGTGAGGGAGCCTGGACGATAGCCCGGCGCCGTGACGCAGACCGTGCGGACTGGATACCGTGACGAGCGCTCGCAATGTGCGCCAATTGAGGAGCAATCGCCGACACGACTGCGGCCACGTCCTTCTCGCGAAGCCTCCCCGCCGTCAGGACAAGCCCGTTGCGGGATTGCGAACCGACTTAACCTTTACTGTTGCAGGTCAGTAACACCGCTAAACTTTAGTTGGGGTTTTCACCTTGCTTATTGAATTTGACCACTTTTCGGCGCCACACCGTTTGCCTCGACTCGCGTCGCGGCCATTCAAAGGGGACCATGATGACCAAACTCGGCTTGCTCGGATCGAGCGCCCTACGCTCCCTCGCCTTTGCCGGCGTGGCGCTTTCCGTCTCCTCACCCTTGCTCGCGCAGGAGGTCGCGACCGAACAGGATCCGTCGCAGACATTGCGGAGCGAGCCCGAGATCGAGTCGGGTGAAGCGGCTACGGACGACCAGTCGATCATCGTGACCGGCTCGCGCATCCGCCGCCCCAATCTGGAATCGACGATTCCTATCACTTCGATCGGAGGCGAAGAATTTTTCGAGACCGGTCAGACATCGGTCGGCGACGTTCTGAACGAACTGCCGGCCCTGCGCAGTACGTTCAGCCAGTCGAACTCGAGCCGTTTCCTCGGCACCGCCGGCCTTAACCTGCTCGATCTGCGCGGTCTGGGCACGGTGCGCACCCTGGTGCTGCAGAACGGCCGCCGCCATGTGCCCAGCGACATCCTCAATAACACTGCCTCGACCGACGTGAACACGATCCCGACCGACCTCATCGAGCGGGTCGACGTGGTCACCGGCGGCAATTCGGCGATTTACGGGTCCGACGCCATCGCCGGCGTCGTCAATTTCATCCTCAAGAAGGATTATGAGGGACTGCAGGTCCGCGGCCAGGGCGGCGTCAGCAAATATGGCGACGCCGGCAGCTACTATGTCAGCGCGCTCGGCGGCACCAATTTCGCCGATGGTCGCGGCAATATTGCCCTCAACGTGGAATATGCGCATCAGGAGGATTTCTATGCCTCCGGCCGTCCCAATCTTCGCATCAACTCGAACTTCGTAATCGTCGACGCGGATGCCGCCGGCAGTCCCAACGGCAGCGACGGCACGCCCGACCGCCTCTTCTTCAATGACATACGCAGCGCGACATATACCGATTCCGGCACGGTCTTCTCGTGCTGCGACACCACGTCCGTACCGGGCCAGACCTTCCTCGTTCCCTATATTTTCCAGCCTGACGGCACGCTCGTCCAGCAGACGGGCCAGCGCGTCGGACGCGGCCCCTTTGGCAGCTTCATCGGCGGCAATGGCGACAATTTCCGCAGCGGCACACAACTGGGCCTGTCGCCTAAGCTCGACCGCTACAGCGCGAACCTGATCGCCCATTTCAACGTCAGCGACGCCTTCGAGCCGTTCGTCGAGGCCAAATATACGCGCACCGACTCGCTCGGCAACGCAAGCGGCCCCTATTTCACCGGCGCCACCGGCTCGCCGCGCGAAGTATTCCGGTCGCGCAGCAATCCCTATCTTACTGACCAAGCCCGCGACATCATCGAGGGTTATTATGGCGATTATTACACCGATTATAATGGCAACAGCGTCCGCGACGCCGGCGAATATACGGGCGGAAACGGCGTCACGGACGCCGAGGAATTCGGCTTCTCGATCCTGCGCAATGTCGTGGAGTTAGGCAATCGCGAGGAAAAGGCCAGGCGCCAGACCTATCGCATCGTGGCGGGCGTCCGCGGCGACTTCAACGACGACTGGTCGTACGAAGTGTCGGCCAATTACGGCCGCTTCACCGAGAACACAGCAATCAACGGCAACGTCAATCTTCAGCGGTATCTGCTCGCTACCGACGCGGTACGTGATCCGGGAACCGGGAATATCGTCTGCCGCGCACAGATCGATCCCGCCGCCCGCCTCATTTATGAGGGCGCAGTCGACAACGCCTTTGCCCAGGCTCAGCTGGCCAACGACGTCGCGACCTGCGTGCCGGTCAACTTGTTCGGCGCCGGCAACATCACGCCGGAAGCCCGCCGATATTTGCTCGTCGACTCGGAAGCGCGCGGACGCATTACGCAGTTCGTTCTCAATGCCTTTATGTCGGGCGACCTCAGCCAGCTGTTCGAGCTGCCCGGCGGACCGGTCGGCTTCGCGCTCGGCGCCGAATATCGCCGCGAGAACGTGTTCTACGACCAGGACGAATTCACCCAGTCGGGCCTGAGCTTCTACAACGCCATCTCGACCTTCGATCCGGACGCGTTCGAAGTGAAGGAAGCGTTCGGCGAAATCCGCATTCCGCTGCTGAAGGACATGCCGTTCTTCAATGAGCTGACCGTCAGCGCCGCGGGCCGCGTATCCGATTATAAGGGCAGCACCGGCACGACTTTCGCATACAATGCGGGCGTCGATTGGGCGCCAGTGCGCGATATCCGCTTCCGCGCCAATTATTCGCGGGCGGTCCGGGCGCCGAACCTCACCGACTCGTCCTTCCCGCTCTCCCAGAATTTCTCGCTGGTGGACGACCCCTGCTCGGATCGGAACCTCGCGACAGGCTCGGAAAACCGCGCCGCGAACTGCGCCGCGGCCGGCCGGCCGGCCGATTATGACTTCGTCTATGATTCCTCGCTCGGGTTCCTGTCCGGCGGCAATCCGGATCTGAAGGAGGAGACATCCGACTCCTACACGATCGGCGGCGTCATTCAGCCTCGCTTCCTGCCCGGCTTCGCGCTCTCGGTCGATTATTACGACATCACCGTCAACGACGTGATCCAGTCGGTGGCGGCGCAGACCATTCTCGACACCTGTTACGATGCGGCGAGCCTCGAGAACCAGTTCTGCGCCCTGTTCGAGCGTGCAGGGCCGGGCGGCGGCCCCCGCGGCGAGGTCGAGTTCCAGATCCTGGAGAACAGCCTGCAGGTGGTGCCGTTGAACTTTGCCAAGCTCAAGGTGCGCGGTCTCGACGTGGAGGCGAGCTACCGCCACACGTTCAGCGGTATTGGCAACTTCAGCACACGCCTGAATTACACCCGGGTGTTCCAAAACGACGCGTTCACCGATCCGACCGATCCGGGCCGGGCGGACCGCGCGCTGTATGAGCTCGGCGATCCGCGGGATGCGTTCAACTGGGACGTCGATCTCAAGACCGGTCCTTTCACTATCGGCTACCAGATGCGCTACATCGGCAAGATGGTTCTCAACGAATATGAAGACTTCTTCAGCGTCCAGGGGCGTCCGCCCGAGAATGCCGATTATGCCGACCGGCGCTTCTATCCTGACGTCTTCTACCACGACGCGCGCCTGAGCATTGACGCCACCAATCGCCTCAATTTCTACATTGGCGTCGACAATATCGGCAATCGCAATCCACCGCTCGGTCTCACCGGCGCCGGCGGCGGCAGCGGTATCTATACCAACCGCGGCCGTTTCTTCTACGCGGGCGCCGTGGCCAAATTCTAAGGCCACCGCGGGAGCAAAACGGGTCGGGGTTTACACCCCGGCCTTTTTTGTTTGCACTGCATTGAACGACGGGCGCACGCGTCCGGAGCGAAGGGCGAGCGACTGACAGCGATGGCACGAGCGGAGTTTAGCGGTACCGGCGATCTGGCGTTCGCGCTCGCCAACGGGCGGCGTCTTGTCGAGAGCGACCCGGCGGCGGCAGTGGTCCAGGCGCGCGAAATCCTTGATGTGAATCCGGTGCAGGGCGACGCCCTACGGCTGCTGGGCGCCGCGTTGCGTAAAATGGACCGCCACCGGGAGGCAGAGCAGGCCGAACTCGACGCGATCAGCTCCTCGTCGCACAACCCCGTTCTGGTCGATGCCGCCCTGGCTCTTTCGGAGAACCGTCTCAGCGCCGCCGAGCATCTCCTGCGGCCCTATCTCGAGAGGGTCCCGGACGACGCGGCCGCGATCCGGATGCTGGCGGAGATCGGGATCCGTGTCGGGGCATTTCCGGGAGCAGAAGCTCTGCTTCGACAGGCCCTTGCCCTGGCTCCCGCTTTCGCTTCGGCCCGACTGGCGTTGTCCCGCGTGCTGTTCGCGCAGAACCGGCTCGCGGAATCCCTCGATGTACTCGACGATTTGCTCAGCGCAGATCCCGCCAATGCCAGGGCGCAAGGTTCGAAGGCGGCCACGCTGGGCCGGATCGGCGATTATGACGAGGCGATTGCCCTTTACGAGCAACTGTTGGAGCGTTCGCCGGGCAAGCCGGGCATCTGGATGACGTACGGGCATGTGCTCAACACGGTGGGACGGCATGCCGAGAGCATCGCCGCCTATCGTCAAGCGCTGACCCTGGATTCGGCTTTCGGGGAAGTCTGGTGGAGCCTCGCCAACCTTAAGACCGCGGAGCTGTCCGGAAAGGACATTGCCACGATGCTGGATGTGCTGGATCGAACGAAGTTGGACGATGACAGCCGGTTCCACATCCATTTCGCACTCGGCAAGGCCTATGAGGACTGGGGCGAGTTCGAGAAATCCTTTCGCCATTATGCCAAGGGTAACGACATCCGTCGGACGATGCTTGACTACGATGCCGCCGAGACCACGGCTTTCGTGCATCGCTCGATCAATGTCTTCACCCGCGAGTTTTTCGAAGCGCGCGCGGGTCAGGGTTGCGCCGCGCCGGATCCGATATTCATCGTCGGCATGCCACGCGCCGGTTCGACCCTGATCGAGCAGATTCTGTCGAGCCACTCACGAATCGAGGGCACCTCCGAGCTTCCCCATATCCCGGCATTGAGCCGCGGCCTGGAAGCGGCGCGCCATGGTCAGGCGTTCCCGGATTTCCTCGCCCACCTCGGCCCGGACGAATTGAAGGCCTTGGGCGCCGAGTATCTCGAGCGTGCCCGTCTTCACCGAAAGACGGATCGGCCGTTTTTCGTCGACAAGCTTCCCAACAACTGGGTCTATATCGGCTTCATCCACCTGATCCTACCCAACGCCCGGTTTATAGATGCCCGGCGTCACCCCCTCGCCTGCTGCTTTTCCAACTTCAAACAGCATTTCGCGCGGGGCCAGGGATTTACTTATTCGCTCGCCGATCTCGGTCATTATTACAGTGACTATGTGGACGCGCTTGCCCATTTCGACACCGTGCTGCCCGGCCGCATCCATCGCGTTTTCCACGAGAACATGGTCGGCGACACCGAAGGCGAAGTCCGTCGCCTCCTCGCGTTTCTCGATTTGCCGTTCGAACCGGCATGTCTGCGCTTCTACGAGAATGACCGCGCGGTCAGGACGCCGAGCGCGGAGCAGGTGCGCCGCCCGATCAATCGCGACGGCCTCGACCGATGGCGCGCGTTCGAGGCGTGGCTCGGCCCGCTCAAGGATGCCCTCGGGCCGGTGCTGGATTTCTATCCCGCGGTGCCTGTCCGCTGAGCATGACAAAAAGCCCCCGGCTCATGCCGAGGGCTTCGTGTTGGCTTCCGCCCCGCTTAGTAGCGGTAATGGTCCGGCTTGAACGGGCCTTCGGTCGATACGCCGATATAGGCGGCCTGCTTCTCCGTCAGCTTGGTCAGCTTGACGCCGAGCTTGTCGAGGTGGAGCGCGGCAACCTTCTCGTCGAGGTGCTTGGGCAGGACGTAGACGTCGTTCTTATACTTGTCCGAACCGGTCCACAGCTCGATCTGGGCGAGCACCTGGTTGGTAAAGGACGAGGACATCACGAAGCTCGGGTGGCCGGTGGCGTTGCCGAGATTGACGAGGCGGCCCTTGGAGAGGACGATGATCTTCTTGCCGTCCGGGAACTCGACTTCGTCGACCTGCGGCTTGATCTCGGTCCACTTGTAATTGGCCAGCGCGTTGATCTGGATCTCGCTGTCGAAGTGGCCGATGTTGCAGACGATCGCCATGTTCTTCATCGCGCGCATGTGATCGACGGTGATGACGTCGGCATTGCCGGTGGCGGTGACGAAGATGTCGGCGCGCTGGGTCGCCTCTTCCATCGTCACGACCTCATAGCCCTCCATCGCCGCCTGCAGCGCGCAGATCGGGTCGATTTCGGTGACGAGCACGCGGGCGCCGCCGTTGCGCAGCGAAGCGGCCGAGCCCTTGCCGACGTCGCCGAAGCCGGCGACCACCGCGACCTTGCCGGCGAGCATCACGTCGGTGGCGCGGCGGATCGCATCGACCAGGCTCTCCTTGCAACCGTAGAGATTGTCGAACTTCGACTTGGTGACCGAGTCGTTGACGTTGATCGCCGGGAACGGGAGCTTGCCCTGCTTGGACAACTCATAGAGGCGGTGAACGCCGGTGGTGGTCTCTTCCGACACGCCCTTGATCGTCTGGACGGTCTTGGTGAGGTAGCCCGGACGCTCGGCCAGGAAACGCTTCAGCGTCGCCGCGAAGATTTCCTCTTCCTCGTTGGTCGGAGTGAACAGTTCCTCGCCCGCTTCGACACGCGCGCCCCAAAGAGCGAACATCGTGGCGTCGCCGCCGTCGTCGAGGATCATGTTGCAGGTCTGGTCCTGGCCCCAGTCGAAGATCTTGACGACATAGTCCCAATATTCTTCGAGTGTCTCGCCCTTGACGGCGAAGACGGGAACGCCGGTCGCGGCGATCGCGGCGGCGGCATGGTCCTGGGTCGAGAAGATGTTGCACGACGCCCAGCGCACTTCGGCACCGAGCGCAGTCAGCGTCTCGATCAGCACGGCGGTCTGGATCGTCATGTGGAGCGAGCCGGTGATGCGGGCGTCCTTCAGCGGCTTCAAGGCGCCGAATTCTTCGCGCAACGCCATCAGGCCGGGCATCTCGGTCTCGGCGATCTCGATCTCCTTGCGGCCGAAAGCGGCAAGGTTGATGTCGGCAACGACATAATCGTCGAACTTGGTCTGGGCCTGGGTCGCCACGAAGGTCTCCTGTAGAAAAAGAAGGACCGCCGGCAAAATGCGGAGGCGGTCGTCTCGACCGCCCCTAGACTCGGCCGACCCGAAACGCAAATATAAAGATATCTTTATATGTCGTTTTCGTCGCGGCGCAGGACGGTCAGGCCGTGCCGAAATCGGCGGTGAGCAGACGCGCATCGACGCCGGCGCTGCCGAAGGCCGCAGTCCAGCGGCTGTCGACGTCGCACTCATAGAGCAAGGCGTCCGTGCCCGGCGTGGTGAACCAGCCGTTGCCGCGCATCTCCTGTTCGAGCTGGTCCGGACCCCAGCCGGCATAGCCTAAAGCGGCGACCCAGCGTGCCGGCCCCCTGCCCTCGGCGATCGCGCGGAGAATGTCGACCGAGGCGCTGAGCGTCCAGCGGTCCGAGACCTGGACGCTGCCCTCGCCGCCCCAATCGAGCGAATGGAGAATGAAGCCCCGCTGCGGTTCGACCGGTCCGCCGGCATGGATCGGCGCGTCGGGCGCGACGCCGGGCGCGATGTCGAGCTGGCGAAGCAGTTCGTGAAAGCCGATGCGCGGAACGACGCGGCCGAGCCCGATGCCGAGCGCGCCACCCTCGTCATGGACGCACATCGCGATAACCGCCTTCTCGAAACGCGGATCGCCGATGCCGGGCATCGCGAGCAGCAGCTGGCCGGTGAGAAACCTGGGCTCGTCCATCAGGCCGATATAGGCGCGCTGCCCGCGTCGCGCCAACCGTCAAGCCACTATCGCAGGTCAGGACGGCTTGGTAGAGCGCCGGGGAACCCTAGAAGTCGAGGACCTGAACATGACCATCCAAGTCGGCGATCGCCTCCCCAGCACCAGCTTCGTCAAGGCGGGCGAATCTCCCGAGCCGGTCGACGGCGACAGCTTCTTCAAGGGCCGCCGCGTCGCGCTGTTCGCCGTGCCGGGCGCCTTCACGCCGACCTGCTCGGCGCGCCACCTCCCGGGCTTCGTCGAAAAGGCCGACGCCCTCAAGGCCAAGGGCATCGACGTCATCGCCTGCACAGCCGTCAACGACGCGTTCGTGATGGGCGCATGGGCCAAGCAGGCCGAAGCGGAGGACATCGTCATGCTCGCTGACGGCAACGGCGAGTTCGCCGACGCCATCGGTCTCACCATGGACGGTTCGAAGTTCGGCATGGGCAAGCGCAGCCAGCGCTACGCGATGATCGTCAATGACGGTGTGGTCGAGCAACTCCATGTCGAGGAGCCCGGCGCCTTCAACGTCAGCAGCGCCGATTACCTGCTCGAACGGCTCTGAACCGCGTGATATGAGGGGGCGGGGCCGCGACGCCCCGTCCTCCGCTTGCCACAGAGCGCCGGGGACGACGCAACCAAGCGGTGTCCCCTGCATTGATGCAGGTCTCGAGTGTGTTCAGGAGACCAGGGATGGCCGAGAACTATACGACCAGCGAACCGGACGACGGGACGCCGCCCGAAGCGGTCGCCGGTGGATCCTTGTGGCATCCCCTCACCACCGCCGCCGTGATCGGGGGCGCGCTCGTAGCGGGCGCGGGCGCCTATCTCGGCACCAAGGCGCTGGCGCGACGCAATGCCGCCAAGAGCGGCAAGCCCGTCAATGCGGTGCTGGCCACCGCAATCACCGCCAGCGACGTGTCCCATCGGACCCTCCCGGAACCCTCGGCAGCCGAGATCATCGTCGACAAGCCCGACGAGGTGCCGAGCGTACCTGCCGAACCGTCGGTCCCGCCCGAGCCCAAGGTCCGCGCCTAGACCCTATTTGCGCGTCTCGAGCGGGTGCAGGACCTCGTTCGCGAACTGATCGGCCTGGCTGGAGAAGACCAGGAAATTGACCGCGAGATCGCCGCGGATGAAACCGTAATCGGCGGTCAGATAACGCTGCAGCGCAGGACGGCCGTCGGCGGCGACATAGGCTTTGGCGAAGGAGAAGCGCTGGTTGAACTGCTCGATCGCCGCCGCCGTGCGCTCGGGCGGCGCATTGGCGATCCGCGTCCAGAAGGACTGGATGCTGAGCGCCTTGCAATTGGTGCCGCCGGCATTGCACGATCCGAACATCAGGACCGCCTTGCGGTTGTTGGGGAAGCTGACGAGCAAGGCCGGCTTGCCCGGCGTGCCGGCGCGCTGATAGCGCGCGCCGATCCCGTTCAGCACGGTCTCGACCGTAGCATAATTGAAGGTCGGCAGAACCTGGCTGTTCTCGGGCGCCTTCGGGTTGAAGCGCGGAAGGGCGGCCTCGGCCGACGTGGCGGCGGAAGCCGAAGCCAAAAGGGCGACCAAAGCCGCTTTCATCGAAAGATCCTCTGATGGGGGATGAGGCGCCCTGCCCCATCCCCCCTTAATCACAGCTTTACCAGCCGCACTGCTTGCCCTTGTTCTGCTGTTGCAGCCAGGCGGAGAGCGGACGGAAATATTCCATCATCGCCGCGCCGGACATTTCACGGCTGCCGGTGAACGCCTGCAATGCATCGGGCCACGGCTTGGACGCGCCCATTTCCAGCATCGCGTTCAGCTTCGCGCCGACCTCTTTGTTGCCGTAGAAGGAGCAGCGGTGCAGCGGGCCCTTCCAGCCTGCCTGGTCGCAAGCCGCCTTGTAGAACTGGAACTGGAGGATGCGCGCCAGGAAGTAGCGCGTATAGGGCGTGTTGCCGGGGATGTGATATTTCGCGCCCGGGTCGAAGTTGGCTTCGGTCCGCGCGACCGGCGGCACGATCCCCTGATATTGCAGGCGCAGGTCGTTCCAGCCTTTGTTGTACTGGCCGGCCGGGATCGATCCATTGAAGACACCCCAGCGCCATTTGTCGACGAGCAGGCCGAATGGGAGGAACGCGACCTTGTCCATCGCCTGGCGCAGGAGCAGGCCGGTATCCTTGTCGGCCGAGGGCACCTGATTTTTGTCAAGCAGGCCGATCTGGGTCAGATATTCGGGCGTGATGGAGAGCGCGACGGTATCGCCGATCGCCTCGTGGAAGCCGTCGTTCGCGCCGTTCATATAGAGGAACGGCTGCTGGTTGTAGGCGCGCTGATAGTAATTGTGGCCAAGCTCGTGGTGGACGGTCACGAAATCGTCGGAATTGACCTTGGTGCACATCTTGATGCGCAGGTCGTCCTTGTTGTCGAGGTTCCATGCCGAGGCGTGGCAGACGACCTCGCGGTCGGCCGGCTTGGTGATCATCGAGCGCTGCCAGAAGGTCTCGGGCAGCGGCGCGAACCCCAGCGAGCTGAAGAAGCCTTCGCCGGTCTTCACGATCTTCACCGGATCATATTGCTTGGCGACGAGCAGGTCGGTGACGTCGTAGCCGATGTCGCCGGCACCCTTCGGCGCGACGATATCATAGATGTTGCCCCATTCCTGCGCCCACATGTTGCCGAGCAGGTCGGCGCGGATCGGACCCTTCGCCGGTTGGACCGCATCGCCATATTTCTCGTTGAGCTTGGTCCGCGTGTAGCAGTGGAGCTGGTCGTAGAGCGGCTTCACCTGACCCCACAATTTGTCGGTGAGCGCGGCGAACTCGTCGGCCGGCATGTCGTAGCCCGAGCGCCAGAGCGCCCCCACATCCTTGTAGCCGAGCTCGCGGGCGCCTTCGTTGGCGATCGTGACGAGGCGCTGATAGTCGTTGCGCATCGGGCCGCCGACATTGGTGTGCCAGCTCGTCCACATCTCTTTGAGCTCTTCGGGGTTGCGGTTGGTGCCCATCGCCGCTTCGATGTCACTGCCGCTGATCGGCTGCCCCTTCAGGGTCCCCTTGCCCTTGCCGTAGGTCGATTGCAGGCGGGTCGCGATCTCGTTCAGTTCGGCCGCGGCGCCTGGGGTAGTCGGAGCCGGCAGGACCAGGCCGCCGCGCAGGATATCGAGCTTGCGCTTGGTGTCGTAGCTCAGCCCCTTGACGTTGTTGAACCGCGCCGCCTCGTTGGCGTAGCGGACCGCCATCTCGGTGCCGATCGTGCCGAAGTGCGCGGCGAGCGCGTCGGTATCGTCGGTGATGTAGGTGCTGTTGACCCATTGTGCGCGCGCGTTGGTCACCGAGAAGTCGGCCAGTTCCTTCTCGGCGCGGGCGACGAAGGCGTCGGCCTCGGCGGCGGTGGCGGGCTTCTGGGCGGGCGCTGCGGCGGGCTTGGACTGGCTTTGGGCGATGGCGGTGGAGCCGGCGGCAAGGAGAGCCGCGACGGCGAGCGCGGAAACGGTGGCTTTCATCAAGGACATCCTCATCTTTATGAGATTGCGCGCCTTCTGAACCCCCGCC
The DNA here is from genome assembly GCA_023423775.1 of Pseudomonadota bacterium. Lineage (GTDB taxonomy): Bacteria > Pseudomonadota > Alphaproteobacteria > Sphingomonadales > Sphingomonadaceae > Allosphingosinicella. Next base: position 22,260 of record JAFAEZ010000033.1, read on the forward strand.
GCCGCGGGCGTCAAGCCGGCAGAACGCGCCCGAAGCCGATGATGCCGGCCCTCATTGGGCGAGGAAGCCTGCGATCGCTTCGCCCAGCTCCGGCTTCACGACCGCGCTCATGTGATTACCGGGAACGGACTGGAAGCGGGCGCCCGGTATCGCCTCGGCCAGCGCCTCGCCCGAGCCGTTGTCGTCGTCATCCTCGCCGGTCACGACCAGGACCGGCAGCGCGATCGAAGCCAACTCCTCGCGCGTCGTGTCCTGGAATGTCGCGAGGACGTTGAGCAAAGCCTTGGGGTCGCCGCCGGTGGTCTTGAGGAAGGCTTCGGTCATCCATTCGGACGAGCCGCGCGGGAAGCTGCCGAGATTGGTCAGCACGTTGCGGAAATAGCCACCCCTACCCTGGGTATTGAGGATGCCGTCCAGGCCCATGCCGGAGAGGACTGCCCGGCGCGGCTGGGCGCCCCGCGCGAGCATGCGAACGACGGTGCGGCCGCCCAGCGAGTAGCCGGCCAGATCATAGTCGGTGAGCCCGAGATGCGCGATCAGATCGAAGCCGTCGTCCGCCAGCACGTCCGGCTTGTAGAGCGCCGGATCGTGCGGCTTGTCGCTTTCGCCATGGGCGCGCAGGTCCGGCATGATCACGCGGAAGCCTTCGTCGGCGATGCGCCGGGCATGGCCGTAGCGGATCCAGTTCACGTCGGCGTTGGAGAAATAACCGTGGATCAGGACCAGCGGACGCCCCTCCCCCATTTCCTTCCAGGCGAGTCGGGTGCCGTCGCGCGCCGCGAAATGATGGACGGGAAGTTCAGTCGGGGAGCTTGCCAAGGGTTTTCATCCAGCGGTCAACGAGGGGCTTGTGCTGGTCAGTCCGATATTCGGGCAGGCCGCCGGTGTCGAGCCAGGCGCGGTGCATGCTCTCGACGCCGAAATGGTGGACCGGCCGGAACCGCGACGGATCGTCGAACGAGGCGATGGTGAGATCGAGATTTTCGCTCTCACCGTCCGCATATTCGAAGGTCAGCGAGGTCCCGCAGGCGGCGCAATAGCCGCGCCGTGCGATCGGCGAGGATTCGTAATAATCCGGCTCCCGCTCCCAACGCACGCCGGCCTTCTTCGCATTCTTGAAGGCGACCGAGACGCCGCCTGTGGCTCGCTGGCACATCCGGCAATGGCAGAGATAGGCCTCGTCATTCTCGATCGTCGCCGCGTAGCGCACCCGGCCGCACGCGCAGCCCCCAGTCATATCTGCCATGTCAGTCTCTCCACGCGTTCCTGAAAGCCGCCACGATGCGCTGCTGCGACTAAACCGTCGTCGGCCGTTACCACTATGCCGTCTTCCGTCATCGCGATCAGGAGGTACAGGCATCGTATAGCGGGCGATCGAGATCGGCAGCGAGCGACATGGCGCGGCCAAGCATGGTCTCGGCGGGCACGAACCGATCGATGAATGAGGGCAAGGCCGCCAGCGCCGCCCGCGCACGGACCGGTTCCAGCTCCTTGCGGCGCATCTTGCTGACGAGACCTCCAGCGGCCTCGACGAGCATCCAATCCGGCGCGATCCGCTCTTCGCTGCGTTCGAGCAATGCCTGCGCCTCGGCGGTGCCGGCTTCGGGGGTCATCAGCTTCAGAGCGACGCTGGCGTCAACGACGATCGGCATCCGATCGCCCGCCGCCAAGATATTTCCCACCGTCCGTGTCCCGCGCCCAACGGATGTCGGACGTGCTGTCACCGGTGACGGGGCCGCTCGCAGTGAGGCTCAGCGAAAGGTCGAGAAGTTCGCTTTTAGACAAGCGGCGCCGCGGTCGGCCCCGCTTCAGCCCCTCGTTGAGCTCCGCCTGCAACGATCGGCCGTTGGCGCGCGCTTCGGCGCGGTAATCCGCCAAGAGGTCTTCATCGACGTTGCGAACCAGAGCGTCAGGCATGAGCCGATGATATCACTCTGGTTATCACAGCCTCAAGCGGCCTTCTGGAGGTGCCTCCGGCCGAGAAGCTCGGCGATCTGGACGGCGTTGAGCGCCGCGCCCTTGCGCAGATTGTCCGAGACGCACCACAGCGAGAGGCCGTTGTCGACCGTGGGATCCTCGCGGACGCGGCTGACATAGGTGGCATATTCGCCGACGCACTCGACCGGGGTCACGTATCCGCCGTCCTCGCGCTTGTCGACGAGCATCACGCCGGGCGCCTCGCGCAGGATGCGCTGGGCTTCCTTGGCGCTGATCTCATCCTCGAACTCGATGTTGATCGCCTCGCTGTGACCGACGAAGACCGGCACCCGGACGCAGGTCGCGGTCACCTTGATCTTGGGATCGAGGATCTTCTTGGTCTCGACCACCATCTTCCATTCCTCCTTGGTCGAGCCGTCGTCGAGGAAGGAATCGATGTGCGGGATCACGTTGAATGCGATCTGCTTGGTGAACTTGGCCGGTTCGGCGGTGTCGCCGACGAAGATGTTGCGGCTCTGCTCGAACAACTCGTCCATGCCCTGCTTGCCGGCGCCCGAGACCGATTGGTAGGTGGCGACGACCACGCGCTTGATCTTGGCGGCGTCGTGGAGCGGCTTCAGAGCCACCACCATCTGCGCGGTCGAGCAGTTGGGATTGGCGATGATGTTCTTCTTGACGTAGCCGTCGATCGCGTGGGCGTTCACCTCGGGCACGATCAGCGGCACGTCCGGATCCATGCGATAGAGCGAGCTGTTGTCGATCACCGTGCAGCCAGCCGCGGCCGCCTTGGGCGCATAGAGCTTCGAGACGTCCGACCCCGCCGCGAACAAGGCCATGTCCCAGCCGGCAAAGTCGAAATGCTCGATATTCTTGACCTTGAGCGTCCGACCAGTGTCGCCGAAATCGATCTCGTCTCCGGTTGACCGCGCGGAGGCCACCACCGCAAGCTCATCGAGAGGGAATTCGCGCTCGGCGAGGATGTTCAGTATCTCGCGGCCCACATTGCCCGTCGCACCGACGACGACGACACGATAACCCATCTTCGCTCTCCAAAAATCGCTTCGAGCGCCCGCTATCGCACCCGCACTGCGAAAGCGATATGGTTATGCACGTGGCGGGGGGAAAGATGGAAAAGCGCGTAAGTCTTATAACCGGCGCCTTGCTCCTGCTGATGGCGGCGCTGGCCGCGAAGCCGGTGCTGATTGCGCCGCCGCCGCTGCGCGAAGCCCCCGCGGCGGGACAGTTCGACACCGAGCGTGCGATGACCCGGCTCCAGCGCATCCTCGGCGACCAGCGGCCGCACCCGGTCGACAGTGCAGCAAACGATGCCGTTCGTGCCCGGCTGATCGCCGAGTTGCGTGCGATCGGCCTCGATCCCATCGTCACCGACGACGTGGTCTGTAACGGTTCGGGCCGCAGCCGCACGGTCGGCTGCGCGCGCGTGCGCAACGTACTGGCGAGGATCGGCCCGGCGGGCGGCGACCGTGTCCTGGTGGCCTCCCATTACGACTCCAGCCCGGCCGGACCGGGCGCCGCCGACGACGGGATCGGAATGACCGTGATGCTCGAAAGCGCGGCCTTGCTGCGCGGGCGCACTCTCGACCGGCCGGTCACATTCCTGTTCGACGAGGGCGAGGAAGCGGGCCTGCTCGGCGCCCGCGCCTTTCTCGAGCGCAATTCGCTCGCCGATCGTGTCGCCGCGTTGGTGAATTTCGAGGCTCGCGGGGTGAGCGGGCCGGCAATGATGTTCGAGACGAGCCACCCGAACGGCGCTGCGATCGCGCATTTCGCGCGCAGCTCGGAGCGGCCCTTCGCTAATTCGCTCGCCACCGATTTCGCGCGCCTCATACCCAATTCCACCGACGTCGAAGTGCTGAAGGAACGCGACTGGACCATCCTGAACTTCGCGATCATCGGGAATGAGAGCCGCTATCACAGCGACGGCGACACGCTCGCCGCGCTCGATCCGCGTAGTGTCCAGCATATGGGCGACCAGGGATTGGCCGCTATCGCCAGCCTCGCCACCGACCCGATCGACCGCGCCCAGGGCGAGAAAGCTTATGCCGATCTGCTCGGGCGCCAACTGCTGGTGCTGCCGCTGCCGGCGGCGCTCGCGGGCGTGGCGGTGCTCTTCGGCGCGGCATTGTGGAATGGCTGGCAGCGGCGCAACGGCCTCGGCACGGCGGTCGCGGCCATCCTGCTCGCGCTGGCGGGCGCCGCTGCCCTCACCTTCGTCGCCCAATGGCTCGTCGGCCTGCTTCGGCCGGGCGAGTTCTGGCGCGCTTATCCGATCGGCATCAGCATCGCGGTCGCCGCCACCGCGCTGCTGGCGGGCGTCGGAGTTCTGCTCTGGGCGGCGCGCGCCCTGCCGGCGGACCGGTTGCGAGCCGCTTACTGGCTGATCTTTCTCCTGCTCGGCGCCGGCGCCAGCCTCACCGCTCCGGGCGCCGCCATCTTCTTCCTCGCCCCTCCGCTGGCGGCGCTAGCGGGGATGGCAGGCCAACGGCGCTGGCCCAGCGCGGAACGGATCGGCGGCATCGTCGCTGCCATCCTCCTGTTCGTGTCGCTGACGCCCCTGCTCGCGCTGATGGAGGTGCTGCTCGATTATCACGCGGCCTGGATATTCGCGCCGCTCGCTGCGCTTTTGCTCCTGCCGTTCCTGATCGAGATGCAGCCGTTGCTGTCGACCGCGCCGCGGCGGATCGTTGCCGGGGGACTTGCGGCTGCGGCGGCGGCCTGCTGGACGGTGACGGCGTTGCTGCCGGCTTACTCGGACGAGCGGCGCCAGCGTTTCGGCCTCGAATATGCGTGGGACGCCAAAGACGGCGCCCGCTGGGCGGTGGTCAATGACGGCGCAGCGCTGCCCGAGCACTTCCAGGCGATGGGGGAATGGCGGCGCGGAAAGCTGCCCTGGTCGGCGCGCGAGCGCTGGTGGCGCCCGGCACCGGGCAAGACGAGCGTGCCGGAAGTCGAGCGCCTGTCCGAGAAGCGCACGACGGGCGGGCGAATGGTCTCGCTGAAGCTCAGGCCAAAGGGCGCCGACACCGTATTGCTGCGGCTCCCACCTGACGCGCAGGTGCGGGCGGTACGGGCCGGCACTTCGCAGCGCGCGATGGGCCGGGAACGGGCCAAGGACCCCTATTTCATCCGCTGCCATGGACGGAGTTGCGAGGGCCTGCGGATCGACTTGCTGCTCGGCCAGCCGGGCCCGGTCGAGACCATGGCCATCGGCCTGCGCGGCGGGCTTCCCGCTTCCGCGGCGCCTTTGGTCGCCGCGCGACCGGCCCATTCCGCCCCGCAATATGCGCCGGATTCGACGATCGGCATGGCGCGGATCCGCCTGTAGCCCCGCCACGAAAAAGCCCTCTCGTCGCTCCCCCTGCTGTCATGCTATAGCTGGGCCATGGCTGCGCCCGGCGCGCCATGACACCGGACGCCGCCCCCTCGAGGTAGAGAGGACGATGTCGATGGCTGTCTCCCAAAGCTTTACCGGTAGCGCTTCCACCGCCGATCCTGTCCCGGTCCGCACGATCACGCGCGACGATCTCCGGATCGCGCTGCGCGACGGCTGGGCCGACTTTATGTCGATGCGCGGCGACCTCATTTTCATCGGCCTCCTCTATCCGCTGATCGGCATCGTCGCAGCCACGGTGACGCTCGGCGGAACGATGCTGCCGCTCTTCTTCCCGATTGCGGCCGGATTGTCGCTATTGGGACCGATCGTTGCGATTGGGTTCTACGAACTCGCTCGCCGGCGCGAGGCGGGCTACGCCTCCGATTGGTCGCACTTCCTCGACGTGCGCAAGCGGCCCTCGGCCGACGGCATCGGCGTGGTCGCGGCGCTGCTCGTCACCATCTTCCTCGCCTGGGTGGCGAGCGCGGCGGTGATCTACGTGGCGCTCTGGGGCATGCACGCTCCGCCCTCGATCGGCGCCTTCCTCACCCGCCTGTTTACCACGCCCGAGGGCTGGGCGCTGATCGTCGTCGGCAACCTAGTCGGCCTCGGCTTCGCCGTGCTGGTGCTCGCGACCAGCGTGGTGTCGCTGCCGATGTTGGTCGATTGCGACGGCGTCGAGGCGAGCACCGCGGTCGCGACCTCGGTCCGCGCGTTCAAGGCGAACAAGGGCCTGATGATGCGCTGGGGCTTCATCATCGCCTTCCTGCTGGTACTGGGATCGCTCCCCTTGTTCATCGGCCTCGCCGTCGTGCTGCCCTGGCTCGGCTACGCCACCTGGCATCTCTACACGCGCTTGGTCGACCGGTCCGCTTTGCCGACCTGCGGCCCGCGCTAAGAAAAAGGGCGGCCCCGCGGGACCGCCCTTTCCTTTTCAACGCTGGCGAAAGCCTCAGCCCTCGGCGGTCGCCTTGACGTCGCCACGGGTGTCGCGGCGCTCGGCGATGCGAGCGGCCTTACCGGTGCGGCCACGCAGATAGTAGAGCTTGGCGCGGCGAACGGCACCACGGCGCACGACCTCGATCGAATCGATGTTCGGCGAATAAAGCGGGAAGACGCGCTCGACGCCTTCGCCGAACGAGATCTTGCGGACGGTGAAGGAGCTGCCGAGGCCGCGGTTGGCGCGGGCGATGCAGACGCCTTCGTAATTCTGGACGCGGGTGCGCTCGCCTTCGACGACGCGGACGCCGACGCGGAGCGTGTCGCCCGGGCGGAATTCGGGGATCGACTTGGTCGACTTGAACTGCTCGATGGCCTCGGCCTCGAGGGTCTGGATGATGTTCATTCTTCTAGCCTTCGTCTTCGCGCCGCGCGCCAGAGGGCGACTGCCTGGGTGCGTCCCCATGACGCTCCATCAGGTCCGGCCGCCGTGACCGTGTATCCTCGACTGCCCTGGCGTGACGCCAAGCAGCGATCTTCGCGTGATCCCCCGATCGCAGCACTTCAGGGATCGCGCGCCCTTCCCACATTGGAGGTCGGGTATAATGAGGGTATTCGAGCAGGCCTCCTTCGAAGCTCTCCTCCTCACCGCTCGTCGGCGCGCCCATTACCCCGGGCAGCAGGCGAACGCAAGCGTCGAGCAGGACGATCGCCGCCGTCTCCCCGCCCGACAATATATAATCGCCGATCGACACCGGGACGATCGGCCGCGCCTCGAACAGGCGCTCGTCTATGCCCTCGAAGCGCCCGCACAGGATCGATACGCCCGGGCCCTCGGCCAATTCCCGCACCAGCGCCTGCGTCAACGGCCGTCCCCGCGGCGTCATCGCCAGCATCGGCGCCGCCGGCTGCCGCTGGAGCACGTCGTCGACCGCCCGCGCGAGAACGTCCGCGCGCATCACCATCCCGGCCCCGCCCCCGGCCGGCGTGTCGTCGACCGAGCGGTGCTTGTCGGTGGCGAAATCGCGGATCTGGACCGTGTCGAGCGACCACGTCCCCTCGGCCAGCGCGCGACCGGCGAGGCTCTGGCCGAGCGGCCCCGGGAACATCTCGGGGTAGAGTGTGAGGACGGTAGCGGCGAAGGTCATGCCTTCGCCCCTACACTAAGGCGCGACGATGGAAAGCCTCAACGCCTGGATCGTCGCCGGATTGGTCGGTGCCAGCAGCAAGGTTCCGTCGAGCTGCCCCCGCTCGCAGCGCCACCGGAAACTGCCCGACAGCGTGCCGGTGGCGCTGACCGGCGCCTGCGTGTCGCACTTGCCCACCTCCTTCTCGATCCGCGCGAACTCATGCCGCCAATTCTCGGCCGAGCGGTCCATCAGAAAGTTCATCGCCAGCAGCTTGCCGGCCGGAGCGATGTCGCCGGCCTGATAGGCGGCGCCGGCAGCGCGATAGGCGGCGGCGAGGGGACCGCTGACCGGCTGCGGGCGCGCAACCAGTGCGCCGGCCTTGTGCAGCGCCACGGCCGCATCCCAGGCCGTACCCGATCCGCCATTGTAGGTGCGATTGGAAAAGACGAAGATCCCGATCCCGTGATCGGTCAGCAGCAGCATGTGCGAACCGTAGCCGGGATAGCCTCCGCCATGGCTGAGGGTTGCGCCGAGGTCCGGGTCCTGCGCCGCGATCAGCCCCATCCCATAGGCAATCGCCTGAGTGACGGGCGCGCTGCCGAAACGCTGTCGCAACCGCACGAAATTGGACCCCTGCGCCATCTCGCGCACCGTGGCGCGGTGGGCAGGCCCGGCCTCCGCGCCGTCGCGGGCCGGCCACGCCGAGAGCAGGAATCCCATCCACCTGGCATAATCATTGGCGCTGGTCTGGACGCCGCCCATCGCGCCGAACACGCCGTGGCGCATCGTCGGCTCCTCCGACCAGGCTTCGTTCTCCCAACGATAGCCGATCGACCGCCGCTCGATCGGCCAGTCGCGCACCTCGTAGCCGGTCGAGGACATGCCGAGCGGGCGCTGGATCGTCGTGGCGATATAGCGATCGTAGGGCATGCCCGAGACGTTGGTGACGATGCGTCCCAGCAAGGCGTAGCCGAAGTTCGAATATTCGAAGGCGGTGCCGGGCGCGCGGGTGAACGGCACGCCGCGCTTCAGCATCGCCGTGAAGGTCGCTTCATCCATGACCTGCTGGCGATCGCCCCAGGGGTCGTCGGTGACGAAGCCGGCACTGTGGTTGAGCAGGTCGCGCACGCGGATGCGCGGCGAGTCCGCGGTCGGGTATCGCGAGGCCCGCATCTCCGGGACATGCTTCTCGGCGAGATCGTCGAGCGCCAATTTGCCCTCGTCGCGCAGCTTGAGAATGGCGAGCGCAGTGAAGGCCTTCGACATGGAGGCGATGCGGAACAGGCTGTCGGCCGTTACCGGACGCTTCGCCGTCAGATCCTGCACCCCATATCCCTTGACGTGGACGAGCCGGCCGTCGGCAACGATCCCGTAGACCAGGCCGGGGGCGTGCGAGCTCTGCTGGAAATCGGCGAACAGACGGTCGATTTCGGGAACGGCCGCCGCGATGCGATCGGGCACCGGCTGCGCCACCGCGGGAAGCGCCACCAAGGCCAGTACAGCCGCGCAGAATAGTTTCAGCATATTGTCCCCTCCCGTTCGAGCTGGCCGACGGCCCAGATCAGACCTCTGTCCAATTCCGGTCTTCAAGCCTGCCACGCCCACAAAGTCACGCGCCTTGTTCGTAAACCATATGAGGGAACCGGCGGCCCCCGGCTGCGCTATGCCGCGAATGGATGATTTCGACTGTCTCGTCATCGGCGGTGGGCCGGCAGGGCTGACCGCGGCGATCTATCTCACACGCTTCCATCTCTCCCTGAAGGTGGTCGACGCCGGGAAAAGCCGCGCGAGCCTGATCCCCTGCACCCACAACCATGCCGGCTTCCCCGAGGGGATTTCGGGCAAGGAGCTGATCGCACGGATGACCGAGCAAGCGCAGAAATATGGCGCTTCGATCGAAACTGGACGGGTCACCCGGCTCGATCGGGTCGACGGCGGCTTCGAGGCCGAATGGGGGAGCGGATCGGTGCGGGCGAAGACGGTGTTGCTTGCCACCGGCGTCGCCAACCGGCGCCCGCCGATGGACGAGGATTTGCACGACGCGGCGCTGGCGCAAGGGCTGATCCGCTACTGCCCGATCTGCGACGGATTCGAGGTGACCGACAAGAGGGTCGGCGTGATCGGCGACGACAGCCATGGCGTCGCCGAGGCCGTGTTCCTGCGCGGCTATACGAACGACGTCACGTTGATAGCGCCGGATAGCGAGCTGCGCGACCTCAAGCGGCAGGATTGGGAGAAGCTCGAGCGCTACGGCATCGCGACCGTAAATGGACCGTGCCACGCGGTGGCGGCGGAGGGGAAGTGCATCACCGTCGACACGGCCGAGGGTCATTACACGTTCGACAGCGTTTATCCGGCCCTAGGCTCGGACGTACATTCGGACCTCGCCAAGATGGTCGGGGCGGACCTTGCCCAAAGCGGCTGCATCCTGGTCGATTCGCACCAGCGAAGCTCGGTGCCAGGCCTTTACGCGGCGGGCGACGTGGTGATCGGGCTCGACCAGATCAGCCATGCGATGGGCGAAGGCGGCGTCGCAGCGACGACGATCCGCAACGATCTCGCGCAAGGCGCGCCGCTGATGCGCTAGGCGAGGAAGACGGGATCGACGACGATCCGGCCGTCGGCGAGGTCGGCGATGCCGGCGCGGAACGACACCATGGTGCGCTTGCCGTCGGGCTTCTCGATCTCGATGACGTCGCCGGCGCCGAAATTCTCGATCGTCGCGACCGTTCCGAGCGGGGTGCCGTCCGGGTCGACACAGGGCAGGCCGATGATGTCGGCGTGATAATATTCGCCCTCCTCCAGCGGCGGGAGGGCTGACCGCGGCACGGTCAGGAGTTGCCCGCGCAACGCCTCGGCGGCGCTGCGGTCCGATATCTCGGCAAAGCGCGCGATCGGCATGCCGCCCCCACCCTTCACCGCTTTCAGCGTCAGGGCGCGGCCGCCGACCTGGACCGTCTTATGACGGCCCAGGCTTTCGGCAGTTTGCGCAAACAATTTCAGGCGCACCTCGCCGCCGATGCCATGGGCACCGGCGATAGCGGCAAGCGTGACCTGAACGTCCTCCAAGGCTTATTCGGCCTTCTCGGCGCCTTCCGCCGGAGCGGCGTCTTCGGCGCCTTCGACCGGAGCCGAAGCGGATTCGCCTTCGTTGGTGGCTTCGGCCGGAGCTTCCTCGGCAGCCGGAGCTTCAGCGGCCGGGGCCTCCTCAGCGGCGGGAGCTTCTTCAGCGGCCGGAGCCTCGGCAGTCGGCGCTTCCTCAGCAGCGGGCTCTTCCGCCGGAGCGGCGGCAGCTGCAGCAGCAGCCTCGGCAGCTTCAGCTTCCTTGGCGGCACGCTCCTCGGCGCGCTCCTTGGCCTTCTCGCCCGGCTCGGCCTTCTTCGGGTTGTTGCGCGCAGCGCGCTCGAGGATGCCGGCCTGGTCGAGGAAGCGGTGGACGCGGTCAGACGGCTGCGCGCCGACCGAGAGCCAATGACGGGCGCGATCGGCGTCAATCTTCACGCGCTCTTCGCTGTCCTTGGGGAGCAGCGGATTGTAGCTGCCGATGCGCTCGATGAACTTGCCGTCGCGCGAGCTGCGCGAGTCGGTCACGACGATCTTGTAATAAGGGCGCTTCTTGGCGCCGCCACGGGCGAGACGAATTGCAACTGCCATTTTAATAGTCCTTTCTTATACTTAAACTTATTTCTTCATAAACTTGTCGAAGCCGGGCGGGAGGTTGAACGGCTGCCCGCCTGCTCCTCCGGGAAGGCCGGGAAGACCCG
>JAFAEZ010000048.1 GCA_023423775.1 Pseudomonadota bacterium
ACGTCGCCGGGGCCGACCAGCAGTGCGAGGTCGGCCATCAATTGCGCGGTGGCCGTCTCGTTGTGAAGCGCGACGGAGAATGTGACGGGCTCTGTCATTCGGCGGCGTCGCGATGCGCCGCCCGGTCGGTCGGGAAATCGCAGATCACGACCGTGCCCCGGCCGACGATCGAATCCACCCGCACCTTGCCGCCATGCAGCTCGACGAAGGAGCGCACCAGCGACAGGCCGAGCCCGGCGCCGCGGTGACGCGAGCCCTGCGAGCGGCTTTCGAACCAGTTGAACACCTTGTCCTTCATGTCGGCAGGTATTCCAGGTCCCGAATCTGTCACGGTGAAGACCACGCTGCGATCGGTGCGGCGCGCGCTGATTCCGACGGTGGAATCCTGTGGAGAAAACCCGACGGCATTGGCGAGGAGGTTATAGAGCACCTGCACGACGCGCTTCTCGTCGCCGATGAAGCTGCCGACATCGGGCGCGATCTCGACCTTGAGGCGGATGCGGTCGGTGGCGAGGCGGTCCTGGATGCCTTCGGCGGCGAGCTCGATGGTCTTGCTGACGTCGACGGGGCCGAGTTCCAGCTTCATGGCGCCGGCGTCGATGGTGGCGAGATCGAGGATGTTGTTGGTGAGCGCCAAGAGCGCGTTGGTCGATTTGGTGACGTAGTCGAGATATTCGGCCTGTTTCGGCGTCAGCGGCCCGGTCGAGGGATCGCTGAGGAAATGCGCGAAGCCGATGATGGTGGTGAGCGGCGAGCGCAGCTCGTAGGAGACGTGGTGGACGAAATCCACCTTCATCTGGTCGGCCGTCTCCAGCGCCTCGTTGCGCTCGCGCAGCGCGCGCTCCACGTTCTCGGTGTCGGTGATGTCCTGGAAGGTCAGCATGGTCGCGCCGTCATGCAGCGGACGGATCATGCCGTCGAGCACGCTGCCGTCCTTGCGCTCCAGCTTCAGCGGCACGTCGGCGCGATTCTCGATCGAGGTGATGGCCTCGCGGATCTGGCGCCAGCCCACCGGATCGTCGAACAGCTGATGGCACCAGCCCTCGACGGTCTGGATGTGCGGCTCGTCGCGCATGGCATCGCTCGACAGCTTCCACATCCGGACGAAGGCCGGGTTGAACAGCTGCGCCTTGCCGTTGCTGCCGAACACCGCGACGCCCTCGGCGAGACTGTCCAGCGTCTCGCGCTGCACCCGGATCATGCCGTCGAAGCGGCGGGCCAGCTCGAGGCTCTCGGTGACGTCGTCGAACAGATAGGTGACGCCGCCTTCAGGGTTCGGCGTGGTGACGACCGAGAGCGCGCGGCCGTCGGGCAGGTACCAGGTGTCCTTGGCGGTCTCGACCGCGCGATAGGCCTCGTGCAGCTTGACCTTCCAGGCGCGGAAATCCGGCTGCTCCGGCAGCTTGCGCGCGGCGCGAAGCTGGTCGAGCACGCTGGAATCATCGGGGTTGGCGTCGAGGAAGCTGCGGTCGAGGTCCCACAGCCGGCGATAGGAATCGTTGTAGAAGGCGAGGCGGCGCTGGCCGTCGAACACGGCAACACCGGAGGAGAGCTGGTCCAGCGTGCGGCGATGCGCCTCCGCCATGCGTATCAGGGCCGAGCTGAGCGCTGCCGCTTCACTGGCATCGATGGCGACGCCGACGCTGCCGCTGCCGACATTGACCGCGCGTACGTCGTAGATGCGCCGCTCGCCGCCGATCACGATCGGCAGGCGCGAATTGAAGTGGGCAGCGTCCTTCAGGCCCCGCTCCATCGCAGTGCGATCGGCGCTGTCGAGCAGCTCGAGCTTGCGCTGCTGGGCGTCGGTGATGCTGGCCGCCTCGGTCGCGCGGACATAGGCCGGATTGGCGTAGGTCAGCGCACCGTTCTCGCCCTTGGCCCAGATTGGCCAGGGTGCGGCGGCGGCGAAGCCGCGCAGCATCTCGGTTTCGTCGGCGAGCGCCTTGTAGCGCAGATTGGTCTCGGCCAGATCGCGCCGGAGGCCCGAGAGCTCGCGAATCCTGACAATGGCCTGGCCGCCGATGGCGCGGCCGATGGCTTCGAGCGTATGGCCATGCGCGGTGGTCAGCGTGAGCTGGAACCCGTCACCGCGCTCGCGCAGCGCGTCGACCGCATGATCCATCTGGAGCGCCGGTTCCGGCGGCAGCCAGGCTCCAAATGCAAGCACCCGCTGCGGCGAGGAATCGCGCGGCAGCACCATCGAGATGTCGCCGGAAATCTGGGCGCGGTTGTCGCCGGCCGGCCAGGAGATCAGGATCTGCGGCTCGGCGAACAGCAGCGCCCCGAAGCGATCGGCCTGGAGCTGCAGTTCCCCGATTCGCGCGCGCAGCCGCGCCTCGCTCTTCGCCGTGCGCACCCGCGTGCGCATCAAAAGGATCGCGGCCATCACCGAGAAGCCGAGCAGCGCCAGCGCGGTGGCGACCACCGCGAGTTCCTGCCGGTTGAAATCCAGCATGATGGAGAGAGTGTCGACGAGGTCGGCGGCCTCAGCCGGCGCAGCCGGCAGCAGCGCCGCGAAAGCGCCTCCCAACAAGCCGTTGCGCGCCAACGATGTGCACGACAGCAGCGTCCGACGCATCGACACGATCACGCCTGACATAGTTGCCCCAAGATCGCACAGATTTGCGCACGGCGACCCCCGTCGCGCGCGAATCAAACGACAATACCCTCACCGCGACTCCGGCGGTAAGAGTCCAGATCGTGAACGCAAAGGCGGCCCCCTAAAAATGCCGGGCGCAGTTCCCGACTCACGTAATTCGGCGGGTGATTCGGCTGGAATTGCCGTGATTTAACGTGTGATGCGCATCGCTTGCCACGATGTCGGTGCGCTCCCTCCCCGCCGTGAGCGGGAGAGGTGAAGCCAACGCGCAGCTCAGCTAGCGGCCGGTCGAGCCGAAGCCGCCGGCGCCGCGATCGGTTGTCGACAGGGTGGCGACGGGAACCAGCGCGGCCTGCACCACGGGGGCGATCACCATCTGGGCGATGCGCTCGCCGCGCTTGATCACGAAGGGGGCCTGGCCGTGATTGATCAGGATCACCTTGATCTCGCCGCGGTAGTCCGCATCGATCGTGCCGGGCGAGTTCAGCACGGTGACGCCGTGCTTGGCCGCAAGCCCCGAGCGCGGCCGAACCTGGGCCTCGTGCCCGGGTGGCAGCGCGATCGCGAGGCCGGTCGGCACCAGCGCGTTTTGGCCGGGCGCGAGCGTCAGCGGCTCGTCTTGTGGCACCGCAGCCATCAGGTCGAGGCCGGCGGCCTCGGCGGTCTGATAGGCCGGGAGCGGCAGGCCGTCGGCATGGGCGAAGCGTTGCAGTTCGACCGTGACTTTGGTGCTCAAGATACCGGCTCCCGGGATTTGTCGGTCACGCTCTTGGCGACATGCGCGACCAGTTCGATGGCGACCTGTTCCTTGGTCATCACCGGCCAGGAATCAACTGCGATCTCGCCATCCTTCTCGCCATTCTTGCGGCTGATGAGGTGGACCGTGTTGCGGTCGCCGCCCATCACGCCGGTGGCGGGCGAGACGTCGTTGGCGACGATCCAGTCGCAGCCCTTGCGCGCGAGCTTTGACTTGGCGTTGTCGATCAGGTGCTCGGTCTCGGCGGCAAAGCCGATCACCAGCGGCGGCCGCTTGTCGGTCAGCTTGGAGATCGTGGCGAGAATGTCGGGGTTTTCAACCAGTTGAAGCGGCGGCATGCCGGCCGAGGTCTTCTTCAGCTTCTGCTCGCCCTCATTGGCAACGCGCCAGTCGGCGACGGCGGCGGCGAAGATCGCGATGTCGGCCGGAAGCGCGGCGTGCACCTGCTCCAGCATCTGCCGCGCCGATTCGACATGCTTCACCGTCACGCCCTGGGGATCGTCGAGATCGACGGGGCCGCTGACCAGGATCACCTCGGCGCCCGCCGCTTGCGCGGCGGCGGCGATGGCGAAGCCCTGCTTGCCGGAGGAGCGATTGGCGATGTAGCGCACCGGATCGATCGGCTCATGGGTCGGACCGGAGGTGACGATGATGCGCCGGCCGGCCAGCTGTTTTTCCCGCAGGTCAAGCATGCCTTCGAC
>JAFAEZ010000078.1 GCA_023423775.1 Pseudomonadota bacterium
GGCCTCGCCCTCGAGCAGCAGGGCGCGGATCGCCTCCGCGCCGGCGCTGCCGCCGGGCTCGCGCGTCTCGACGACGTCATGGCCGCGGGCGCGCAACGCCTCGGCGAGGCGCCGGAGCTGGGTCGACTTGCTGACCCCTTCCCCGCCCTCCAGGCTGATGAAGCGGCCGCGCACCTTTTAGCCGAAGAGCGACATCAGGCTCGCCCACAGGCGACCGAAGAAGCCGGCCTCGCCGACTTCCTTCTCGGCTATCAGCGGCATCGTCTGGGGCGGGGTGTCGCCGGTCTGGACGACGAGGTCGGCGATATGCTGGCCGGCCTTGATCGGCGCCTTAATCGGGCCGTTATAGACGACCTTCACCTTGACATTGTCCTTGGAAACGCCTGCCGGAAGCGTGACGGCAAGGTTGCGCGGAGCGACCGCGCCGACCGTGCTGTCCGATCCGAGCTGGACCTGGACGTCGGTGACCTTCTTGCCCTTGGCGTAGAGCGGCTGGGCCTTCCACGCCCCGAAGCCCCAGTTCATGAACTTCACGCTCTCGTCGGCGCGCTGGCCGTAGCTGGTGAGGCCGGCGACGACCATGACGAGGCGGCGGCCATTCTGCTCGGCCGAGCCGGTGAAGCCGAAGCCGGCCTCCTGCGTGTGGCCGGTCTTGAGGCCGTCGGCGCCCTTGACGCGCCCGAGCAGCGGGTTGCGGTTGCCCTGGGTGATGGGCTGGCCGCCGCCCATCGTCTTGCCCCAGGTGAAGCTCTCCTGCTGGTAGAATTCCTTGTAGAGGTCGGGCGTCTCCTCGAACGAGGCCTGGGCGAGCGTGGCGAGGTCGCGCGCGGTCGTGTAGGTGACGCCCTCGTCCGGCCAGCCGTTCGAATTGCCGAAATTGCTGTTCGTCATGCCGAGCCGCTTGGCTTCCTGGTTCATCAAAGCGGCGAAGGCGGGCTCGGTGCCAGCGATGCACTCGGCGAGCACGACGCTGGCGTCATTGCCGGAGAGCGTGACGATGCCGTGCAGCAGGTTGCGGATGCTGACCTGCTCGCCCGGCGACAGGAACATGGTCGATCCGGCCTGCGGGCCGTGCCATTGCTGCCAGGTTTCGGGCCGGACGGTGCACATTTCGTCGAGCTTCTTCTCGCCCTTGCGGACGAGATTGAAGACGACGTGCGTGGTCATCATCTTGGCCATCGACGCCGGCGGCATGCGGCGGTCGGCGTCCTTGGCGTAGAGGATCGCGCCCGACGACAGATCCTTCATGAAGGCGACCGGAGCAGCGGTGTCGAAAGGCGGAGCGGCGGCGCTGGCCGGAAGTGCGAGAGCTGTAGTAAAAAGACCGATAACCAGCGCGTTACGCTTCATAGTTCAAACCATTCCTGCAGTTGTGCCGCCCCGTCGCGGGATATGTCCGCAATCCTTAACCAGATTGGCCGACCATCGCCAGCGCCTTCAACGCGAAACCGCGTCGGCCAGTAATCCTACCGACAGGGCATAGAAGTTCGAGCAATTGTAATCGAGGATCGTGCGGTAATTGGTGGTGAGCAGATAGGCCGTCTTGCCCGGCCCGTCGGGCTCAAGCAGGCTGGCGAGCTCATTGCCGTCGGGCCAGCGTCCGGTCTGGGAGACCAACCCCATCCGACGCCACTCGTCGATCGTCTTCCACTGACTGTGGCGCTCGTGGACGCGCGGGCAGCGCGGCGACACCAGCCGCGTGACGAGCCCGCCGCGGTTGAAGCTCGCCGGGACGTTGACCGCCACCCCCCACGGCACGTTGGGCTTCCAGCCGGCATTGCTGAGATAATTGGCGATCGAGGCCAGAGCGTCGTCCTGATTGCCCCAGATGTCGGCGCGGCCGTCGCCGTCGCCGTCGGCCGCGACGCGCAGATAGACGGTCGGCAGGAATTGCGGATAGCCGGTCGCGCCCGCCCAGCTGCCCTTCAGCCGGCTGCGCGGATAGCCTTTCTCGTACATTTTCAGTGTGGCGATGAATTCGTCGGTGAAGAGCTGGCGGCGGCGTCCCTCGTAAGCGAGGCTGGCCAGCGAGTTCATCAGGTCGAAATCGCCGGTGACGGCGCCGTAGCTGGTTTCATGGCCCCAGATCGCGACCAGCACCGACGGGGTGACGCCATAGCGCCGCCCGATCGCGTTCAACCGGCCGATATGGGAGGAATAGCGGTCGCGGCCGCGGCTGATGAGCGCGGCATTGACGTGGCGCTCCCGATAGGGCGCGAAGGCGGGGATGGCGTTGCTGTTGGCGACGCCCCCGGGCTGGGCCTGGTCGAGCTGGATGGTGCGCGCGCTGAACTGCAGGGTCGGGAAGATGGCATCGATCGTCGACTGGCGCACGCCCCTGCGCAGCGCCTCGGCGCGGAGCTGGGGAAGATAGGCCTCGAACCCTGCCTGGCTCAGCCCGCCGGTCTGGGCGACGGCGGCGCCGCTGCCGACAAAATAGCTTGGCGGCATGATGGTCGCCACGATCGCGACGGCTGCCTGTGTCAGCAAACGCATACTTACTCCCTTCGCACGGCTCTTCTGCCATAAGCGCGCCGGCTTCAATACCGGTTCCGTCGCGCCGCTTGCACGGCAGGGCGAATGCGCTTTAAGGCGGCGCCGAAGGAAGAGTGGCCGAGTGGTTTAAGGCAGCGGTCTTGAAAACCGCCGTGGGTGCAAGCTCACCGTGGGTTCGAATCCCACCTCTTCCGCCACCCCTCACTTCAACGTGGCGAGATAATCCACGATCTGGGCGCGCTTGGCGGCGTCCCGCATGCCCGGATAGGCCATGCGCGTGCCGGGAACGACGTCATGGGGCGCGGCGATGAAGCGATCGAGCGTCACCGCGTCCCAGATGACGGCGCTGTTCTTCATCGCCGGCGAATAAGTGTAATTCGGCATCGTTCCGGCCTGGCGGCCGACGACGCCGTGCAGCGTCGGACCGACGCCGTTGCGCCCGGCCTCGGTCGCATGGCAGACCGAGCAGGCGCCGAAGCTGGCGGGCCGGTTGTCAGCCGCAGCGGTCTGCTTTGCGTCCTGCCCGGACTGGGGCTGCGACCCGCAGGCAGCGAGCGGCAGCAGCGCGAGACCGAGGATGAGGATTTTGGTCATGGCGCGTCCCATCGCCCGGCCCGGCGCGAGCGTCAACTCGCCCCTCCCTTTTCATGCGGCGAAGGAACGGCTAGGTCCTGCCGCGTCCACTAGAAGAGGGTTTCATGAGCGAAGCGACTATCGTTCCTTTTGACTGGGCCGACCCGTTCGACCTGTCCGATCAGCTTTCGGAAGAGGAAAGGATGGTCCGCGATACGGCCGAGGCCTATGCGCAGGAGAAATTGCTGCCGCGGGTGATGGACGCCTATCTCGCCGAGAGCTTCGATCGCGACATCATGTCGGAAATGGGCGGGCTCGGCCTGCTCGGCGCAACGATCGACCCGCGCTATGGCGGCGCCGGCCTCAATTACGTCAGCTACGGCCTGATCGGCCGCGCGGTCGAGCGGGTCGACAGCGGCTATCGCTCGGCCATGTCGGTCCAGTCCTCGCTCGTCATGCACCCGATCAACGCCTACGGCACCGAAGAGCAGAAGATGAAGTATCTGCCCAAGCTCGCCAGCGGCGAATGGGTCGGCTGCTTCGGCCTCACCGAACCCGACGCCGGCTCCGATCCGGGCTCGATGCGCACCCGCGCCGAGAAGATCGACGGCGGCTACCGCCTGACCGGCACCAAGATGTGGATCACCAATTCGCCGATCGCCGACGTCTTCGTCGTCTGGGCGAAGTCCGACGCGCATGGCGGCAAGATTAAGGGCTTCGTGCTCGAAAAGGGCATGAAGGGCCTGTCAGCGCCCAAGATCCACGGCAAGCTTAGCCTGCGCGCCTCGATCACCGGCGAGATCGTGATGGACGGCGTCGAGATCCCCGAAGAAAATCTGCTGCCGAACGTGGAAGGGCTCAAAGGTCCGTTCGGCTGCCTCAACCGCGCCCGCTATGGCATCGCCTGGGGCTCGATGGGCGCCGCCGAGGCCTGCTACCATGCCGCGCGCAGCTACACGCTCGACCGCAAGCAGTTCGGCCGTCCGCTCGCCGCGACCCAGCTCGTCCAGCTCAAGCTCGCCAACATGGTCAGCGAGATCACGCTCGGTTTGCAGGCCGCCTTGCGCGTCGGCCGCCGGCTCGACGAGGGCGTGCTCGTTCCCGAGACGATCTCGATGATCAAGCGCAACAATTGCGGCAAGGCGCTCGATATCGCCCGCATCGCCCGCGACATGCACGGCGGCAACGGCATCAGCGCCGAATTCCACGTCATCCGCCACGCCGCCAACCTCGAGACGGTCAACACCTATGAGGGCACGCACGACGTGCACGGCCTGATCCTCGGCCGCGCGATCACCGGCATCGCGGCCTTCTGACGATGGCGGTCATCGTCACCCCGACGGAATAGCGCCATGGACAAGCCGCTTTCCGGATTGAAGGTCGTCGAGCTCGCCCGCATCCTCGCGGGGCCGTGGGCAGGGCAGCTGCTTGCGGATCTCGGCGCCGATGTGGTGAAGGTCGAGCGCCCCGGCGCGGGCGACGATACGCGCGGCTGGGGCCCGCCGTTCGTCGAGCAGGACGGAAGCGCGGCTTATTTCCACGCCGCCAACCGCGGCAAGAGCTCGGTGGCGATCGACTTCACCACGGCGGAGGGCCAGGAGCAGGTCCGCGCTCTGGTCCGCGACGCGGACGTGGTGATCGAGAATTTCAAGGTCGGCGGGCTCGCCAAGTTCGGGCTCGATTATGCGAGCCTCTCGGCGCTCAACCCGCGGCTGGTCTATTGCTCGGTCACCGGCTTCGGCCAGGACGGTCCCTATGCGCCGCGCGCGGGCTACGACTTCATGATCCAGGGCATGGGCGGGATCATGGACCTCACCGGCGACCCCGAGGGCGAGCCGCAGAAGATCGGCGTCGCCTTCGCCGACATCTTCACCGGCGTCTACGCCTCGACCGCGATCCTCGCCGCCTTGCGCGGGCGCGACGCGAGCGGGCGCGGCGCCCATATCGACATGGCCCTGCTCGACGTCCAGGTCGCGGTGCTCGCCAACCAGGCGATGAATTATCTCGTTTCGGGCGAGGCACCGCGCCGGCTCGGCAACGCTCACCCCAATATCGCGCCCTACCAGACCTTCGCGGTCGCCGACGGCCACGTCATCGTCGCGGTCGGCAATGACGGCCAGTTTCGCAAATTGTGCGGCCTGATCGGCGTGCCGGCGCTGGCCGACGACGCGCGCTTCGCGACCAATGCCGACCGGGTGAGTCACCGCGACGCGCTCACCGCCGCCCTCGCCCCTGCTCTCGCCCAGCGCCACCGCGACGAATTGCTGCAGGCGCTCGCCGCCGCCCACGTGCCGGCCGGGCCGATCAACAATGTCGCGGACGTGTTCGCCGACCCGCAGGTGATCGCGCGCGGGATGCGGCTCGATCTGGGCGGGATTCCGGGGGTCGCCTCGCCGATCGTGATCGACGGCAAACGGCAGGTCGCCGCCGGAGCCAGCCCGAAGCTCGGTTCGGCCTAGTCGGCCCTTTGCTGGCGGAGGCGCAGCGCCAGCCCGGCCGAGGCTAGCAGGATCGCCAAAACCGTCAGCATCTTCATCATCGGATCGGCCATGGCTTCGACATGGGTCGCGAGCGCCGCCGCGCGGGCAATGCCCCCGCTTCCCAGCAATACGAGCGTCAGCAGCAGGCCGGTCGCGCCTTTCACCAGTGACTTGACGGCGATGGTCATGGTTGGTCCCCACTTTCGAGGTTGCTTTTGGTCCGATCCGGCACGTTTCTCCACGAGAAAGACCCGCAACATCCGTCCTCACGATGGGGCGTGCGGACAATTTGTACGGGCGGGTGACGGGATGTGCGGAAATGTGCGGACATCGGCCTGCGCTATGGTAATAATACGGTATGCAAGGGGATCTCGACAGCCAGTCCAGCGAATCGGTGGCCGCCGTGGTGCGCGAGGCGCTGGCGCGCCGCCGCCAGTCGCGCCAGTGGCTCGCCGACGAAGCCCGCATCAGCCTGTCGACCCTCGAAAAGGCCCTGTCGGGCCGGCGCCCGTTCACCCTCGCCACCGTCGTCCGGCTGGAAGAGGCGCTGGGGCTTCACCTGCGCGCGACGATCGCCCCTCCCCCGTCCGCGCATGACGCGCCGCTTCTCGCCCCGGTCGAGCTCGGCGCTTATTCGCGCGCCGGGGTCAGCTGGCTCGAGGGCAATTATCTGACGCTGCGTCCGTCCTTCAACAATCCGGGCGCGGTCTACGCCTATCGCGTGCTGATCGAATGGAATGAGGCATGCCACTGCCTCACCTTCCAGGAATCGGCGCGGCTGGACGCGGCCTTCACCCAGGCCGGGCACGTCTCCTTCCCGCACCTTTCGGGCCATATCTATCTGGTGACGCAGGAATCCGGCCAGTATCGGATCGCCATCCTCGGCCGCCCGACGATCAGCGGCGAGCTCAACGGCATCCTGACCACGCTGATCGTCGGCGAGGGCTCGCAACTGCTGCCGGCGGCGACGCCGCTCGCCTTGATACCGTGCCGGACCGGCAGCGAGCCGGTATTCGGGCTGATCGGCCCCGGCGATGCATGTTTCGAGGAGTATCGCGCCCGCCTCGACCGGATCGGCAGCGGCGGCTTCGCCCGGCTGATCCCCTAAGGCCGCCTCAGGCGGGGCGGCGGAAGACCAGGATCGGCTCGCCCTTGTAGAGCGTCTCGGTGACCTGCGCGAAGCCGGCCTTGGCGGCGACGTTGATCGACGGCGCATTGGCGGGATCGATGATGCAGCTGAATTCGGCCGCGTCCAGGGTCGCGGAACCCCAGCGCAGCGCGGCGCCCACCGCCTCGCTGGCATAGCCGCGGCCGTGGCACCAGGGATCGAGCACCCAGCCCATTTCGGGAATGCCCTCGATCGAGGGCTCTAAGGCGCGGTGGAAATCGGCGAAGCCGACATCGCCGACGAAGCGGCCCGACGCCTTGTCGTAGACCGCCCAATAGCCGTAGCCGAGCATCGACCACAGGCCGAGCCCGCGCAGGATCCGCCCCCACACGTCTTCGCGGGTGAAGGGCTTGCCGCCGATATGACGAACGACCTCGGGGTTGCTCCACATTGCCGTGGAGGCCGCGAGGTCGTCAGCCGATGGCGCGCGCAGCAGGAGGCGTTCGGTCTCGAGGACCGGAATGCCGCCCCCCGCCTGCAATGCTTATTTCTTGCCGAGGGTAAGGCCGCCGAAGCGCTTGTTGAAGCGCGCGACCTGGCCGCCCTGGTCGAGCATCTTGCCGGTGCCGCCGGTCCAGGCCGGATGCGCGGTCGGATCGATGTCGAGCTGCAGCGTGTCGCCTTCCTTGCCCCAGGTCGAGCGCGTCTCGAACACGGTGCCGTCGGTCATCTGGACCTTGATCATGTGATAATCGGGATGGATGTCGGTCTTCATCTTGATTTCCTGGGTTTCGGCTGGTTCCGACCAGCCTCGTGAAAGCGAGCCGCGCCCTTACAAGCTGCCGGCGAGATTGACAAGCCGGGGCCAACGCGCCTAGCGGCCTCGCCAGCGAAGGTGCCGCCCGTCAAACGGCGGTGAAAAGGGAAGCCGGTTCGAAATCCGGCGCTGTGCCCGCAACTGTAGGCGGCGAGCCCGTCCTCCACAACGGAGGGACCGGGCAGCGACCCGCTAAGCCAGGAGACCTGCCTTCGCCGTCGTCCACGCCCGGCCGGGTCCAGCCGTCAGCGTGTGGCATCGCTTTGGCGCGTCCCGAGCGGTTCCTCCGAGACGACATCCACGTCGTTTCAGGGGTTTTCATGAACACATTCTTTCTTCTCCTCGCCGCCGCCGGTCCCACCACCGCCGAGCCCTCCGACAACGCAATCGTCATCACTGCCGCGCGCGAGCCGGTCGCGATCGGCGAGGCCGCCGTCTCGGCCACGATCTTCGACCGCCTTGCGCTCGACTCCCTCGCCTTGCCCGCCACCGCCGACATCCTGCGCCTGGCGCCCGGGATTTCCGTCGCCACCACGGGCCCGCGCGGCACCCAGACCCAGGTCCGCATCCGCGGCGCCGAAGCGAGCCACACCCTGCTGTTCGTCGACGGCATCCGCTTCAACGATCCGGCGGCGGGCAACGAGGCGCGTTTCGAGCTCCTGTCCAACGATGCGCTGTCGCGGATCGAGCTGGTGCGCGGACCGCAGTCGGCCCTTTGGGGTTCCGAGGCGCTCGGCGGCGTCATCGCGCTCGAGACCGCCGATCCGCTGCACAGAGAGGGCGTCAGCGCGCTCGCCGAATATGGCAGCCATGACAGCGCCCGCCTCTCCGGCGGCGTGGCGACGCGCATCGGCGATGTCGGGCTGAGCGGCGCGGCGGGATGGCTGCGCAGCGACGGTATCGACAGCTTCGGCGCTGGCGGCGAGCGCGACGGTTTCGAGACGAAAACGGCGAGCCTCAAGGCCGTGTTCAGCCCGGTCGCGGAGAGCGAGATCGGGCTGGTCGGCCATTATGTCGAGGGCGTCAGCGACTATGACGGCAGCGATCTAACCACCTTCCGCCGCGCCGACACGCTCGATTCGACCGCGAACCGGGTGCGCGCGGTGCGCGGCTGGGCGCGAACTGGGATCGGCGGCTGGACGCTGGCGATCGACGGGTCCTGGCTCGACAGCGCCAACCGCAACCGGCTCGACGGGGCGCCGCTCAACAGCACCTTCGGCGAGCGCTTCACTGCGGGCGGCCAGCTCACGCGGTCCTTCGCCGGCCACCGCCTGACCGCCGCGGTCGAGCATGAGGACGAGACCTTCCGGGCCCGCGATCAGGTCTATTTCGGCGCCACCGACCAGAGGCGCTCGCGTGCGCTCACCGCCCTGGTCGGCCAGTGGCGTGCCGAATGGGGCGACCGTCTCGTCACCGACATCGCGGTCCGCCGCGACGCGTTCAGCGCCTTCGCCGACGAGACCACGATGCGCGGCTCGGTCCTCTTCAAGCCCGCCCCCGGCTGGACGCTCCATGCCGGCTATGGCGAGGGCATCGCCCAGCCGAGCTTCTACGATCTCTACGGCTTTTTCCCGGGCTCGTTCCTGGGCAATCCCGCGCTGCGCCCGGAACGCTCGAAGGGCTATGAAGCGGGGCTGCGCTGGCAAGGCGTCCGCGCCGCCTTTGGCGTCACCGGCTTCTCGAACCGGCTCGAAAATGAGATCGTCGACACGTTCGACCCTGTCACCTTCCTGTCCGGCACGGCCAATGTCGACGGCAAGAGCCGCCGCCGTGGCGTCGAGGTCGAGGGCGAATATCGCCTGCCAGGCCTGCGGATTTCGGCCAATTACACCTATCTCGACGCCGGCGAGCAACGCCTTGCCGGGACGCCGCAGCTGCGCGAGGTGCGCCGCCCCCGCCATGCCGCCAATCTCCTTTTCGACGGCCGCTTCGGCGATTTCGATCTCGGCGCCGGCCTCTCCTATGTCGGCAAGCGGATCGACAGCGATTTCGATCAGTTCCCTGCACAGAAGGTGACGCTCGGCGACTATGTGCTGGCGTCTGCCAAGCTCGGTTATCGCGTCACCCCGGCCCTCGAAGCCTATGCCCGCGTCGAGAACGGCTTCGATGCCGATTATCAGGACGTGGTGGGCTACGCCACGCCCGGAAGGACGGTCTATGCGGGCCTTCGCCTGCATCTTGGCCGCTAGCCTGGCGCTCACCGGCGCGGCGGAGGCGGCCCCCAAGAGGGTCGCCTCGCTCAACCTGTGCACCGACGAACTGCTGCTGGCGCTCGCTGCGCCCGGCCAGATCGCCTCGGTGACGCACCTTTCGGGCCACGAGGCGGAAACTCCCTTGTGGCGTCAGGCGCGCCATTATCGACGCAATGACGGCAGCCTGCTCTCGGTCGCCGCGCTCCGGCCGAACCTCGTCCTGACGATGGGCGGCGGGGCGCGGGACCGTACCCGCATCGCCGAGCGGCTCGGCATCGGGGTGCTCGACCTGCCCTTCCCCAACAGCATCGCCGACGTCGAGCAGGGTATAGCGACGGTTGCGGCCGCGCTCGGCCGCGAAACGGAGGGACGCCGGTTGCTGGCCCGCATCGCGATGCTGAAGCGGACGCGACCCGCAGCGGCGGCTGACACGATCTGGCTCGGCGGTGGCGGGCGAAGCGTCGGCGCGGACAGCCTCGCCGGGGCGTGGATGCGGCTCGCGGGCTTCCGCCAGCGTCCCTTGAAGGGCGACCGAGTCTCGCTGGAGCAATTGCTCGTCCATCCGCCCGCGATCCTGCTGCGCAGCGATTATCGCAGCGGGCAATATTCGGGCGAGCAAAGATGGCTCGCCCACCCGCTCGCCCAAGGCACGCGCCGTTCGCGCGCCATCGCCACCGACGGCCGTCGCTGGACCTGCATGGGTCCGCTGATGGTCGACGAGGTGCTGCGCCTCCGCAAGGCGACGTCATGAGGCCGCGCTGGTTCCTGCTCGGCGGTGCTTTGGCGATCGCCTCCCTGCTGTCGGTGCTGACGCCATGGCCCCCGATCGCCGAATTGCTCGGTCGCGACCCGGATCTCGCCTTCGCAGTCCTCGCCGAGCTGCGCCTGCCGCGCGCTTTGCTCGCCTTGCTTTATGGAGCGGTGCTGGGGGCCGCCGGCGCCGCAATCCAGGGCCTGTTCGCCAATCCGCTCGCCTCGCCCGATCTCACCGGCACGACCAGCGGCGCCGCGCTCGGCGCGGTCGTCACCGCTTACTGGTTCGGCTTCGCCGCGCCGCTTGCGCTCTCCGTCGGCTCTGTCGCGGGCGCGCTTGGCGCCCTCCTGCTGCTGATCCTGCTCGCCGGCCCGCGCGCGGAAACCGCGACGTTGCTCCTGTCGGGTCTTGCGATCAGCGCGCTGGCCGGCGCGCTTACGACCCTCGCCCTCGCCCTCGCCCCCTCCCCCTTCGCTTTCTACGACGCCTATGACTGGCTGATGGGTTCGCTGGTCGATCGCAGTCTCGTCCAGGCCGCCTTCGCCGCCATTCCCGGGCTGATCACGATCGCCATGCTGTGGCGGATGCGATCTGGGCTCGACAGTTTGAGCCTCGGCGAGGAAGTCGCGCAGTCGCTGGGCCATGACGTCAGCGCCATGCGTCTCCGCATCATCTGCCTGACCGCGCTCGGCGTCGGCGCCTGCGTCGCGATCTGCGGCGCGATCGGCTTCGTCGGCCTGGTCGCGCCG
>JAFAEZ010000040.1 GCA_023423775.1 Pseudomonadota bacterium
CCCCAAATCCTCTGCCAAACAGGGCGCCCGGCCGGAGCGTAGCCGGCGGGGCGTTTTGCTTTTCACGACGGGTGGCTAAAGCGGGCCCATGAAGAATCTTATCGCCATGCTGGCCTTGGCGCTCCTCGTGCTGCCGATGCTGGCGGGGATCGCCCGCATGCGGCGGATGCCGCGCAAGCGCGACGAGGACGGACCCGAGGCCTGAACCCGGGGAAACACTCCGACTGCATCGGGCGCAGGGAGAACCCGCGGTTGGCGTTTTCGCATCGAGCCGCTATCGGGGCCGGCGATGGATGTTACCGATCTCCGCATCGCCCTCTTCAGCGGCAACTATAATTATGTCCGCGACGGCGCCAACCAGGCGCTCAACCGCCTCGTCGGCTATCTTCTGAAGCAGGGCGCGCAGGTCCGCATCTATTCGCCGACGGTGGACGAGCCGGCGCTGCCGCCGCTCGGCGACATCGTCTCCATTCCCTCGATAGCCTTCCCGGGACGCGGCGAGTATCGGCTTGCGACCCGCATCCCCGCGGCGGTGAAGCGCGACATCAAGGCGTTCGCGCCCAACATCCTTCATGTCGCGAGCCCCGACATTCTCGGCCATCGCGCGATCACGCTGGCCCACCGCATGAACCGGCCGGTGATCGCCTCGGTCCACACGCGCTTCGAGACTTATCCGCGTTACTACGGCCTCGCCTTCCTCGAACCGGTGGCGCTGGCCATCCTGCGCCGCTTCTACCGCCGCTGCGACGCCATCTTCGCACCTTCGGAATCCATGGCTCAGTTGCTGCGCGACCAGCGCATGAATTACGACGTCGGCATCTGGACCCGCGGCATCGACCGCTCGATCTTCCATCCCGGCGCCCGCGACCTCGAATGGCGGCGCGGACTCGGCATCGGCGACGACGTGCCGGTGATCGGCTTCGTCGGCCGGTTGGTGATGGAAAAGGGTCTCGACGTCTTCTCCGACACGATCGACCATCTCGAGAAGCGCCAGGTGCGGCACAAGGTTTTGATCGTGGGCGACGGGCCGGCGCGCGACTGGTTCGAGAAGCGGCTGCCCAATGCGGTGTTCGCGGGCTTCCAGGCCGGGCCGGATCTCGGCCGCGCGGTCGCGTCGATGGACATGCTGTTCAATCCGTCGGTGACCGAGACGTTCGGCAACGTCACGTTGGAGGCGATGGCGGCCGCCCTGCCGGTGGTTGCGGCGATCGCGACCGGCAGCGAGAGCCTTGTCACCGACCGCGTCACCGGGCGCCTGATCCGCCCCGGCGCGATCGACGCGTTCGCCGAGGCGCTCACCTTCTATTGCCGCAACGAGGAAGCGCGCGCGGCCGCCGGCAAGGCCGGGCAGGAATTCAGCACCCATTATGGCTGGGACGAGGTCAACCAGTCGCTGGTCGATTCCTATCTCCGCATCGTCCGCCAGCGCGCCGCCGGCGGGCATTTGCCGCCGCGCAGTCCGGTGCCCTGATCTTTCAGGCCGGCTGCCAGTCGAACGGCAGCGGTGCCTCGCGAAAGGCGAAGCGATCGAGGTGGCGGGCGACGACCTCCTTCAGCCCGTCGAGATGCTCCTGCGAGGATGCGTCCACCCACACCTCCAGGCTGTCCGCCGACGCGGTGAAGGTGGCGCGGCCGTCGCCCGCATGGTCGGCGCCGCGCAGATCGCGCGGGAAGACCACCGTGCCCCGCTCAGCATCATAATCGACCGCCAGATTGTGCGACCAATGCTTGCACAATTGCTGGAGGTAGCGGCTGCCGTTGGCGGTCGGAATGCGGGCTATCGCGGACGTCACTTCAGCCGCTCGATCTTCTGCGCAGCCTCGTCGAGGATCGCGGCGATCTCGTGCAATTTGGCTTCGTCGACCTCGTCCTGCGCCACACGGTGCCACAAGGCCGAGAGCAGGTTGGCGACTGCCCGCTTGATCGGCGGCGCACCGTGACGCTGTCGGTCCGGCGCCATCTCGCCGAGGCGCTCGAACAGGGCCGCCACTTCGTCGGCCTTGGCGTCGAGCTCGGCCTTGCCTTCGTCGGTGGCGGCGAAGGCCTTGCGCGCGCCCTCCGCGCTCGCTTCCTCGATCAGCCCCATGTCCTGGAGCATGGTGAGGGTCGGATAGACGACACCCGGGCTCGGTGCGTAGGCGCCGCCGGTCAGGTCCTCGATCGCGCGGATGAGGTCGTAGCCGTGGCGCGGCTGGTCGGCGATCAGCTTGAGCAGCACCAGCCGCAGCTCGCCGGATTCGAACATGCGCCGGCGATGCGCGCGCCGGCCGCCGCGCCCGCCGCCAAATTCGAAGTTGAAACCGCCCGGGCCCCACGAGCCGCCCCAGCCCCGCGCCGCGCCCGCCGCCAGGATCGCCTCGGGGATTCTGTCGAACCCGCGCGGACCGCAATCGCCCCAGTTGAATCGAATGCTCATGACCGACTCCTTCTTCCAAGACTCATCTAAGATATATCTTAGAAATATGGAAATCAATCGCCCGCCGTGCGTGAGGATTGCTGGAAAAGAAGGCGATTTTGGCTAAGGGTGGCGCGGTGGCCGATCTATTCGCAGACCAGGAACCGTCCCGCTCCGAAGCCCCGCCGTCGGACAATGCGCCGCTGGCCGACCGGCTGCGGCCGCAGCGCCTCGACGAGGTCGTCGGCCAGGACCATCTGACCGGCCCCGAGGGCGCCATCGGCCGGATGGTCGCAGCCGGCAAGCTCGCCTCGATCATCCTGTGGGGGCCTCCAGGCACCGGAAAAACGACGATCGCTCGCTTGCTCGCCGACGCGGTCGGCATGCGCTTCGTCGCCATCTCCGCGGTCTTCTCCGGCGTGGCGGATCTGAAGAAGGTGTTCGCAGAGGCCAAGGAGCATGCCCGCCTCGGCCGGACCACCCTGCTCTTCGTGGACGAGATCCACCGCTTCAACCGCGCCCAGCAGGACGGCTTCCTGCCCTTCGTCGAGGACGGCACCGTGGTGCTGGTCGGCGCGACCACCGAGAACCCTTCGTTCGAGCTCAACTCGGCGTTGCTGTCGCGCACCCAGGTGCTGATCCTCAACCGCCTCGACGCCGCCGCGCTCGGCCAGCTGCTCGACCGCGCCGAGGCGCTGATGGAGCGGCCGCTGCCGCTGACCGCCGAGGCGCGCGACGCTTTGGTCGCCACCGCCGACGGCGACGGCCGTTTCCTGCTCAACCAGGTCGAGACCCTGTTCTCGATCGATCTCGACGAACCGCTCGACCCCTCTGCCCTGTCGTCTCTGCTGCACCGGCGGATGGCGGTCTACGACAAGGACCGCGAGGGCCACTACAATTTGATCTCCGCGCTGCACAAAGCGGTGCGCGGATCGGACCCGCAGGCGGCGCTTTACTATCTGGCGCGCATGCTCGTCGCGGGCGAGGAGCCGCTCTATCTGCTGCGGCGGCTGGTGCGGATGGCGGTCGAGGATATCGGCCTCGCCGACCCGCAGGCGCTGGTCCAGTGCCTCGCCGCCAAGGACGCCTATGATTTCCTCGGCTCGCCCGAAGGCGAACTGGCGATCGTCCAGGCCCTACTCTACCTCGCCACCGCGCCCAAATCGAACGCCGCTTATGTCGCGCAGAAAGCGGCGTGGCGCTCGGCCAAGGACACCGGCTCGCTGATGCCGCCCAAGAACATCCTCAACGCGCCGACCAAGCTGATGAAGCAGGTCGGCTACGGCAAAGGCTACCGCTATGACCATGACGCGCCCGAAGGCTTTTCCGGCGACAATTACTGGCCCGAGGAGATGGAGCCGCAGGCCTTCTACCAGCCCGTCGACCGCGGCTTCGAGAAGCGCATCGCCGAGCGCATCGCCTGGTGGGAGGAACGCCGCGCCGAGCTTCGTAAGTAGCGTGTTCTTCGCCGCAAGCCGCAGTCCAGTCTGGTGGGCCTCGGCTTTCGCCGGGGCACTTATCCTCGCCACCCCCGCGGCCGCGCAGGATCAGCAGCGCTACACGCGCGCGCTGGCGGCGGGCTACAAGGCGAGCTTCCTGTGCAGCGACATCTTCAACGCCGGCCAGAGCGAGGCGGTGATCGCCAGGGACGATCTCCAGCGTATCTATCCCGAGCTCGAGCCGATCATTCCCGGCCTCGCCACCACGATCGATCGCCAGGCGAGAACGGTCAGCGTCACGTTTGACCCGGCCCTGCCGCCGCGCGTCGCCGCCTGGCGCCCGAACCTCGGCTGCGCGCAACTGCCGATCGGGGCCGCGCCCGAGGCGGTCGCGCACCTGCCGCGCTTCGATCAAGCCGCGCCCCAACTCGACTCCCAACCTTGGCCGCTGGGCGACCGCAATGCTGCCGGCCGCGCGACCGGCAATGCCAAGGCGCTGGCACGGACGGTCGCCGCCGCGTTCGACCGCCGCACCTATGCGCAGGGCAATGAGACGACCGCCGTGCTGGTCGTCCGGGACGGCAAGATCGTCGCCGAGCGCTATCGCGACGATTTCAATATGCACATGCCGCAGCGCACCTGGTCGGTCGGCAAGAGCATCGCCGGCACGATCGTCGGCGCAGCGCAACAGCAGGGCCTGATCGACGTCCAGGCCCCTGCCCCCGTGCCCGAATGGCAGAGCCCGGGCGATCCGCGCCGGGCGATCACCACCGACCATCTGCTGCGCATGGCGAGCGGCCTCCACAGCGACCATGCCGGCAACCGCACCGACGCGCTCTATTTCGGCGGCACCGCGGTCACCGAGCAGGCCACCGGTTGGCCCTTGGAGGCGGCGCCGAACACGCGCTTCCGCTACGCCAATAACGACACGTTGCTTGCGGTGCGCGGGCTGCAGGCGAAGCTTGGCGACAAGGCGCTGAGCTTCCCGTTCACCGATCTGCTGTGGAAGATCGGAATGACCCGCACCGTGCCCGAGACAGACTGGAAGGGCGGCTTCATCCTCTCGAGCCAGGTCTGGACCACGGCGCGCGATCTCGCCCGGCTCGGCCTCCTCTACCAGCAGGACGGTATCTGGCAGGGCGAGCGGCTGCTCCCCGCCAGCTGGCGCGATTACGTGCGCAGCCCGGGCCCGGCCCAGCCGCCGAGCGGCTACGGCTACGGCGCGACCTTCTGGACCTTTCCCAAGGACAGCGGCCTTCCGCAGGACGCGCTCGTGATGCGCGGCAATCGCGGCCAATATGTCGCGATCCTCCCCGCGCAGCGGATCGTGATCGTGCGGCGTGGCTATGACGGGGCCGGCGCCAATTTCGATCTCGATGCCTTCACCCGCGACATTCTCGCCGCGCTCGGCTCGGCCGGGGAACTAGCCAAAAGCTGATACATTTCTTACGGCGGCGACACGAAACAGCGAAAATACGGGGAGCGACAATGTACGGAGCCGATCCAGACACCGTTTACTGGCAGCAGCAGGCCTATGAATGGGTGCCGCGCATCCTCGGCGCGATCGCCATCCTGGTCATCGCCTACATCCTCGCCCGCGCGGCCAAATGGGCGGTCGCCAAGATGGTCGATCGCATCCCGGCCCTGCAGCGCCATAACGAAGCCGAGCCCGGCAAGACGCTCGGCAGCCTGATCGGCGACGTCGCTTTCTGGCTCATCCTGCTGGTCGGCATCCTGCTCGCCCTGCAGCCTCTGGGCCTCAGCCAGGTGCTCGAGCCCGTGCGCGAGCTCACCACCAACACCTTCGCCTTCATTCCCAACGTGATCGCGGCCGGCCTGATCTTCTTCATCGGCCTCGTCATCGCCAAGATCGCGCGCCGCATCGTCGAGGGTTCCCTGCTCGCCGCCAATGCCGACGGCTGGCTGCGCCGCACCGGGCTGGTCGAGACGGCCGGCACCGCCCCCGCCGCCCCGGCTGGAGCGCCGGTCGCGGTCACCACCGGCCGTGCGTCGATCAGCCGTTCGGTCGGCATGGTCGTCTTCTTCCTGATCATGATCCCGGTCACGATCGCCGCGCTCGAGGCGCTCAAGATCGCCGCCATCTCCGAGCCCGCGACCGAAATGCTGCGCACGATCCTGGACGCCATTCCCAACGTGCTCGGCGCCGCGATCCTGATCGCGATCGGCTTCTTCCTCGGCAAGCTCGCCAAGCAGGCCGTCGAGCAATTGCTGCCCTCTTTGGGCTTCGACCGGGCGATCAGCGCGCTCGGCTTCTCGGCCGAGAGCACGACTCCGTCGCGCACGGTCGGCACCATCGTCCTGGTCGCCATCCTGATCTTCTTCGCGATCAAGGCGGCCGAACTGCTCGATTCGGCAATCATCGCGATGATGCTGGCCCAGGTGCTGGAGCTCGGCAGCCGCATCCTGTTCGGCACCGGCATCATCCTCGGCGGCGTCATCATCGCCCGCATCGTCTCCAACCTGGTCAGCGGCGCCGGCACCGAGGGCTGGCTGCCGGCAATCCTCAAATGGTCGATCATCGCCCTCGCCGTCGCCATGGGCCTGCGCTTCATGGGCCTCGCCAACGAGATCGTGATCATCGCCTTCGGTTCGATCATCGGCTCGGCCGCGGTGGCCTGCGCCCTGGCCTTCGGGCTCGGCGGACGTCCGACCGCCCACAAATTGCTCGAGCGCTGGACCGAGCAGAACCGCGCCCCGGCGGCGCCGCGCCGGCCGCGCACGCCGACAGCGTCTGCGCCGGACGACCTGCAGCCGCCTTTGGTCTGAGGCGGAGAATAGAGGGCGCGCTCCCGAAAAGGGGCGCGCCCTTTTCCCATGGGCCGCTTCCAACGCTTCGCCGCCATCGACTGGTCGGGCGCCAAGGGCAAAAGGCACAAGGGCATTGCCGTCGCGGTCTGCGAGGCGGGCGACGCCCCGCCCCGCCTGGTCGAGCGCGAAAAGCCCTGGTCGCGGACCGAAATACTCGAATGGCTACTGGAAACCTCGGCTGAGGCCCCCACCCTCTACGGCTTCGACTTCAGCTACGCCCCGCCGATCGTCGAGCGCGGCGCCTATCTTCCCGGCGCCGTCACCGCCGAGGACGCCAAGAGCTTCTGGGCCTATGTCGACGCCCTGTGCGACGACGAGGATCTCGGCGCCGCCAGCTTCCTCGAGCAGCACCACCGCCCCCATTTCTATTTCGGCGCCGCCGACGGCGTGAAAGCCGACTTCCTCCATCACCGCGTCTGCGAGCATGCGTTCAACGCGATGGGCGGCGGCAAGGCCTCGACCCTCTACGACGCGATCGGCGCCAGCCAGGTCGCCAAGGCGAGCTATGCCGGCATGCGGCTTCTCCACCGGCTGGAGGGTAAGGTCCCGGTCTGGCCGATGGACGAAAGGTCCGACGCGGGCAGCCTCGTGGTCGAGATCTACACCCGGGTCTTCATCCGCCTCGCCGGCCTTAGCGGCCGCAAGGTGCGCAGCAGCGCTTTGCTCGACGAGGCCCTTGCCGGGCTCGGCAGCCGCCCCGCGCGCCTCGCCCGCGATCCCAACGACCACGAAACCGACGTCCTGATCGCCGCCGCCGGCCTGCGCGCAATCGCCGCGGACGAGCGTTACTGGAACCCGCCGGCACTCACCCCCGCCATCGCCCGATCGGAGGGCTGGACGTTCGGCGTCCCTTGAAGCATGGAGACGGCAAGCCGGGTTAGCTCAGCTGGTAGAGCAACCGCCTTGTAAGCGGTAGGTCGTCGGTTCGAGTCCGACACCCGGCACCAGGCCGACAGGCGTTCGCGCGGAGGCGCCTTGGCCCAATGTGCCAGCCTGGCGATCAAACGGGGCGAAGCTGCCCCCTGCCGCGCACCTGATATTTGAAGCTGGTGAGCTGCTCGGGCCCGACCGGACCGCGCGCGTGGAGCTTGCCGGTGGCGATGCCGATCTCGGCGCCGAAGCCGAACTCGCCGCCGTCGGCGAACTGGGTCGAGGCGTTCCAGATGACGATCGCCGAGTCGACGCGGGCGAGGAAATCCTCGGCCACTGCCTCGTCCTCGGCGACGATCGCCTCGGTATGGCCGGTGCCGTAGCGCGCGATATGCGCGATCGCTTCGTCCGGCCCCTCGACCGTCCGCACCGACAGCACCGGCGCGAGATATTCGGTCGACCAGTCGGCCTCCTCGGCCGGCTGCATCGGCACGTGGCGCCGGCTCTCCGCGTCGCCGCGCAATTCGCAGCCGTCCAGCGCTGCGGCGATCGCCGGCAGCAGGTCCGGGGCGGCGGCGCGGTCGATCAGCAGGGTCTCGGTCGCTCCGCAGACGGACACGCGCCGCATCTTGGCGTTGCGCACGATCGCGGCCGCTGTGTCGGGGTCGGCCGAGCGATGGACATAGGTGTGGCAGATGCCCTCGAGATGGCCGAGCGTCGCCACCCCCGCTTCGGCCGAGACGCGCTCGACCAAAGCTTTGCCGCCGCGCGGGATGATGAGATCGATCGCCCCTCCCAGCCCCTCCAGCATCAGGCCGACCGCCTCGCGATCGGGGGTGTCGACCATCTGCACGCAGGCGCGCGGCAGGCCGGCATCCTCGAGCCCCGTCGCCAGCGCCTCGTGGATCGCGATGGCGCTGCGCAAGGCTTCGGAGCCGGAACGCAGGATCACCGCATTGCCCGAGCGCAGGCAGATCGCGGCCGCGTCGGCGGTGACGTTCGGCCGGCTTTCGTAGATCATGCCGATCACGCCGATCGGAGTGCGGACGCGGGCGATGTCGAGGCCGTTGGGTCGGCTCCAGCGGGCGATCTCAGCGCCGACCGGATCGGGCAAAGAAGCGACATCCTCGAGCGAGCGGGCGATCGCCTCGAGCCGTGCGTCGTCGAGCCGCAGCCGGTCGACCATCCCACTCGCCGCGGCGACGTCGGCGGCATTGGCCGCAAGCACCGCCGCCTTGTTCTCGCGCAGGCGGCGGGCCATCGCCACGATCGCCGCGCTGCGCGTCTCCGCAGCGCCCGTGCGCAGCAGCGCCGCCGCATCGCGCGCCTCCCCGCCCATCGCCTCCATCTTGGCGCGCAGGCTCACAGCATCACCATGTCGTCGCGGTGGATGAGTTCGTCGGGCCCGCTATAGCCGAGCCGCTCGGCGATGCGGTCGCTGCCGCAGCCGGCAATGGCGCCGGCCTCGGCCGACGAATAAGCAGTGATGCCGCGCGCCACCTCCCGCCCGATCACGTCGATCACCCGCAAGCACACCCCCCGCTCGAACCGCCCGATCACGCCGGTCACTCCGGCCGGAAGCAGGCTCTTGCCGGCCGCCAGCGCCTTCGCCGCGCCCTCGTCGATCGCCACCGCCCCGGCGGGTGCGAGCGCGCCCGCAATCCACTGCTTGTAGGCGTTGGCCGGCGACATGCCGGCGGTAATGACGGTCGCTCTTGCGCCCTCCGCCAGCCGCCGGATCGGGTGCGGATCGCGGCCGCAGGCGATCAGCGTCGAACAGCCGGCGGCGCGGGCGATGCGCGCGGCGGCGAGCTTGGTGC
>JAFAEZ010000068.1 GCA_023423775.1 Pseudomonadota bacterium
GGCCAGGGGGAGCGGCCGCCGCGCAGCTCGACTATTCGGCGGCGATCGCCATCGTTTCGTCGAGCAAGAGGTGATCGCCCTCGTAGAGGCGATGAAAGACGTCCGGATAACCGTAATTGACCAGCCCGCGGCGCTGGAAGCTTGCGCCCGGGCTCGGGATGGCCGGCGGCGGCGCGATCGCCTGGATCGGCCGTACCGGCGGCGCCGGCTTGTCGACGACGCTGTCCTTGAACAGCTCGCCGACATAGGAGCCGTCGAGCCGGTAGACATGGGTGCCGAGGATGCGGCCCAGCGGCCGGCCCTCGAGGTCGTGGATGAAGTTGCTGAAACGGAAGCCGACGGGGTGCCCGTCGGTCTGGTAGATATACATCGCCATGATGTGCCCCTCACTCGCTCCGTCAACCGAAACTGTGGTTAACGACGGAGCCAGAAGGTGGTCCGGCGGCTGTACGCCAGATGAATGAGCGTGCCGCTGCCGTTCAGCGTGGCGATCCGGCAGGACCAGCCGCCCGATAGCGAAGCCGAACGGTTGGTCGCAGCGCTAAAAGACGCGCAAATCAGGAGCGGGCGAGGCGGCCGAGCGCTTCGTCGAGGGCCGACAGGAAACGCGAACGGTCGGCCTTGGCGAAGGGCGGCGGCCCACCGGCGATCGGATTGCCCATGCCCGCGCGCAGATCGGCCATGATGGCGCGGGTGGCGACGGCGGCGCCGATCGAATTGGCCGTGAACGGCTTGCCGTTCGGCCCGAGCACGGTCGCGCCCGCTTTGATGCAGCGATCGGCGAGCAGGATGTCCGCCGTGACGACGACGCACTTGGCGTCGGCGGCCTCAGCAATCCAGTCATCGGCCGCATCGAAGCCGTCGCTGACCACGACGCGTTCGATCAGCGGATGGTCGGGCACGCGCAGATAGGCGTTGCTGACCAATGTGACCGGCACCTGCCGGCGGAAGGCGACTTTGTAGATCTCCTCCTTGACCGGACAGGCGTCGGCATCGACGAGGATCCGCAGGACGCTCATCGCGAGAGCTTACCGGTCCCGGTTAGGCTTGGCCCGATAGGGGGGCTTGCCGCCGCGCGGCGGCGTCGGCCGATCACCGCGCGGCCCCGACGGACGATCGCCTCGCGGACCCAGGGGACGGTCGCCACGCGGCGCGAATGTCCGCTCCGCGCGCGCACCGGAGGTCCCATCGTCGCGAGGTCCAGATGGACGCTCTGCACGCGGACCCAGCGGGCGGTCGCCACGCGGACCCGACGAACGATCGCCACGGGGCGGAAACGGACGATCGCCCTGCGACGGGCCGGTGCGGCGGTTGGCGCGCGCTTCCTCGCGGGGCTTGCCCTGGAAGGGCTCGATGCGGACGCCGCCCTCGCCTTCGGGGTCGCCGCCCTCGGTACGCTTCAGCGCGGCCGCGAACTTCCCCGCAATGGCGCGCGGGATCTCGAACATGGTCTCGCCGGTGGCGATGCGGATCGCGCCGATCTCGTTCTTGGTGATGTGGCCGCGGCGGCACAGCAACGGCAGGATCCAGCGCGGATCGGCATTATGGCGGCGGCCGATATCCATCCGGAACCAGACCGTGTCCTCGAAGCCGGGCCGCGGCCCCATCTCGCGCTGCGGACGCTCGCTTCCGCTCTGGTCGAGCAGTTCCTCGGGCGCCGGCATCTTGGCGCGGTGCGCCTGCACGAGCGCCGCGGCCAGTTCCTCGGGCGTGCGCTCGGCGAGCAGGCGCTGCGCGATCTCGCGATCCTCATCGTCGACCTCGATCGGCTCGAGCAGGGTCGCGAGCAGCCGCTCGCGATCGTTCTTGCGAATGTCGTCCGAAGTCGGCGCCGGCACCCATTCGGCCGGAATCTTGGCGCCGCGCAGCATCATGTCGACGCGCTTGCGGCGGGGATAAGGCACCAGCAGCACGGCCGTGCCCTTCTTGCCGGCGCGGCCGGTGCGGCCCGAGCGGTGCTGCAGCGTCTCGGCATCGCGCGGCAGCTCGACGTGGACGACCAGGCTCAAGGTCGGCAGATCGATGCCGCGGGCGGCGACGTCGGTGGCCACGCAGACACGGGCGCGGCGGTCGCGCAAGGCCTGCAGCGCCGCGTTGCGCTCGTTCTGGCTGTGCTCGCCCGACAGCGCCACCGCTGCGAAGCCACGCTCCGTCAGGCTGGCATGGAGCCTCCGCACATTGTCGCGCGTCGCGCAGAACAGCATCGCGGTCTCGGCCTCGTGGAGGCGGAGCAGGTTGACGACGGCATTCTCGATGTCGGCCGGGGCGACCGCGATTGCCTGGTAGCTGATGTCGCCATGACCGCGATCCTCGCCCACGGTCGAGATGCGCAGCGCGTCGCGCTGGTAGCGCTTGGCGAGCGCCACGATCGGCTTGGGCATGGTCGCCGAGAACAGCAAAGTGCGGCGCTCGGCCGGGGTCGCGTCGAGAATCTCCTCGAGATCCTCGCGGAAGCCCATGTCGAGCATCTCGTCCGCCTCGTCGAGGACGACGGCGCGGAGGTTGCGAAGGTCGAGCGCACCGCGCTCGAGATGGTCGCGCAGGCGGCCCGGCGTGCCGACCACGATATGCGCGCCCTGGGCGAGGTTGCGGCGCTCCTTGGACGCGTCCATGCCGCCGACGCAGGTGGCGATGCGAGCGCCCGCCTTGCCGTAGAGCCAGATCAGCTCGCGGCTGACCTGCAGCGCCAGCTCGCGCGTCGGCGCGATGATCAGCGCCAGCGGTTCGCGGACATAGGCCGCCTCGCCGTTCGGCTCGATGAGCTGCGGCGCCATCGCGAGGCCGAAGGCGACGGTCTTGCCGGAACCGGTCTGGGCGGAGACCACGAGGTCGCGGCCTTCGGCTTCGGGCTCGAGGACGGCGGCCTGGACCGGAGTCGGGGCCTCATAGCCACGGGCGGCGAGAGCCTCCTGAAGCGGCGCGGGAAGATTCGAGAATGGCATGCTGTTCCAATTGGGTCGTGCCGCCGTGAGCGACAAGGGTAGAAAAGGTGGTTTTGAGGCTAGAGGACTTGGCCGGCGGCCCAGCCGCTCGCCCATGCCCACTGAAAATTATATCCGCCGAGCCACCCGGTGACGTCGACTGCTTCGCCGATCGCATACAGCCCCGGAACGCTTTTGGCTTCCATTGTTTGCGAGGACAGTCCGTCGGTGCTGATTCCGCCGGCCGTGACCTCGGCCTTGCCGAAGCCTTCGGTGCCGTTCGGGTTGAACTGCCAGTCGGCAAGACGGCGGCCCGCCTCCTCCAGCTTGCGATCGGGCAGATTGGCAAGCTCGCCCCACAGGCCGATCTTCTTGGCCAGCGTCTCGGCGAGCCGCGCAGGAAGCTGCTCGCCGAGCAAGGTGTGGAAATGCGTGCGCGGCCGCTCGCGCTTGGCCGTAATCGCCCAGTCCGGCTCCTGCGACGGCAGGAAGTCGATGCCGACCGGCTGGCCGTGGCGCCAGTAGGACGAGATTTGCAGGATCGCCGGGCCGGACAGGCCCTTGTGCGTAAACAAAGCCGCCTCGCGGAAGCGCGCCTTGCCCGCCTTCGCCACCACTTCGGTCGCGACTCCGGAAAGCTCGCGGAACAGGACCTCGTCGCCACCCAGCGTCAGCGGCACCAGGGCCGGGCGCGGCTCGACCACCTTCAGTCCGAACTGGCGGGCAAGGTCGTAGGCGAAGCCGGTCGCGCCCATCTTGGGGATCGAGGGGCCGCCCGTGGCAATCACCAGAGCCGGCGCTACTGCCGCCGCATCGCCATGGAGGACCGTGAAGCGGCCATCGGCATGGCTCACCTCGCGGACCGGGCTGCCCAAAGCGATCCGGACCGCGCCCTTGGCGCATTCCTCCAGCAGCATATGGACGATCTGCCGCGAGGAGCCGTCGCAGAAGAGCTGCCCGAGCGTCTTTTCGTGCCAGGCGATGCGGTGGCGGTCGACGAGGTCGATGAAGTCCTGCGCGGTGTAACGGCGCAACGCCGACTTCATGAAATGCGGGTTCGCCGAAATGTAGCGGTCGGGCGCGGTGTGGATGTTGGTGAAGTTGCAGCGCCCGCCGCCCGAGATCAGGATCTTCTTGCCGGCCTGGTCGGCATGGTCGACGAGCAACACCCGCCGTCCTCTTTGTCCGGCGACGGCGGCGCACATCAGCCCGGCGCCGCCGGCGCCGAGGATGATCGCGTCATATTGGAGCGGCTGGTTCAGCTGCGTTCCTTCGTCGCCGTGAAGCGAATGTTGGGATTGCGCTGCTCGTGGAAGCTCAGCTCCCAGAGGTCCTTCGCCATGAACACCGGCGCGCCATCGCGGTCGGTCGCAACCGCGCTTTTGTGGCCGTCGACGAACGCTTTCAGGTCGGCCGGATTGTCGGCCGAGATCCAGCGCGCCGTGTCCCAGGGCGAGGGCTCGAACCGCGCGTCCACCTTATATTCGACGTCGAGCCGCGAAATCAGCACTTCGAGCTGGAGCTGGCCGACCACGCCGACGATCCAGTTGGCGCCGATCGAGGGGTAGAAGACCTGGGTCACGCCCTCCTCCGCCATGTCGTCGAGCGCCTTGCGGAGCTGCTTGGTCTTGGTCGGATCGCCGAGCACCACGCGTCGCAATATCTCGGGCGCGAAATTGGGCAGGCCGGTGAAGCTGATCGACGCGTCCTCGGTCAGCGTGTCTCCGACGCGCAAAGTGCCGTGGTTGGGAATGCCGATAATGTCGCCCGGGAAGGCCTCGTCGGCCAATTCGCGGTTCTGCGCGAAGAACAGGATCGGGCTGTGCACCGCGATCGCCTTGCCGGTCGAAGGCTGGAGCAATTTCATGCCGCGCTTGAAGCGGCCCGAGCAGAGCCGCATGAACGCGACGCGGTCGCGATGCTGCGGGTTCATGTTGGCCTGGACCTTGAAGATGAAGCCCGAGACCGCGTCATGGTCGGGATCGACCGGGCCCGCCGTGGTCGGTTGCGGCAGCGGCGACGGGGCGTGCTCGCCCAGCGCCGCGATCAGTTCGGCGACGCCGAATTCCTTAAGCGCCGATCCGAAATAGACCGGCGTCAGGTCGCCGGCGAGATAGGCGGCGGAGTCGAAGCTCGGATAGGCCGCCACCGCCAGCGAGGCTTCCTCGCGCAGCTTGGCGAGCCCCTCGGCGGACACCGTGTCGGCGAGCTTGGGATCGTCCATACCCTCGAACTGGACGGTGTCGCCTTCGAAATGGCCGCTATCGTCCTTGGACGGCCGATGGAGACGGTCGTGGACGAGGTCGTAGACCCCCTCGAACTCGCCGCCCATGCCGACCGGCCAGCTCATCGGCGCGACGTCGAGCGCGAGCACGTCGGCGATCTCGTCGAGCAGCTCGAACGGCGCCTTGCCTTCACGGTCGACCTTGTTGACGAAGGTGATGATCGGCACGTTGCGCAGCCGGCAGACCTCGAACAATTTGCGGGTTTGCGTCTCGATGCCGCGTGCCGCGTCGATCACCATCACGGCGCTGTCGACTGCGGTGAGCGTGCGATACGTATCCTCCGAGAAATCCTCGTGGCCCGGCGTGTCGAGCAGATTGTAGGTCACGCCCTTATGCTCGAACGTCATCACCGAGCTGGTGACCGAGATGCCGCGCTGCTGCTCGATCTTCATCCAGTCCGAGCGCGCACGGCGGCTGGCGCCCCGCGCCTTGACCTCGCCGGCGAGATGGATGGCGCCGCCGAACAGCAGCAGCTTCTCGGTCAGCGTCGTCTTGCCGGCGTCCGGGTGCGAGATGATGGCAAAGGTGCGCCGGTCGGGACGGCCGGTCGGTCGGTTCAGCATGCGGGGATCCGTGGATGAGCGTTCCGCGGGCCCATAGCAAAGCCGCGCCGGAAAGGCGAGGCGGTGGCATTACGGACCGCTAAGACGCTGCGAAAGCAGGGTTTCGCGTATCGGAGGCGTTGCAATTCAACTTTTTCGGTAGAGATTGTGGCAGACACATAACCAATTGGATTCAATGATGTTTCGGACGAAAACCAGCCCAGGTGTATTAGTCATGTGCCACAATCCACAGCCGACTGGCCACATGAGCGCCACATTTCCCCTCTCAATCCGGTCTCGCTTCTCCTGAGAGAACCACAGAAAGGGATTACAAATGAAGCGCATCGCTCTTGCCGCCGTTGCGGCCACCGTCATCGCAGCCCCCGCTTTCGCGGCTCCGTCGGGCCCCCGCATCGAAGGCCTCGTCGGCTACGATCACGCCCAGGTCGACCTCACCGACCTCGGCGGCAACGATGAGGACGCCGGCGGCGTCGTCTACGGCGTCGGCATCGGCTACGACTTCGCGTTCGGCGCCAACGGCGCGTTCGGCATCGACGCCGAGATCACCGACTCCACCGCTGACATCGAATTCGTCGATGGCACCGACAGCGCCAAGCTCGCCGTCGGTCGCGACCTCTATGTCGGTGGCCGCTACACCGCCGCCATCAACGACAACGTGAACCTCTACGCCAAGCTCGGCTACACCAACGCCCGCGTCAAGGCGTCGGCCACCACCGGCGGCACCACGGTCAGCGATTCCGCTAACGCGGACGGCGTTCGCGCCGGTCTCGGCGCGCAGTTCGCGATCGGCCCGAATTCGTTCGTGGGCACCGAGTATCGCTACTCGAACTACGAGGGCGACTTCTCGCGTCACCAGGCGGTCGCCACGTTCGGCTTCCGCTTCTAAGAGGCTTTCGTCCCTTCAGAGGAATTGGGGAGGGAGCGCTCGGCGCTTCCTCCCTTTTTCTATGCCCTATTGATGCGGCGGCGCGGCTCGAACATAGCGGAGCCCGCACGCACCGATAGGGGACCAGCCTTGCCGCGCTACGAGCTGATTTCGGGACTGGAGATCGACCCGGCCTTCAAGGCCTTCATCGAGGACGAGGCCCTCCCCCACACCGGCATCGCGGCTAAGGACTTCTGGTTCGGCCTGTCCGGCCTGCTGCGCGACCTCACCCCCGAGAACAAGCGCCTGCTGCGCCGCCGCGAAACTCTCCAGGCAGCGATCGACGCCCGCAACGCGACGCTTGGCGGCCGCGCGCCGGACCCAGCCGAGGAGGAGGCTTTCCTGCGCGAGATCGGCTATCTGGTCGATCCCCCCGCCCCTTTCACC
The DNA here is from genome assembly GCA_023423775.1 of Pseudomonadota bacterium. Lineage (GTDB taxonomy): Bacteria > Pseudomonadota > Alphaproteobacteria > Sphingomonadales > Sphingomonadaceae > Allosphingosinicella. The sequence goes on from JAFAEZ010000068.1 coordinate 7,082, forward strand.
ATCGCCACCGATGGCGTCGATCCGGAGATCAACGCGATTGCCGGGCCGCAGCTCGTCGTTCCGGTCAACAACGCCCGCTACGCGCTGAACGCGGTCAACGCCCGCTGGGGTAGCCTCTATGACGCGCTCTACGGCACCGACGCGCTCGGCGATCTGCCCAGAGGCGGCGGCTACGACGCCGAGCGCGGCGCCCGCATCGTCGCGTGGGGCCGCGACTTTCTCGATCGCGTCGCGCCGCTCGCCGGGGGCAGCCATGCCGACGTCACCTCCTACAGCATCGAGCATGGCACGCTGGTCACCGACCAGGGCGGCCTCGCCGATCCATCTCTCCTTTCCGGCTGGCGCGAAGGCGCGATCCTGCTCCGCCATCACAACCTCTATGTCGAGCTGCTGATCGACCCCGCCCACCCGATCGGCCGCATTGACAAGGCCGGAGTGGCCGATATCCGCCTCGAAAGCGCGATCACGGCGATCATGGATTGCGAGGATAGTGTCGCCGCAGTCGACGCCGAAGAGAAGACCGGCGCCTATCGCAACTGGCTCGGGTTGATGCGCGGCGACCTTACCGCCCGCTTCGACAAAGGCGGCCGCACCGTCGAGCGCCGTGCCGAGCCCGACCGGACCTACGAGACATCGAACGGCCCGCTTGCTGTCCGCGGCCGGTCTCTCCTGTTCGTGCGCAATGTTGGCCACCTGATGACCAACCCGATGATGCGCCTGGATGGCGAGGAAGTGTTTGAGGGTCTGGTCGATGCCGCCGTCACGTCGCTGATCGGCCTCCACGACGTCAACGGCGCGCGCGCCAACAGCCCGGCGGGATCGATCTACATCGTCAAGCCGAAGATGCACGGGCCCGAGGAGGCCGCCTTCGCCAACCGCCTGTTCGACCGCGTCGAGGATCTGCTCGGCCTGCCCCGCAACACGGTCAAGATCGGAGTGATGGACGAGGAGCGCCGCACCAGCGTCAACCTCGCCGCCGTCATCCACGCGGTGAAGGACCGGGTCGTCTTCATCAATACCGGCTTCCTCGATCGCACGGGCGACGAGATTCACACGTCGATGAAATTGGGGCCGGTCGTCCGCAAGGGGGAGATGAAGGCGGCGCGCTGGCTGCAGGCCTATGAGGACAACATAGTCGATGTCGGCCTAGCCTGCGGCTTCGCCGGGCGGGCCCAGATCGGCAAGGGCATGTGGGCGATTCCGGATCGCATGGCCGATATGCTCGCGCAGAAGGCCGCGCACCCGCAGAGCGGCGCCACCACCGCCTGGGTCCCCTCGCCCACCGCCGCCACGCTGCACGCGCTCCATTACCACCAGGTCGACGTCCCCGAGCGCCAGCGAGAGATCGCCGGCCGGGCACCGGCGCGGCTGCACGACATTCTGACGATCCCGCTCGCCGAAGGCCGCAACTGGTCGGAGGACGAGCTGCGTGAGGAGCTCGACAACAATGTCCAGGGCATCCTGGGCTATGTCGTGCGCTGGATCGACCAGGGGGTGGGCTGCTCGAAGGTACCGGACATCCACGACGTCGGGCTGATGGAGGACCGCGCCACCTGCCGCATCTCGAGCCAACATGTCGCCAACTGGCTGCGCCACGGCGTGGTCTCGCGCGAGCAGGTCCAGGCCGCACTGGAGCGGATGGCCGCCGTGGTCGACCGCCAGAACCACGGCGACCCGCTCTATCGGCCGATGGCCCCGGATTTCGAGGCGAGCACCGCCTTCCGCGCCGCCGCGGCCTTGATCTTCGAGGGCGAGGCGCAGCCGTCGGGCTACACCGAGCCCCTGCTCCACGCCCACCGTCTCGCGCTGAAGGAAGAAGGATGAGCCGCAGCAGCGACAATAGCGGCACGCGCGCGGTTCGCGAGGCGCACCGCTTCGATATCGGCGCGCTGGAAGGCTGGATGGACCGCGAGGTCGAAGGCTTTTCCCGTCCGCTGACGGTCGAGCAGTTCAAGGGTGGCCAGTCCAACCCGACCTACAAGCTCGTCACACCCGACCGCAGCTATGTCCTGCGCCGCAAGCCGCCCGGCAAGCTCCTCCCCGGCGCGCACGCGGTCGACCGCGAATATCGGGTGATCACCGCGCTCGGCGCGGCTGGCTTCCCGGTCGCGCGCAGCTACGGCCTGTGCGAGGACGAAAGCGTCATCGGCACGGCCTTCTACGTGATGGAGATGGTCGAAGGCCGCATCTTCTGGGAACCGAGCTTCCCCGAGGTGAGTGACGCCGAGCGGCCGGCCTATTTCGACGCGATGAACGCCACGATCGCTCAGCTCCACAGCCTCGATCCGGAAGCGCTCGGCCTCGGCGATTACGGCAAGCCCGGCAATTATTTCGAACGCCAGATCGGCCGCTGGTCGAAGCAATATCTCGGCGACGTCGAGGCCGGGCGCGTGCCGGCCATGGACCGGCTGGTCGAATGGCTGCCGCGGAACATCCCCGCCGGCGAAGAGGCCGCGCGGATCATCCACGGCGACTTCCGCTGCGACAACATGATCTTCCACCCGACCGAGCCCAGGGTGCTGGCGGTGCTCGACTGGGAATTGTCGACGCTCGGCCACCCGCTCGCCGATTTCGCTTATCATCTGATGGTCTATCGGATGCCCGCCAGCATGACGACCGGCCTGGCCGGCGTGGACCTTCGCGCGCTCAACATCCCGTCCGAGGCGGATTATGTCGCAGCTTATTGCCGCCGTACCGGGCGCGAGGGCATCCCGAACCTCGATTTCTACATCGCCTTCAACATGTTTCGCCTCGCTGCGATCCTGCACGGCATCAAGGGCCGGATCGCGCGCGGAACCGCCGCTTCGGCCCATGCCGACCGCATGGCCGCGGGACTGGAGCCGCTCGCGGATCTCGCCTGGGCGCAGGCGCGCAAGGCCAGTGCCGCGGGCGTACCGTAGACTCCGCAGGCGAAAGGACTAAGCTTCGTCTCTCCTGGCCGCCTTGGGGGAAGTGCTGAGTGGGAGGGGAGAGCGAAGGTCCGAACTGGCCGACCCGCGCCCGCCGCGTCGCGCGGCAGATCGGGCCCTTCCGGCTTGCCGCGACGGCCCTGTTCCTGGTCATCGGCTTGCTCTTCGCGCGCTTCAGCTGGGAGATTCCGCTCGCCAAGGATGCCGAGCGCGGCCTCTACGACCTGCGCCTGCTCGAGACGGCGGAGAGGGTCGATCAGGACGATCGCATCGTCCTTGTCGTTTACACCGACGAGACGCTGGAAGCGTTGGCGAAGCGCTCGCCCCTCGACCGCAAGATGCTGGCCGAGGCGCTGCTGAAGCTCGACGCGATGAACCCGAAGGCGATCGGCATCGACATATTGATCGACCAGCCCCAGGCCGAGGACCCGATCCTGGTCGACGCCTTCCGACGCATGAAGACGCCGACCTATCTCGCCTTCGCCTCCAACGCGACCAACCCCGATTATATGAAGGTCTGGCAGGAGGATTTTCTGCGCAGCTTCCTCGGCCAGCTCAAGCCCGGCCCGGTGAAGCCGGCCAGCATCAGGCTCGAGCCCGACCTGGAGGACGGCGTGATCCGCTCTTGGCCGGTCCACCCCGGCAGCCTGCCGCCTTTGCTGGCGAATGCGATGGCGCCGCAGCAGCCGCGATTTCGCGACTACGCCCGCAGCATCGCCTTCCGCCTGCCCAGAAGCGAGGAATATCCGGTCTTTTCGAAGCTGCCGATCGACCTGTTCGCCACCGACATGGCGGCGGCGCTGCGGCCGCAGATCGAGGGCCGCTACGTCCTGATCGGCGGCGATATCCAGGACATGGACGATTATGAGACGCCGATGACGCGGATCGACGGCCGCCTCACCAAGGGCCTCGACATCCACGCCCATCTCCTCGCCCAACTGCTGGACGGTCGCATGCCCGGCGCGATCCCCTCCTGGTCCTTGTGGGCGGTGGCGTTCGCGGTCGTCATCGCCGGCGCGCTGACCAGCCTGCTCGAAATGCGCAGTTGGAAACTGGCGCTGGTTCTGGTCGGCCAGGTGATCTTCTTCGTCACCCTTCCCTTCTATCTGCAGTCGATCAATGTCGACACGCTCGGCCTCCCCGCCTTCGGCTGGGGCGTCGGCTGGCTGTTCGCCTTCGCCGCGGTCGGCACCGCCGCGCGCGCGGTGGGCGCCGAGGAACGCCGCTTCGCCGAGCATACTCTGGGCAAATATCTGCCGGTGGACATCGCCCACCAGATCCTGCGCGATCCCGACCAGCTCACGCTCAAGGGCGAAAAGAAGCAGATCTACGCGATGTTTACCGACATGGAGGGTTTCACCAAGCTCAGCCACGCGATCAAGCCCGAGCAATTATCGTCGCTGCTCAACCGCTATCTCGACGAGTTGAGCGACACCGTGCTGAAACATGGCGGCACGATCGACAAATTCGTCGGCGACGCCGTCGTCGCCTTCTGGGGCGCGCCGATCGCGCGGGCCGACGATGCCGACCGCGCCGCCCGTGCCGCCGTCGCCATGTACGAATGCGGCGAGCTCTTCCGTCGCTCGGGCGGGCCCGAAATTCCGCCGCTCGGCTGCACCCGGGTCGGCCTCCACCGGGGCGAGGCGGTGGTCGGCAATTTCGGCGGCGAGGGCCGCATTCAATATACCGCCCTCGGCGACGGCATGAACACCGCTGCGCGGCTCGAGTCGGCCAACAAGGCGCTGAAGACGACGATTCTCGTCAGCGACGAGGCGAAACGGGAATCGACCCTCGATATCTTCCGGCCGATGGGCCGGATCGTGCTGTCGGGCCGCGCCACCCCCGTACAAGTCTGGGAGCCCGTCCCGCAAATGGACGCCGAGCTGCGCCAAACATTGGTTAAGCTCTGGGAGCGCTTCGAAGCCAATGATAAGACGGCGCTTACAGAGCTTCAGGCGATCTCGGAAAGTCACAAGGATGATGCGGCGCTCGCCAATTTCGTGTATCGCATCACGGAAGCCGGTCCGGGGGGGCACTATGTGTTGGGATCCAAGTGATATGAAGCTTCGATATCTTGCCTCGGTCTTGATGATCGCTTCGCTCGCCAGTGCGGCGGGCGCCGAAGTTCTCGTCGTGCGCGCGTCGGGCCCGTCCGCCAAGGCCTATCCGGCCGGCAAGGCGATTCCGGACAATGCGCGGATCACGCTCAAGGCGAACGATTCCTTGGTGCTGCTCGACGCGCGAGGCACGCGCACCCTGCGCGGCCCCGGCACCTTTTCGCCGTCGGGCCCGGCCCAGGCGGCCCAAGGGTCGGTCCTCGCGTCGGCCGCGACCGCCGGGTCGAGCCGCCGGGCCCGCATCGGGGCCGTTCGCGGCCTCCCCACTGCACCCCGCAGCCCGTCCATCTGGCACGTCGACGTCGCCAAAAGCTCGAACATCTGCCTCGCCGATCCAGCCAACGTCACTCTGTGGCGCGGCGACGCGACCAAGGCGGGGCCGCTCACCGTCACCCGGCCGAGCGACGGCACGACGCGTCAGCTCAACTGGGCGAAGGGCCAGACCACTCTCGGCTGGCCGGCCGATCTCGCGATCCAGGATGGCTCCGACTACCGTCTGACCTGGCCGGGGGCCGCGCAGCCCACCAACCTCAAGTTCCGGACGCTTCCGGCCAAGCCGGGCGGCCTCGAGGAAATGGCGTCCTCGCTGATCCAGAATGGCTGCGAAGCCCAGCTCGACGTGCTGATCGAGACCGTGAAGTTGCCCGACGACCAGTCCGCGCCTTCGGGCTGACCTTCTCCTGAGC
>JAFAEZ010000155.1 GCA_023423775.1 Pseudomonadota bacterium
GCCCTGGACCAGGGGGCTTCGGGGGGGCGCCAGCCGGCCTGCTCGGCGGCGACCGCGCCGAGGCCCTCGACGAGGCGGCGGCTGCGCTCGTCGGCGGCGATCGCCATCGCTTCTTCATAGGCGGCGCAGAAGCCCTCGTTGCCGGGCGCGGCCAGCAATTGGGTGACGCCATACTGGGCCTTGCCGACCGCGCGGGCGGCGGCGCGGGGCGAGCCGGTCAGCGAGAGGGCGGCGATGAACGCGCGCTGGCATTGCGCGTCCCAGTCGTCGGCGCGGGTGCTGCGGCGCGGGACGGGCGCGAAATCGAGCAGGGCGCCGAAGCCGGCGAACGGATCGGCGCCGGGCCGGCCGGAGGCGCGGCAGCGGTCGCAGACGACGAGGATGGGCAATTATATATTTAACGTACCAACGAATCGAGATATGATGTGGAACGACAGGCCGGCGACCTAACCGATGTGGAAATCACCCCCGAGATGATCGAGGCGGGGGCCGCCGTTCTGCGCGTCTATGACCCAAATTCCGATGCTGCCTCGGATGTGGTTCGAGAGATTATCGTTCGTACCTTGGCGGCATCCCCGGCAATGTCTCGGGGCTGTCAGCGCTGAACAGCATGAGGCGATTTCGGCTTGGCGGCGGATCTTCGCCAGCGATCTCTGCGTGCCATGCTGCGTCGGCTTTGACGGACGCGTCTACGACCTGGTTGTGGAAGGCCCCCAGGTCATTGGCGAGGAAGTATCGCTGTTTTGACCGGCTCCAGGCACATGCGTTCCATTGGCTGTTCTCCGGCTCCCATCGCCATCCCCAGATACCGTGCGTCACAACGTTTCGGTCTCTGATGCACCATATGATGGCCTCGATCATGGCGGCGGTCTTTGTTCGGGCATCTTCGCTCCGGCTTCGCGCGAGTGCCACTTTGGCGGACTCGCATTTCGGACCAACCGTCTTGCCAGCGAACAAATGATCGAAAGTCTCGAAATCAAGCCGGTATAGGTTCATCAGAATGTGATCGAGCTGGGAGTCTATTTGCCCCCACATCAAGGTGATGCGGGCGATCACGACAAGCGCATCGTCCGGGAACGGAAACTGGTATACGGGGCTGGATAGTTCGAGGTAATCGCTCATGACAAACCCCCAAGAAGACAAGCCCGAAGAGATTGAAGCACGGATGGCCGCTGCGCTCAAACGGGCGCTGAGCACGCCGCCGAAGCCGCATAAGGGGGCTAAATCCCCTGCTGGTAAAGGGCCGGCATCGTAGCGACCACCTTGCCGTCAAGCTTGACGGTTCGAGGCATCTTGCACTCGAGCAATCGTTCGACATGGAGTTCGAGCCGGTCTGGGATCAGATTGCCTAGTTCCCGTGCTTCCTGCGCTCGCCCCGGCGGGAATGCCAATGTCAGATTGATCCCCTCGATTGCCGTGAGGGCCTTCGCGGTTGGTATTTGATCGCTGTCGGCGGTGACGAGGATCATTCGCTCAGCTCGCCCACCTAACGCGTCTGAGAGCATCTTTACGGCGATGCCGACGTCCGTTTGCTTTTCCTCGCGAAAGGGGCATCTACGCTCGTGACGCTCGCACCAGCGTTGGGGTTTGCTAAATTTGCCGCGATGCACCTGGACTCCGTAGGCTTCTAGGGCCGCGATGAAGTTTTCATGCCGCTTTTGCTTTTTCGCCTCGTACGGCCAAACCGCAGTGAAAAAATGGACCTCGTCCAAAGTCTCACCGGGGCGCAAAATGTTCTCTACGACTTGCCTAAGGTTCAGCCACTTGAGCGCAGGAACCCCCGCCTTTTCGATAGCGTGGTAAAGGTTGAAGCCATCGATGTAGGCTCGAACGTTGGGCATCGGTAACGTTGACTTAAACCGGATGGTTCATTAGATAAAGGGCATCCACCCGGCGCGCTTCGGCAAACCGGAAAGGGGCGCTGAACCTTCGGGTATGGGCGCCCCTACTTTTTTGTCCAGCGCTTGCGGCGCTCACCGATGTGTTCTCGCGGCTGCTTAATATCAGGCAGCGAGTTTATCAGTCCGCCGATAGGTAAGGCGCTTGCCGATCGCGCCGCGCAGCGCTTCGGCCGTGCGCTCCGTGTCATCGATCTTGCGGGTGTTGTAGCGGAAGTCGAACTCGGCCGTGTAGCGGGCCAGATGCGCCTCGCTGACATGGTGATAGACGCCGATGATCCCGCGCTTGAAGATCGAGAAGAAGTTTTCGACGTTGTTGGAGTGCACGATGCCGTTGGCATAGAAGCCGCGGTAGTGAGCGGTCGAACCGTGGCCCGCAAACTCTTTGCCCATGCGATGATAGACGCGGTTCTCGTCGGTCATCAGGAGCGAGGCGCGGTGCACGTTCTCCATGACCAGCGGACGCAGGGTTTTCTGCGTGACGTTGGCGACATGGTAGCTGCGAACGTGGCCGTCGCGCTCGACCAGCGAGAACACGATCTTCTTGGGCGCGGGATAGGTCCAGGCGCGATTGCGGGCCGAGCCGCCCACGAAAGTTTCGTCGGCTTCAACGACCTTGCCGGGTCCGCCCATCGGGCCATTGTCCTGCTTCATGGCTTCGCGGATGCGATGGGCCATGAACCAAGCCGACTTGTAGGTAATGCCGAGCGAGCGGTGGAGCTGATGGGCGCTCATGCCCTTCTTGCTGCCAGCCATGAGGCGGAAGGCCAGCAGCCACTTGTTCAAGGGGATCTTGCTGTCCTCGAAGATGGTGCCGACAGTGACGGTGAACGGCTTGCGGCACTGGTTGCACTTGTAGACGCCGGGGCGGGTGCTCTTGCCCTCCAGCTTCTTGATCTTATCGACGCCGCCGCAATGCGGACAAACCGGACCGGTTGGCCAGTGGAGCGCTTCTAGGTGCTCGCGGGCCTTGTCCTTGTCGGTGTAGATCGGGTTGGTGATATCGTACATGGCAGCGGTCCTATGTCCTTGAAACCTAAGTACCGTAGAAGCCGTAGTACGTCAAGTATATAATTGCCCGAGGATGTGGTTCTGCATGGGGGAAGTGTATAACCTATCTGGTTATGTGTAGGAAAATGGAAAATGCAGGGGCGGTGATGCGTTGGGGGGATGGTGCGGGGGAAGGCCGTCACGAGGGCGGCCTCGTGACGTCAGACCGGTCGGCGGAGCCGCCGGCTCGCCGCCAATGTCGGCGAACGCGCCGCGCGCGAGGGCGCCCGCGCCCCGGCCAAGATCCGCGCCGAGCGCCAATATGGCACGGGCATGTTCAAGAAATAGCGGCAGCCGCGCGCCGAAGGGCCGCGGCGCCTCCCGGCCTCCGGCGGTGAGGCGGCTCTGGGCGCCGTGGACGAGCTCGCTGGCGCGCTCGTAGTCCATCGGCCGGCCGAACAGATAGCCCTGGATCTGGTGGCAGCCGAGATCGCGCATGCGGGTGAAGTCGTCGGCGGTCTCGACGCCTTCGGCGGTGACGGTCATACGGAAGCTCTTGGCGAGCTGGACGATCGACTGGATGATCGCCACCGTCTCCTTGTTGTTGGCCGCCTCGCGCACGAACGAGCCGTCGATCTTGAGCTTATGGAAGACCGCCTTGTTGAGGTAACCGAGCGAGGAGTAGCCGGTGCCGAAATCGTCGAGCGCGATGCCGACGCCGAGGGCGCGGAGCCGCTTCAGCACGTCCAATGAGCCTTCGCTATCCTCGAGGAAGACGGTCTCGGTGACTTCGAGCTCGAGGCGGTTGGCGGGCAGGCGGTACTTGCCGAGCGCGGCGTTCACGGTCGCGGGCAAAGCGCGCATCACCAGCTGGCGGGCCGAGAGGTTGACGGCGACGGTGATGTTCTCGGGCCAGGTGGCGGCGGCGCGGCACGCCTCCTGGATCACCCAGTCGCCCAATTGCATGATGAGCCCCGTCTCCTCGGCGAGCGGGATGAAATCGTTGGGCGAGACGATGCCGCGGGTCGGGTGGTGCCAGCGGATCAGGGCCTCGAACCCGACCAGTGACTGGTCCGCGGCCGAGATGAGCGGCTGGTAGAGCAGGCGCAGCTGGCCCGATCCGATCGCGGCGGCGAGGTCCTGCTCGAGCCGCATCTTGTGCTCGGCGACGCTCTGCATGTCGGAGTTGAAATAGCAGCAGGTGCCGCGGCCTTCATTCTTGGCCTGGTAGAGCGCGAGGTCGGCCTTCTGGATGAGGTCGTCGACGCTCTGGCCGTCGATCGGGCCGTAGGCGCAGCCGATCGAGACGCCGATGCGGATCTCGACCTGGTCGATCACGTAGGGCTCGGCGACCGAGTCGATCAGCCGCTGGGCGAGATTCTCGACCGTCTTGCGGCCCTGCGCGTCCTTGATCACGATCGCGAACTCGTCGCCGCCCATGCGGCCGACATGACCCGAGGCGCCGACCTCCTTGACGAGGCGCTGGGCGACGCTCTTCAGCACCGCATCGCCCTTGGGATGGCCGAACGTGTCGTTGACCGGCTTGAAGCCGTCGAGATCGAGGAACATGATCGCGCACGGCACATTGGTCGCCTGCGCGGTCGACAGGGCTTCGCCGAGCAGCTGGCGGACGCGGCCGCGATTGGGCAGGCCCGACAGCACGTCCATGTTCGCAAGATTGGTGAGGCGCTCCTGCGTCTTGCGCACCTCGGTGATGTCCGAGCCGACGCCGCGGAAGCCCTGGAATTGACCGCCCATGTCGATGATCGGATCGCCGGCGAGGCTGATCCAGCGCGTGCCGCGGCGGGTGCGCAATTCCATCTCGAGGTTCGAGAAAGGCTGGCGGGCGAGCAGGGTGCGGCCGAGCGCGCTGTTGCCGCCCAAAGAAGCGGGCAGTGAATGGCCGACGAGCTGGCTGGTCGAGCGGCCGAGCAGGGCGGTCATCCGCGACGAGATGTAGACGACGCGATTCTCGCTATCGACCTGCCACAGCCAGCCAACGCCGCGATGCTCATATTCGCGCAGCAGCAGGCGGACCGATTCCGCCTGGGTGCGGACCCCCGCCATTTCCTGCAGCTGGCCGAAGGTCCAGCGGGTGAGGCGGCCGACGCCGAGGATCGCGATCGCGGCGACGCCGATGATGGTGACGGCGAGCTTGGGATCGATCTCCGGGCTGCCGTGCCAATAAGCGACGCACAGGCCGAGCGTCATCGTGCTGATCCACGCGGTCGCAGCGGCGGGGACGGCGGCGAGGCCGATCGCGGCGATGATCAGGGCGCCCATCGCGCCCGCGATCACGACCTGGTCGCCGAGCGGCAGCCCCGGAAAGGCGTAGGTGGGCAGCGAAGCCCAGAGGGCGGCGAGGCCGACCGCCTCGGCCACCGGCCGCCAACGCGGCTGGATGCGCGCGCTGCGGCTGCCGGCGACATTGCCCTGCTCGACGGCGCGCCGCCAGGTCAGCCAGAATGCGCCGCCGACGATGGCCACCCAGGGTGCGAGCAGGCTGAAGGCGACATGACCGAACATTGTCCAGGCGACGAGTGCGGCCGCGCCCGCGCCGGCACCGGCGAAGTAGGAAGCGAACAGGGCGGTGGTCCGCGCCTGGGCATTGTGGAGGTGCGCCTCGCGCAGCTTGTGGTTGCCGGCGTCCGACGGCAGATCGACCGCGTCCGGATACTCCGCCGGCCCGTTCTCTTCTGGACTGGAATCTGCGGGGACGGGGGTGTGGTACATGAACATCCAATGCCGGCAGCTCGGTTCCCTCCGTACTAGCCGCAGACTGTTTGATGGAGTGTTAAGAACGCTTCAGTTCCGACCGGGCCGGGCAGCGCCGAAGCGGTTGAACGCGCGGCCAAAATGCCGGACGGCGCATCAGGCGGGCGTCCAAGCCGCTCCGGCCGGTCCCCGCGGGAGCCGCGGCCCGCCGCAACGGGGGCGCAACGACCGGAACGGGGCGGCAGGCATGCCGTTCTCCGCGCCATGGCCCGCTATTATTTTCATGTGCACAACCACATCGCGGTGGACGACGAGGAGGGGCAGGAGCTTCCCGACCTCGCGGCTGTCCACCACAGCGCGCTGCAGAGCGCGCGCGACCTGGTGTGCGAAAGCATTCACGAGCACGGCGACGTGAATCTCGACCATTATATCCGCGTCACCGACAATGCGGGCGCGGAGGTCTGCCGCGTGACGTTTCGCGACGCGTTCACGGTGAAGGGCGACGTGCGCGAGTGAAAATGACCGCCCGCGCTCGGGGCCGGCCTACGGCCTAATCCGCCCCGCGGCTGCCGATTTATACGTGGAACGAGCTCGCATGAAGAATGTGCCGGGCGGGGCGGTGGGCCGCGCCACCGTCCCCGCCGACCGATTTCCTCAGCTGCCCTTCATCACCTTATCGACGGCGCTGGTGGTGACGGCGTGGTAGGTTGGCCGCGCCTTAGCGTAGATGCGCTGGGCGATCGGGCGGCCCCATTCGCCCTGCTTCATCAGCGTCTCGAAAAGAGGCGAGACGAACTTGCGGCGGCCCATGCCGAGCAGGAAGCGCTCGGCGGCGGGCACGGCCGGCTCGTAGCGGTTGGCCAGCGCGAGCTGGAGCCAGGCGAACAGCGTCTCCGAATTGCCGCTCTGCGACAGGCCGAAGGCGCGGTCGAGCTCAGCGAGGCGCGCCTGGCTGAGGTCGCGCTGGAGGCCGTTCAGGAAGCGCAGCCGCTCGGCCGTGGTCCAGCCGCTATAGGGCACGGAAGCTGCGGCGCCGCCGGCATTGAACGCAGCCAGCGCGGCGTCGACCGGGGCGAAGGCCTTTGGATCGGGGCGTGCGACATTGGCCGGAAGGCCGGGCTGGTAGACCCATTCGTCGAGCCGCAATTTCTGCTCGAGCGCCTGGTCGCCGCGGATCAGATTGGCGCGAAGATCGGCGAGGAACAGGGCTGAGGTCATCGGCTGGAAGGCGTGGCGGTCGAAATAGGAGCGGAGATAGGCGTCGAAGCGCTCGCGGCCGACGGTGCGCTCGATCGTGCGCAGGAAGGCCGAGCCCTTGTCGTAGACGATGCCGCTCGAATCGGCCTCGCTGTCGTCGTGGAGGCGGGTGCCGGGCGCGGCGGCGCCGAGCTCCTTCAGCGCGGTCTCGATCTCGGCGAAGGACAGGGCCTCCTCCTGGCTGGCGCGCGTCGTGCCGTAGAGCGCCTCCATGATCCGGTTCTCGAAATAGGAGGTGAAGCCCTCGTTGAGCCAGCCGTCCGGCCAGACGGCGTTGGTGACGAGATTGCCCGACCAGCTGTGCGCCAGCTCGTGCGCGACGAGGCCGTTGAGGCTGCGGTCGCCGGCGATGAAGGTCGGGGTGAGGAAGGTGAGGGTCGGGTTCTCCATGCCGCCATAAGGGAAAGCGGGCGGGAGCACGATCATGTCGTAACGACCCCAGCGATAGGGGCCGTAGAGGGCCTCGGCGGCGGCGACCATCTTCTCGGTGTCGACGAGCTCGGCGGCGGCGGCGCGAATGGTCGCCGGCTCGGCATAGACGCCGGTCCGGGGGCCGAGCGGCTGGAAGGCGAGGTCGCCGGCGGCGATCGCGATCAGATAGGGCGCCACCGGCTTGTCCATGCGGAAGCGGAAGGCGCGGCGGCCGTCACCGGCGGGCTCGCCCTCCGGGGTCAGGCGCTCGCCGCTCATCACGACGGTGAGCGGCTCGGGCGCGACGATGCGCGCTTCCCAGGTCTGACGGATGCCGGGGCTGTCCTGGGTCGGGATCCAGGTGCGGTTGAGGATCGCCTGGCCCTGGCTGAACAGGAACGGATGCTGCTTGCCGGCGGTCTGCTCGGGGGCGAGCCATTGCAGCGCCTCGGCGCCTGGCGCGGAACGATAGGCGATGCGGACCTGGCGGGCGCCGTCGAGCTTGATCGTCAGGGGCTGGCCCATTGCTTCGTCGTTGGCGCCGAGCGCGAACGGCAGAGCGCGGCCCGACTGGTCGGTCACCGACTCGATCTCGAGCCCCTTGCTGTCGAGGATGATTTCCGGCGCGCCGGGGCGGGCCTGGACGTCGAGCGTGGCGGTCCCGACCATGCGCTTGGCGGCGAAATCGGCGGCGAGATCGAGCGCGACATGGGTGACCCGCGCCACTTCGGGTTGGGCATAGCTCTTGGTGTCGCGGGCGTCGGCGGTGGTCAGGACCGGCGCGACCATGCGCGCGGCGGAATCGGCGGCGGAGGGCGCGGAGTCACTGCCGGTCGTGGTGCAGCCGGCGGCGAGGAAGGCGGCGGCGAGCGCCAGGACGGACGTACGGACGGGAGCAAAGGACACGGGGCAATTCCATCGGATGCGGAGCGGGAAGCCGCGCACGCTAATGGGAGGGTGGCCGTGCCGCAAGCGAAGCGGAGTCAGCCGGCGGCGCGCTTGATCGACGTCCGGCGGCGGGGCGGGTCGGCGACGACTCGCAATTCCTCGCATATTTCGAATTCGGCCTCGAGCACCTCCTCCTGGCGCGGAGCGGGCAGGCGCATCGCATCGGGCACGAAGACGAGCGGCTTGGTCGGCGCGGCGAAGATCTGAGGGGTGAAGCGCGAGGCGAGGAAGAGGACGGTCGGCGCCAGCATGATATTGGCAAGATCGCGCAGAGCGAGCGTGATTTCCCAGTGCTCGACCAGATGGTCGGCATAGATCGTGGCGCCCTTGTTGGCGAGCGCCACGGCCAGCACCGAGAGCCACGGCAGCGGGCTGCACAGCCGGAGCCGGAAGGCGAAGGCGATGCCGAACAGCAGCGCGAGCGCCAAATAGGCCTGGACGGCATCGCGATCGAGCCCGGTGGCGGCCAGGATGGCCGATTTCAGCGCGATCCACTCGTCCATGGCGCCATTAGCGCCGAGCGCGGGCGTTGAGTCAATCGGGCGGTGCAGCGCCAAGCCGCACCGCCCGGACGGGCTTAGCCGATCTTGTTGAACTCGCCGCTGATGACGAGCTTGACCTCGTCGCTGACGGCGGGGACGGCGTAGGTCATGCCGTAATCGCTGCGCTTGACGACGCCCTCGGCCGAGAAGCCGGTCGTGTATTTCTTCGCCATATTCTCGGCCGCCTTGTTGAAGGTGACCTTGAGCGTCAGCGGCTTGGTGACGCCGAGCAAAGTGAAGTCGCCGGTCACGTCCGCAGTGGTCGCGCTGGTCGGCTTGATCGCGGTCGAGACGAAAGTGGCTGTCGGGAACTTGGCCGTGTTGAAGAAATCGGGGCTCTGCAGATGCTTCTCGAGCGCCGGATTGTGGCCGTTGGCCGAGGCCGTCTGGACGGTGACCGCGAGCTTGGACGCGGCCGGATTGGCGCTATCGAGCGTGAGCTTGGCGTCGAAATCGGTGAACTCGCCATAATAAGTCGAGAAGCCGAAATGCGAGACCGACCACAGGATCTTGGCATGGGCCTTGTCGAGCGCATAGTCGCCCGACTGGACCGAGGCGGCGGCGACCGCCTGGGCGGCGGGCGCGGGCGCCTGC
>JAFAEZ010000196.1 GCA_023423775.1 Pseudomonadota bacterium
GGCCTTCATAGGTGTGCGCCTTGTAGGGCGCGGTGGGCGCCGAGGCCGAGACCGGCGCTTCGCCGTCGAGGAAGCTCGGATGGACCAGCCGGCCCATATGCCAGAGTTGGCAGAAGATGCGGCCGCCCGCTTCGTGCACCGCTTCGGTGATCGGCTTCCACGCCTCCATCTGCTCTTGGGTCCAAATGCCGGGCGCGTAGGGCCAGCCGAGGCCCTGGCGGCTGATCCCGGTCCCTTCCGAGATGATCAGGCCGGCGCCGGCGCGCTGCGCGTAATAATCGGCCATGATCGGGGTCGGCACATGTTCGCGGGTGGCGCGGGCGCGGGTCATCGGCGCCATCATGATGCGATTGGGGCAGGTAATGGCGCCGATCGTAATCGGGTCGAGCAGGTTGGGCATCGGTGCTCCTTGACGGACGGGAGCGAGCGGTCCTAGCGGGTTGCAGATTGCAATGCACCAACCTCCATCATCTCCGGCCGCGCACCCCGGGCGCTATGCCTTCGCGGCCCTGATCGTCGCGAACCTGTTCCTCGCGCTCGGGCCGTGGATGGTCCGGCTGACCGATGTCGGGCCGGTTGCCGCCGGCTTCTGGCGTCTCGCTCTGGCCATTCCCTTGCTGCTTCTGCTCGCCCGCTCCGGAAAGGGCGCCGCGTCGCGCTTCCGCCTGTCCTGGGGGATGGGGCTGATGATCATCGTCGGCGGCTTCTTCTTCGCGGCCGATCTCGCCGCCTGGCATTATGGAATCGTCCGCACCAAGCTGGCCAACGCCACGCTGTTCGGCAATTTCGCGAGCTTCATCTTCGCTTTCTACGGCTTCGTGGTGATGCGCACGCTGCCGCGGCCGGCCCAGGCCGGCGCATTGGTGCTGGCCGTAGCCGGCACGGCCTTCCTGCTCGGCAACAGCTATGAGCTCAGTCCGAAGAATTTCGCCGGTGACCTGTTCGCGATTCTGGCCGGCATCTTCTATTTCTTCTACCTGATCACGATCGATCGGGCGCGCCAGTCGCTGGCGCCGATGCCCGTGCTGGCCTTGTCGACCATCGCCGGCACCATACCTTTGCTCCTGTTCGCCTTGGCGCTGGGCGAGCAGGTGATGCCCGAAAGCTGGACGCCCCTGCTGCTGTTGTCGCTCGGCAGCCAGGTGATCGGTCAGGGGCTGCTGGTCTATTCGATGGGCTATCTGTCGCCGGTCGTGGTCGGCCTCGGCCTGCTGACCCAGCCGGCGGTCTCGGCTCTGGTCGGCTGGCTGGCTTATGACGAGCGGCTGGGAACGACCGACCTGATCGGCGGCCTGATGATCTGCGCTGCCCTGGTTCTGATCCGGCTGCCCGAGCGCGGCCGGGCCGCGTGAACTTGCATCGCTCTGGCGGTGCGCACATCTAGGCGACAGGGAGAGCCGCGATGATTGAACCCCGGGACATGACTCTGGACGAGCTGCGCGCCGCGCTCGCGCCGCTGATTCCCGCCAATGCCGTGTTCGATGGCTGGAGCGATACTGCGCTCGCCATGGCCGCTTCGCAGCTCGGTGTGCCCGCCGAGCGTGCGCGCCTCTGCTTCCCGGGCGGCGCCGTCGAGATGATCGATGCCTGGTTCGACGCGATCGACCGGGCGATGGCTCAGGCCTGGCCGGCCGAGCGCATCGCCAAATTGAAAATCCGCGAGCGGATCCGCGATCTCGTTCTCTATCGGATCGAGGTCGTCCATCCGCACAAAGAGGCGCTGCGCCGCGCGCTCGCCATCCTCGCCCTGCCGCAAAACGCGCTTGTCGGGCCGCGGCTCGCCTGGCGCGCCGCCGACCGCATGTGGCGCATCGCCGGCGACACCGCGACCGACTTCAACCATTACAGCAAGCGCGCGATCCTCTCCGGACTCTATGGCGCGACGATGCTCGTCTATCTCGACGACGAGACCGAACAACTATCAACGACGCGCGGCTTCCTCGATCGCCGCATCGACGACGTGATGAAGTTCGAAAAGACCAAGGCGCAGTGGCGGGGCAGCCGCGAACGCATGCCGAGCCTCAGCCGCTTCCTCGGCCGGCTGCGCTACCCCGTCGTCTAGTGGCGACGTTCAAGGACCATTTTTCCGGCCACTCGGCCGATTATGCCGCGCACCGGCCGGCCTATCCGGAGGCACTGGCCGATTATCTGGCCAGCCTTGCGCCCGCCCGCGGACTCGCGCTCGATTGCGGCTGCGGCTCGGGGCAGCTGTCGCGCCTCCTCGGCGATCGCTTCGAGCGCGTGGTCGCCACCGACGCGAGTGCGGCGCAGATCGCCAGGGCCGAGCCGCATCCCCGCGTCGACTATCGAGTGGCGCCGGCCGAGGCGAGCGGGCTCGGTGATGGCAGCGTCGATCTCGTCACCGCCGCCCAGGCCGCCCACTGGTTCGACCTCGACGCTTTCTATCGCGAGGTGCGCCGCGTCGCGCACCCGCGCGCGGTCGTGGCGCTGATCAGCTACGGAATGGCCCATGTAGCGCCGGAGATCGACTGCGTCGTCCGCCACCTGCACGACGCGATATTGGCGCCTTACTGGCCTCCGGAACGCAGCCATGTGGCGGACGGCTATCGTTCGCTGGCTTTCCCGTTCGACGAGTTCGAGGCGCCAGATTTCGCGATCGTTGTCGAATGGCGACTCGGCGACCTGCTCGCTTATCTCGACACCTGGTCTGCCGTTCGGCGCATGGCGACAGCGGTCGGGCCCGGGCCCTTCGAAGCCTTCGCCGCCCGGCTGTCGGAGATCTGGGGCGATCCCGCCACGCCGCACCGCGTCACATGGCCGCTGGCGCTGCGCGTAGGCCGGCTGGGCGAATAGACGCTGGCTTTTCCTTTTCGTTATTGATAATCACTCGCATCAAGAACGATGTGGAAGCGATGACCCTGCGCCTCGATCAACTGCCTTTCCGTACCCCCGCGACTGTCACCGGGATCGAATGGACCTCGCTGACCCCGGTCGAAGCGCGCCGCCTCCGCAATCTCGGTCTCGACGAAGGCGTGGCGATCGAGGCTCTCCACGGTGGACCGGTCGGCCGCGACCCGCTGGCGATACGAATCGGACGGATGATGGTGGCAATCCGCCGCTCCCACGCCCAGGCTGTCATGGTCGAAGCGATCGCGGCATGACCTCCATTCCATTGGTCGCGGTCGTCGGCAATCCCAATGCCGGCAAGAGCGCCCTGTTCAACATGCTGACCGGCGCGCGCCAGAAGGTCGGCAATTATCCGGGGGTCACGGTCGAACGTAAATCGGGCCGGCTTTCCCTGCCCGATGGTCGCCCGGTCGAGCTGGTCGATCTCCCGGGCGCTTACAGCCTCGATCCGTCGAGCCCCGACGAGGAGGTCACGCGCGACGTCGTGCTCGGCAAGCAGCAGGGGGAGCGCCTGCCCGACGCCTTGCTGCTGGTGCTCGATGCGACCAATCTCGACAACCATCTCCGCTTCGCGCTGCAGATCATCGCGCTGGGCTTGCCGACGGTGATCGCGCTCAACATGGTCGATCTCGCGCGCCGCGACGGGCTCGAGATCGATCCGCAGACGCTCGAGCGCGAACTCGGCGTGCCGGTGGTCGAGACGGTCGCAGTCCGGCGCCGCGGCGGCGACGAGATCAAGGAGGCGTTGAGCGAAGCGGTCGGCGCCGCCCGCCGCGTCCGCGCCGGCGACGGGGCAGACGAGCGCGACATCGCCGCCCTGCAGCGGCGCGCCCGTGCCATCGCCCGCGCGGCCACCGTCGGCGAGACCGGCGCGCGGCGCTGGACGCATTTCATCGATCATGTCGTCCTCCACCCGGTGGCAGGGCCGCTGATCTTCGCGTCGATCATGTTCCTGATGTTCCAGGCCGTGTTAGCCTGGTCGGAAGCGCCGATCGGCTGGCTCGAGGATCTGATCGCGTCCGGCCAGGGACTGGTCGTGAACGCGCTTCCCTCAGGCTTCCTGCGCTCGATGCTGGTCGACGGCGTGCTCGGCGGCGTCGGCGCGGTAATCGTCTTCCTGCCGCAGATCCTGATCCTGTTCCTGTTCATCCTCCTGCTCGAGGCGACCGGATACATGGTCCGCGCCGCCTTCCTGATGGACCGGCTGATGGCCCGGGTCGGTCTGTCGGGCCACGCCTTCATCCCCTTGCTCTCCTCTTTCGCCTGCGCTGTCCCGGGCATTATGGCGACGCGGACGATCGAGGATCCCAAGCACCGCATCACCACGATCCTCATCGCGCCGCTGATGACCTGCTCGGCGCGGCTGCCGGTCTATGCGGTGATCATCGGCGCCTTCATCCCTGCGACCAGCGTCGGCTGGGGCATCGGCCTCCAGGGGCTGGTCCTGTTCGGCCTCTATACGCTCGGCATCGTCGGCGCCCTGCTCGCCGCGCTCGTCCTGCGCCGCACGGTCGCCAAGGGTAGCCATCAGGGTTTCATGATGGAAATGCCCAAATATCAGGTGCCGAACATCCGCGACGTGGCGATCGGCCTGTGGACGCGCGCGATGATCTTCCTCAAGCGCGCCGGCACCATCATCCTCATCTCGACAATCGTGCTCTGGGCGCTGCTTTCCTTCCCGCAACCCAAGCCGGGCGAGACCGCGCTCGACAGCTCGATCGCCGGCAAGATCGCCTCGGTGCTCGAGGTCGGTCTCCGCCCGATCGGCTTCAACCACGAAATCGCTTTGGCCTTGGTGCCGGCGATGGCGGCGCGCGAAGTAGCGGTCTCGGCGCTGGCGACCGCTTATTCGATCCAGACCGAGGACGAGACCAAGGCTGAGCAGTCGCTGACCGAGCAGCTGCGCGGTCGCTGGTCGCTGCCCACCGCTTTGGCCTTCCTCGCCTGGTTCGTGTTCGCGCCGCAATGTTTATCCACAGTTGCGGTGACGCGACGCGAAACGAACGGCTGGAAATGGCCCGCCTTCATGCTAGCGTACCTCTTTGCGCTGGCCTATCTGGCCGCAGGCGCGACCTTCTGGGCGGCCACCGCTCTCGGTCTTTAGGAGAAGTCCATGGCGGGCAGCGTCAATAAAGTTATCCTGGTCGGCAATCTCGGCAACGATCCCGAATCTCGTTCCTTCGCCAATGGCGGCGAGGTGGTGAACCTCTCGGTCGCGACGACCGAGAGCTGGAAGGACCGCGACGGCAACAAGCAGGAGCGGACCGAGTGGCATCGCGTCGTGATCTTCAACGAGAATCTCGGCCGCGTCGCCAAGCAATATCTGCGCAAGGGCTCGAAGGTCTATCTCGAGGGCCAGCTCCAGACCCGCAAGTGGCAGGACAATAGCGGCCAGGACAAATATTCAACCGAGGTCGTGCTGCAGCGCTTCCGCGGCGAGCTGGTCCTTCTCGACAGCCGCGGCGGCGGCTCGGGCGGCGGCGGTGGCGGCTCCAGCTACGGCGACGATTTCGGCGGCGGCGGCTATGACAGCGGCGGCTTCGGCGGCGGCAGCAGCGGCGGCCAGTCGCGCCCGCAATCGCGCCCCGCGCCGGCGTTCGACAGCGCCCTCGACGACGACGTTCCCTTCTAAGGCTCAGCCCTGATCGGGCTCGCGGCGCGGCGCGCCGAG
>JAFAEZ010000213.1 GCA_023423775.1 Pseudomonadota bacterium
GCTATATGTTCGGCCTCATATCAAAGGCCGGGGGGGGCGGTCATGTACATTTTCTGGTGGAGTGGTCGCGGCTATCTAACCGTTTTTGTTGTACTCGGCACGCTTGCTGCGTTGGGGGTGCTCCAAACAGTTTCCGGCATTGCTGATGGGCCTTGGTTATGGGGCTCTGGTTTGTTGATTGCAGCGGTGCTGAACTGGCATATTGGCACCAAGGTCAATCGGAAGAAGCTCGCCGTGTCGCGGCCATCTGGTGCCCGAAGCAGGCTGCTTTATCGCGCCCGGCACTGTTTCATGTCTCTCCCTATGGAGACGTTTTCACTGGTAATAGCGGTGATCGGCCTGATCGTGTTGGCCCTGCCATTGTTCAATGACCGGTAACGACCTATTGCGGCCATTGGACGTTGGCGAGGATCGTCATGTTTCCACTCGCTACTGACACGTCGAGAGCGAAGGTTGATCATGCAACGCCCACTCAGCAGACAAGAATATGGGGCCACCATGGCCTACAACAAGGGATATGATCTCCAAGAAGTCGGCGATATAGATGGTGCGATCTTGGGATATAAGGCCGCCGCTGATCTTGGCGCGACCGACGCCATGTCACGATTGGGAACCATCTACGACGACATCAAGCAGCCGAGCGAACCTAAGCTCGCGATCTACTGGTATAAGAGAGGTGTAAAAGCGGGCGACTCTGACTGCGCTTGGAATTTAGCGATGCACTACGCCGGCCGAGGAAATAAGCGGTGGTATCTCCACTGGCTGAGAGTTGCAGATCGCATGGGAAATCCGAATGCGAAGAGCGAGCTCCGGGACAGCGAGTGGTGGACTAAACGAAATCCAAACTAGCCTCCGCTGAGCTACGTTTCACCCGCCTCGCTCTGACCAAGCAATGTCCGCTTTCCACCCATAACGGACATTAAGGGCGGCCAGGCGCCAAATTCATATGTCCGCTGCGCGTGGAAAGCGGACTCAGCGCCTTCCCCATTCTTCGTCTTGTGAGCCAAATGCAGCCCGCCAATGGCCCCCTCCAGGGCTTTGCTCCATTTCACGCCATGATCGTGGCTGGGTACGTAATGCGCGCAGTGGGTGCTTTTCGGGCGTTCAGCGCTCAATTCCCTCACTTCGCAATCCTAGGATAGTCGACTTGCACAGGTAGCTGGGAGCGAAACGCTTCCGCCAACCGAAGCGCTTGCGCGGATTGGTCGCTATCGCAACGGCGCTCCAGCAAGAACAGGCCGCCCTCCTTTGCGGTCTTGCGAAATTCCGCGACGAGAACAACGTCGGGGTGCGAACTCATGCTTGGACAGTCGCTCAAGAACGCGAACGGCCATTCCGGCCCGAGCTTGGAAGGGTGGAGGGGTGCGAGCGTGCGTCTGGCTTGGGCTGCCTGCGGGGCTGTCAGCTGCCCGGTCTTCTCTGACTCAAGAACCACGATTGGTGGCTCCCCATAGTCGTTGAAGCGTATCGACTCAGTGGCGACTGTCGCAGCGTTGTTAGGTGCGATCTGCATCCTGAGCACCCGGTGTGCCCCGCTGTCATCGCCCCTGCTCTTCACTCGGACTTCGATTGTCTCCGAGGCAAGTCTGGCGTCCGACGGTAGCTCATCTGCGCCAACAAGGCTTGGCGAGGAGCAGCCTCCAAGCGCCAAGGCCAACGCAGCGGCGAAGCACATCTTGTAGATCATCGCGAGATGATGGAGGCAGAGGTCAATGACCGCAATGGATGGGAAGCGGAAGTTGCTCAGTGCTGTCGAAGGCAAGCAACGACGCGGCGGCCAGTGAACAGCACCAAGACGCAGACTGCGTAGAAGCTCAGCCCTCCAACCAACCGGGCTGTCCAATCAGCCACGCCTCGGAATACGATAACAGGGACAGCGCAGAGCAGGAAAAAGAGGTGGAAGTCCCACCAAATTGCGGCCTTTCTGTTGCTCACAAGGGAGACCTTATCAGCAACAACGGACATGGCAAACTCGGCAACTGAACGCCCCCAATGGGTGGAATCCATTCACGGCCCGAGTCTTCGGACGACGACATAGAGCGCGACGCGATACGCCCCGTAGGAAACGCTCATCCCCACGCAAATCATAGCAGCGAGTTGCCAAGCCGGCATTTCGGCTCGGAAGCGCTCATAGAAAAATCCGGACGCTGCGAGCGCACTTATGAGCAATAGGAACAGAACGCGTTCGACTGTTCGTGCCCTGCTATGCCTGTCCACCGGCTTCCTCCCTGTGACCTGGGACCAAGTTTCTCCTGCCAGATCGAAGGTCCGCAATGGGTCGTAACCGGACGTAGAGCACGCGGAAGCCGCAAATATACGCTTTTCCGCCGTCGCTCCTAGAAGCAGACAGTCCGCTGACGGCCAAAAGCGGTCATAGTTCACGTTTCTTGGCGCTCTGGCAGCGATCTACCATCCAGCTCCAAAGGCCCCGGCCCGATCACTTCGCCTGAAGTTCGGTCGCCCACGCGTAGCGGCGCCATTCCTGCCTTGCGATATCAGTGCGACACCAAGCCTGCGGTCTGCCAGCCGCCGCGTTCGCAGTGTCTCGCCTGAACCTCCGGCATCGGGAGGAAAAAGGTTGGTGGAGCCGAGGGGAATCGAACCCCTGACCTCTGCAGTGCGATTGCAGCGCTCTCCCATCTGAGCTACGGCCCCGCGCCCTTCGGCGAAGGCGCCCCCAATAACCGCGCAGCGCACGCGACGCAACGGGCCAATTCGTCATCCTGCGCGCGAAATGATCGCGCCGGTCGTTCCGCCGCCGTGACGCAACGGGCCGCCTCCCCGGCCGGAACGCGCTGCTCGGCTGCTTCGTTTTGCTGGACGGAATTGGGGCGCCGGGATCGCCGCGCCGCATCACCCTATTGGACCAACAAGAGGAGGACAGAATGGCCTATCGCGACAGGAGTTACGGCAGCAACCGCCATCAGGATCGCGGCCGCGATGACCGCTGGAGCGGTGGCCGCAGCCACCGCGATCGGTCGCACGACGACGATCACCGCAGCCTGCTCGAACGGATCGAGGCCAAGCTCAACCGCCTGTTCGGCGACGATGACGACGATCGCAGCCGCTATCAGGGCGGCGGCTACCAGGGCAGCCGCTCCTATGGCGATCGCGGCGGCCGCTTCGAGAGCCGGCCCGGCTGGGGCGACGAACGCGGCGGCTACACGATGAGTGAGAGCGACAGCGACAGCGACGACGACCGGATCCTCCGCGGCCCCCATGTCGATGCGCCCGGCTGGGACCCGAGCTTCGCGGGCCCGCGCTTCGACCGCGTCGATGTCGGCAGCACCGGCACCCACGGCGTCCATCCGGTCTCCTCGGTCTATGGCGCTGGCTACGGCATCGGCGCGATGGGCAGCGCCGGCGGCAGCGATTATGCGCGCGAGCGGATGATGATGCAGCGCGGCCAGCGCGGCGGCGGCGGCGGCGGCGACATCAGCGACCATTCCTATTCGGAATGGCGCCGGCGCCAGATCGAATCGCTCGACCGCGACTATGACGAATATCGCCGCGAGCATCAGTCGAAATTCGAACAGGAATTCCACGGCTGGCGCGAGAAGAGGCAAGGCCAGCGCTCGTCGATGAGCCGAGTCACCGAACATATGGAAGTGGTCGGATCGGACGGCAGCCATGTCGGCACCGTCGACGCGGTGAAGGGCGACCGCATCATCCTCACCAAGAGCGACGAGGCCGCCGGCGGCCGCCACCACTCGATCCCCTGCGCGTGGATCGAGAGCGTCGACGACAAGGTGACGATCAACAAGAGCGCCGAAGAAGCGCATCGGGCGTGGCGCGACGAGGAGAATAACCGCGCCTTGTTCGAACGCGAGAACCAGGGCAGCGAAGGGCCGCGCGTCCTCGACCGCAGCTTCCGCGGCACCTACTGACCGCTTCGTCTCTCGCGAGGCGCGAATGGCCCGGCCGGCGACGGCCGGGCCTTTTGTTGTCCGCCGCCCGGGACTAGCAAGGGGGACGACAAGGGAGACGAACATGACCGGCACGCGCGCATGGCATTTGAAGGCACGGCCCACCGGCCTGCCAACGATGGACAATTTCGAGCTGAAGGAGCTTCCGGCCGAGCCGCTCGGCGACAACATGGTTCGCGTCGCCAACAACTGGCTCTCGGTCGATCCCTATATGCGCGGCCGCATGAACGACGTGAAGAGCTACGTCCCTCCGTTCGAGGTCGGGGCTCCGCTCCAGGGCGGCGCGGTCGGAACCGTGATCGAATCGCGCTCGCCCGATTTCCGCGAAGGCGACAAGGTCTTCCACATGCTCGGCTGGCGCGAGCAGGCAACCGGCCCCGCCGATGCGTTCCACAAGGTGCCGGCGATGGGCGTCGCGGATTCGCAGTGGCTCGGCAATCTCGGCCTGACCGGCGCCACTGCTTATTTCGGGCTGCTGCGCGTCGCCGAGGCCAGGGAAGGCGACATCGTCTTCGTCTCGGCCGCGGCCGGGGCGGTCGGCTCGGCCGTGGTCCAGATCGCCAAGGCCAAGGGCATGACCGTGATCGGCTCGGCCGGCGGCTCCGACAAATGCGAATGGGTGAAGGCGCTCGGCGCCGACGCGGTCGTCGACTACAAGGCGCAGCCGATCGTCAAGGGCCTGATGGAGGCCGCGCCCAAGGGCATCGACGTCTATTTCGACAATGTCGGCGGCGACCATCTCGACGCCGCCTTCGCCGCCGCGCGCAACAAGGCCCGCTTCGCGATCTGCGGCATGATCGAGGGCTATAATGCCGGGCCGCCGCCCGCCTTCCGCTACATCATGCGGGTGATCGCCGCCCGCATCCGCATGGAGGGCTTCATCTACACCGACTATCTCGCCGAAATGCCCGATTTCTATCGCGACATGGGCGGCTGGATCGCGGCCGGAAAGGTGCAGTCGCGCGAGACGGTGCGCGACGGCATCGAGGCGACGCCCCAGGCGTTCCTCGACCTGTTCAGCGGCGGCAATACCGGCAAGATGCTGGTCCGGCTCTAGCGCGCGGGAGGGAGAAGATGCCGAGGATCGAGGGGCTGCTGGAGACCGCGCTCTACGTCGCCGACCTCGATCGCTCGGTCGCCTTCTTCCGTGACGTTATGGGCCTGGCGCCGATGTTCGAGAGCGAGCGCCTGGTTGCCTTCGACGCCGGCCGCCAGGGCGTGCTGCTGCTGTTCCGCGAGGGCGCCTCGCTCGACGACATGGAGAGCCCCAGCGGAATCGTGCCCGGCCATGACGGGCGCGGCCCGCTCCACATGGCGTTCGCGATCGCCGAGCAATCCTATGACGAATGGCACCGCCATCTCGTCGCCCACGATGTCCCGATCCGCGGCGAGATGCGCTGGCCGCGCGGCGGCCGCAGCCTCTATTTCGAGGATCCCGACGGCCACGTCCTCGAAGTCGCCACGCCCGGTCTCTGGCCGAATTACTGATCCTCAGGCGAGCGCCCTGGCGCGCTCGCCGATGCCGCGCAGGTCGGCGACGAAGCGGGCATATTCCTCCTCGCGATTGTCGCGCACCCGCAGCAGGAAGCTCGGGTGGACGGTGACCCAGGCCTCGCCGCCGTCCGGCGCCTGGTGCGCGCGGCCGCGCATCGCGCCGATCGTCACTGCCTTGCCGAAGATCGAGCGGGCGGCGGTGGCGCCGAGCGCGACCGTCAGCGGCGGCCGGATCAGGGCGCGCTCCTGCTCGATCCACCAGCGGCAGGCGTCGATCTCGGCACCGTTCGGCTTGGCATGGATGCGGCGCTTGCCGCGCTGCTCGAACTTGAAATGCTTGACTGCATTGGTGACGTAGGCGGCCGATCGGTCGACGCCGGCCTCGGCCAGAGCGCGGTCGAACAATTGCCCCGCGGGGCCGACGAACGGCCGCCCCGCAATATCCTCCTGGTCGCCCGGCTGCTCGCCGACGAACAGGATCTTCGCGTCGAGCGGCCCTTCGCCGAACACGGTCTGGGTGCCGCAGCGATAGAGGTCGCAGCGCGTGCAGCCGCGCGCCTCGACCAGCAAAGCTTCCCACGCCGCCCGCGCGTTGCCGCCGGGTTCGATCCGCTTCTCGGCGGCGGCCGCCCGCGCGAGCCCGCCTTCCGCCGCCTTGCTCCGTGACCTTTCCACCATCTCCGCCTCGCGCGCCTGGGCTCCTGCCAGCAGCTCCCCCACCAACGCGGTCTCGGGCATGTTTTTCCAATATTTGCGCGGCATCTCCTTGGTCATCGCCTTCACCTTGACCCGCGCCGGATTGAAGATCGCGGCATAATAGGTCTTCCACGTCTCCTCGACCGGGTCGCCGTCCGGAGCTTCGGCGCGCGTGGCGCCGGGCGTGAAACGCAGTTCCGCCCCGTCCCAATGCGCGCACAGCTCCGGGGTCAGGATCGACCAGGCCATGTTGGCGAAGCGGCGGACGAAGAAGCCGGCGTTTGAGCGGACGATATGATGGTCGGGCTCGAACCAGGCGACGAAGCGGGTGCCGCCCTCGCTCTCGACTTCGCGGAAGCGGACGAAGGCGTGCATCTTGTGCATGTCACGGCGCACGTCCTTGGCCATCAGCTCGAGCCGGCGCAGCAAGGGATCGGCCTGGTCCTCCATCGCCTTGGGCTGGGCGCGGACGCGCAGCAGCAGGGCATAGAGCAAAGCGAAGCGCTCCGGATCCGAATGGCAGATCGCGGCGCGCGCCAGCGCGACGAACGGCCGCGGCACCGAGAAGGAAGGGGCGCCCGCCGCCGGAGTCACGGCCTCGCCGGCGAACAGGTCGCCCCCGCCCTCCCCGATTTGCCAGCTCACCTCCGCCGCCGGCACTCCGGCCAGAGCAAGCGAGCGCGCCGCCTCGCGCCAGCCGTCGAAATCTTCCTCATGGGCGAGCCGGACCGAGCGCATGGCCGATCAAGCCCCGAACAGCTCCAGCTGTTCCGTCTTCGGCCGCAGCCGCTGGCGCAAATCGGCGCGGTCGGTGAGCGCCACCGGCCGCCACCCCTCGGCGCAGATGAAGGGCCGGATCTTCGCCACCGACACGGTCAGCCGCCCGACATCGTCCAGCGTCAGCCTCCGCCAGCGCCGCGACGCGACGATCTTGTCGACCGCCTTCACGCCCAGCCCCGGCACGCGCAGCAGCATCTCACGCGGCGCGCGATTGACGTCGACCGGAAAGCTCTCGCGATATTTCAGCGCCCAGGCGAGCTTGGGATCGATGTCGAGCGGCAGCATCCCGTCCGCATCCGTCGCCGCCACCACTTCGGCCGGCTTGAAGCCGTAGAAGCGCATCAGCCAGTCCGACTGGTAGAGCCGGTGCTCGCGCATCAGCGGCGGGCGCTTCAGCGGCAGGATCGCGCTTGCGTCCGGGATCGGGCTGAATGCCGAATAATAGACGCGGCGCAGTGCGAAGCGGTCGTAGAGGCCGCTCGCGCGCTTCACGATCTCGCCGTCATTGGCGCTGTCCGCCCCGACGATCATCTGCGTCGATTGCCCCGCCGGCGCGAAGGCGGGCGCGGCCTTGAAACGCTTCTTCTCGTCATGGCCGGCTTCGATCGACGCCTTCATCCCGCCCATCGCGCTTTCGATCCGCACCCCGTCCTTTTCGGGCGCCAGCCGCTTGAGGCCGGTCTCGGTCGGCAGCTCGACATTGATCGAGACGCGATCGGCATGGAGACCGGCCTTGTGGACCAGCTCGGGATCGGCGTCGGGGGTCGTCTTCAGGTGGATATAGCCGCGGAAATCATGGTCCTCGCGCAGGCTGCGGGCGACCTCGACGATCTGCTCCATCGTGTAGTTGGACGAGCGGATGATGCCCGAGGACAGGAACAGACCCTCGATATAATTGCGGCGGTAGAAAGCGAGCGTGAGCTGGACCACTTCCCCTGCCGTGAAGCGCGCCCGCCGCACGTTCGAGCTCTTGCGGTTGATGCAATAATGGCAGTCGAAGATGCAGCTGTTGGTCAGCAGGATCTTCAGCAGCGAGATGCAGCGGCCGTCGGGCGCATAGGCATGGCAGATCCCCATCCCCTCGGTCGACCCGATCCCCTTGCCGCCGACGCTGTTGCGCTTGGCCGAGCCGGACGAGGCACACGAGGCGTCATATTTGGCGGCGTCGGCCAGGATGGCGAGCTTCTCGCGTGTGTCGAGCCGGGACATATGTTCGCTTTATGTTCTGGGCGAGCGCGAGTCCAACGAAAAAGGGCGACCCCGCAGGGCCGCCCTTCCTTTTCCGGATCGGAGTACCGCTTAGAAGCGGAAGCCGACGCCGACCAGATTCTGGTGATACTTCACGCCCGAATCGTAGTTCGCATAGCGATGCTCGAACTTGACGAAGGCCTGCTCGGTCACGGCGACTTCGACGCCGGCGCCGATCTTGAAGCCTTCGAAGTTGAAGCCGACGGCGTTGAGGTTGGTGTAGCCGCCGAGGACGTAGACCAGAGCCGAATTGCCGACGACGCCGCCGGCGCGCACGGTCAGGGCCAGCTCGCGGCCGGTGTCGTCCGTGTCCTGGATCTCGGCGGTGACGCCGACGATCGCATTGTCGGCGATCGCGTGGTCGTAGCCGACTTCGGCGCCGTAGGTGAAGGACGCGTCACCGACGAAATTCTCGTCGGCCAGGCCGACATTGGCGCCGACGCGCGGGCCGGTGAAATCGGCCGCGAAAGACGGCGTAGCGAAAGCGAGCGCCGCAACGGACGCGAGAACAAACTTCTTCATGAATCCCCCCTCAGGAACTCTGGGATGAACAAACCGACCGAGGACCGGCCGACGCGCCGCCTCTAGCCCTAATTGTTGTATTCGCAAGCCTTTGCTCACGTGTGCCATGCAAATGACACACCATTGTCACCGAACGGCAACAGGTAGTTCAGAGGTGCGACCGGTTCCCGCGGAGCCGGGGTGCCAAGGCCCGCGCGCCGAGCGCCGCGAAGCCGATCGCCACGCCCCGGAAAGCCGAACCGGGTCAGGCCGGCAGCGGTGCCGGCTCGGTTTGCATCAGGCGCTTGGCGAGGAACAGCTTGAACAGCAGGAACACGACGCCGGCAGTCGCCGCAAAGCCCGCATGCATCAGCCAGAAGCCGGTGGTCGGCATCTGCTCGAACCAGCTGCCGACCCAGCCGACCAGGGCATTGGCCGCGAAGAATCCGAGATAATAAAGCCCGATCACGGTCGCGTTCACCGCCTTGGGCGCAAGCTTGGCGAACAGAGCCAGGCTGACCGGGAGCATATGGGCGAAGCCGATGCTGTTCAGCAGGTGGAACAGGACGGGCCAGAACAGACCGATCTTCTCGCCGGGCGCGGTCGTCGCCGCGGCCATGAACAGGCAGAGCTGGCCGGCGATCGAGAAAGCCGAGCCGATCACCATCTTGCTGAGCTCATCGGGCTCGCGGAAGCGCTTGCCATACCAATTGTAGAACAAGGCGACGCCGGCCAGGAAGGTGACGCTGGTCGCCGCGTCGAGCGTGATCAGCCAGCTCGTCGGCAACCGCGTGCCCATGAAGGTGAGATCGAACTGGCGATCGCCCCAGATCAGATAGGCGTTGAAGATCTGCTGGTTGGGCAGCATCGCGATCGCCATTACCGGGATCAGCAGTAGGAGCGCGATCAGTGCGGCCCAGTCGGTGCGGCTGAGCGGCGGCCGCGCCGGCTTCGGCCCGCTCTTGGGGCGGTCGACGTCCTCTTGGGGGAAATATTTCTGGCCGGACAAATAAGTGGCGAGGCCGATCAGCATGCCGACGCCGGCGGCGCCGAAGCCCCAGTGCCAGCCGACCTTCTCACCGAGGGTGCCGACGACGATCGGCGAGACGATCACCGCCGCATTGATGCCGAGGTAGAAGATCTGGAAGGCATTGGCGCGGCGCGCGTCGTCGGGGCCGTACAGGGCGCCGACCTGGCTTGCGATATTGCCCTTGAAGCAGCCATTGCCGAGGATCAGGCACAGCAAGGCCAGCAGGAAGCTTACCTCGAACGCCATCAGGAAATGGCCGAGCGCCATCGTCACCGCGCCGATGATCACAGTGCGCCTCTTGCCAAGCACGCGGTCGGCGAGCAGGCCGCCGAAGATCGGGGTCAGATAGACCAATGCGGTGTAGGTGCCGAAGATCGCCGAGGCCAGCGCCTGGCCTTCGAGGCCCCCATAGAAATTGCGCAGCAGCTCGAAGCCCGCGATATTCTCGACATGGCCCGGCAGCAGCAGCTCGTTGACCATGTAGAGGACGAGCAGCGTCTGCATGCCGTAATAGGAAAAGCGCTCCCAGGTCTCGCTGAAGGCCAGGTAGCCGAGCCCCTTGGGATGGCCGAGGAATGCGCGGTCGTTGCGCTCGGCGACGGCGTCGAGCTCCGGAGTAGCTTCGGCAACGGTCATTCGCAGGCTCCCTCGCAGGTTGCCCGCACCCTATCGGCAAACAAGCGCCGCGCCAGACGTTTTTTGCCGCTCTATTCGGAGAGCGTGAAGCCGATCCGCAGGGTCACTTGATAATGGGCGACCTTGCCGCCCTCGACATGGCCGCGCGTCTCCTTGACCTCGAACCAGCGTATGTCGCGGATCGTGCTGGCGGCGCGGGTGACCGCGCCCTCGATCGCATCCTCGATGCTCGTCGCCGAGCTGCCGACCACCTCGATGATCTTGTAGATATTGTCGTTCATGGGCCGTGGCCTCCTCCGCGCTGACGGAGGAGTAACGGGCGAGGCCGGCGTTCGTTGCCGGTTACTGGTTGCGTTCGGCCGCCTCGGCTTCGGCGTCGATCCGGCTGAGCCGTTCCTGGCGCGCCTCCTCGATCAGCCGGTTCCAGTTGACGGAATCGCTGCCGGCACGTTCGGCGCGCGCGGCGCGGACGATGTCCTCGAAGCAGCCGATCATGCCGCCCGGGCCGACCGGCGAGCAGGACCCGATGCCGGACCGCCCGACATATTGGAGCTCGGTCGCCTTCTCGGTCCAGGTCTGGTTGCGCGGATCGTTGGGGTCGCTGCGCAGCGGCTCGGGAATGCGGTAGCGCTCGCTCTCGGGCTTGCGCGCGCAGACCGTGATCGTGTCCTCGGTCGAGGCGGGGCAGGGGTCGTCGCCATAGACGACCAAAGCCTGGACCTTGCTGTCGTCGGGCTGGGCCGATGCCGGGGCGGCGAGGGAAGCGGCGGCGGCGGCGGTCGCGGCGAGGAGAAGAATTTTCATCGGTCAGATCCTCTTGGAAAGCGCGATGGCGGCGCGGCAGCCGGCGCGGATGAAGGCGGAAAGCACGGGATAGCCGACCGTCTGTTCGGCGCCGGCGGCGATCGCGGTCTCGCGATGCTCGAGCTCCTCGGCCTGGAACTCGGCGATCGTCGCGGCGAGATCGGGATCGTCGCTGCCGAGCGCTTCCAATTGCTCGGCATAATGTTTGTCGATCTCGGTCTCGACCGCCGCGGTGCAGGCCATCGCCGCATTGGGGCTCATGAGCGCGGTCACCGCGCCGAGCGCGTGGCCGGCAACGTTCCAGAACGGCTGGAGCAGGGTCGGGCGGACGCCGCGATCATGGATCATCTGGTCGAAATGGCGCAGGTGGCGGTCCTCCTGCGCGGCCATGCGGGCGATCACGCGCGCCGCCGGATGGCGGTTGCCGAACACCGCGAGCTGGCCGGCATAGATTCGCGTTGCGCCATATTCGCCGGCTTGGTCGACGCGGATCATCGATTGCAGGTCGGCGCGCGCATCGCCCGGCCGCCAGCTCGGCGGAACGGGCGTCATATCGTGGCCGCCGGGCGCGGCCGTCTGAGGCTCAGCCATAGGATCACCATTGCCGCACCGATCGACAGGATGGCGTTCCACCCTGCCATCGAGATGCCGAGAAACGAAAACTGCACCTGATCGCAACGAACGAGCGGCGTCGCCATAATATCCGCGAGAATGTCCTGCGCCGATCCGGCGGCACCCATCGAGCTGCATTGGGTGAGCCCTTCGAAGATCCCTGCCTCGACGCCGGCATGGTAGACGCCGATCAGGCCGCTGGTGAGGATCGCGAGACCCGCCAGCCAGACGAAGCTGCGCCCCTTGTCGGCGCTGCCGCGCAACGCGAACGAGCCGAGCGCCAGGGCCAGCGCGGCATAATGGGGCCAGCGCTGCCAGTGGCACATCTCGCAGGGATGGAGCCCGCCGATATATTGCGAGCCGAGCGCGCCGGCGAGCAGCGATGCGGGCACGAGCAAGGCGAGCGCCCTGGCTTTGTCGAGACTCGTCACCGGCTGCAAATCCTCCCCTCGCGGTTGCGTGGTTTCGCCCTAGCCCATCGCGCCCCGAAGCTGCAAATGGGCTGAACGAAGGGCCGCGCGGGAGGGTCGGCAGGGCCAGGCGTCGCCGCCCGGCCCCGCCGCCGTCATTTCAGCTTGAGCTCGCGCAGCAGCATCGCGCCCATGAGCTTGCGCATCGTCCCGCGCTGCCCGGCCTCGGCATCGAGCTGGCGGACATTCTTCTTGGCCCAGGCCTCATATGCGCGCTGGCGCTTCAGGTCCTCGGCCGCGTCGGGCAGCTTGTCGAACACGGTGATCAGATAGAGATCGGGCTCGCCATTGCGCGGATAGGCGTTGGCCAGCACGAAATAGTCGCTTATCCACTTTTGCGACTTGGCATATTCCTGGTTTCGCTTCCATTCGGAGGCGACGAAGTCGAGATAGGCTTCGGATTTGCCGTCCTCGACGTCGATCATGCCCACGTCCCAATAGGTGCCGGGCGTATAGCTGCTCTCCTGGGCGGCGGCGGGCGCGGCCCAGACGGCAGCGGCGCAGGCCGCTGCGATCCATATATTCTTCATGTTCACTCCCCTGTTGGAGCGGTCGGCACAGCGCCGCCGCGCACGAAGCAAAGCCACGGGGACAGGGAGCGGCCGCAGGCGCGGGCGGCTCCTCGAGGCAGAGGAACATAGATCAGCTTCCGGGGCAAGCCGCGCCGCCCCCGTCCCCCGTCGATGAACCGCGGCTAACCGCTGCGTACGGCCGGCATTCAGCGCGGTTGCGCGAAAGGGGCGCTGCTGCCCGCCCCCGAGGGTAGTTCGCCCCCGCCGCCGGTTGCGTGTGTCGCGGCGGGGGCCAGTTGCGTCGCCGCCGCGGCACCAAAGCGGCCGTCGCGCTTTATCCCCGCCATGAACCCCAGCAAGACACGCGCCGGCCAGGCGCTGCTCGATGCCGATGCCGCTGTCGTCGACACGGTCGAGCCCTATCGCCACGCCCCTCCCGTCGAGGCGCTCGCCTGGTATAGCGAGCTCGGCGACCAGCCGCAGATGCTCGGCATCTCGGGCGCGCTGCTCGCCGCCGGCCTCGTCCGCCGCGACGCCCGCATGGCCCGCGCCGGCGGCCGCATGATCGCCGCCCACCTGCTCGCCACCGCCGCCAAGAATTTCGTCAAGCACCGGATCGACCGGACGCGGCCGCGCAGCGCGGTCGTCGCGCGCGGCGGCCCCCGGCCCCAGCCCGGCCCCCCCCCC
>JAFAEZ010000069.1 GCA_023423775.1 Pseudomonadota bacterium
GCTCAGCCTTCTGCTGAGCGCGAGGATCGGCGGCAGGGACTTCGAGGCCGGCGGCGTCGGCCAATTCCTTCACCGCCTCCATGAACGGCAGGCCCTGCTTGTCGGTCAGCCAGCGGATCGCGTCGCCATGCGCGCCGCAGCCGAAGCAATGATAGAAGCCCTTCTCGTCATTGACGGTGAAGCTCGGGGTCTTCTCATTGTGGAAC
This sequence comes from Pseudomonadota bacterium, assembly GCA_023423775.1. Classification (GTDB taxonomy): domain Bacteria; phylum Pseudomonadota; class Alphaproteobacteria; order Sphingomonadales; family Sphingomonadaceae; genus Allosphingosinicella. The sequence continues at coordinate 207 of JAFAEZ010000069.1, forward strand.
GGGCAGCAGGCCTTCCATTCGCGTCCGGCGCGCAGCAGCTTCGTCGACCGCCCGATCACGCTCGAAAGCTGCGTACGCGCCCGAACCTCGTCGAGGAATTGGGGGGAGAGCGACATGCTCCCTTATCAGGCGGAGAGCCGCGCCTTCACAAGGCCGCTGGCCTTGCTCATGTCGAGGGCGCTGGCGTGGCGTTCCTTGAGGACGGCCATGACGCGGCCCATGTCCTTGACGCTCGAGGCGCCGATCTCGGTGGCGATGGCGTCGATCGCGGCCTTGGTCTCCTCCTCGCTCATCTGGGCGGGGAGGAAATCTTCGATCACCGCAACCTCGACCTTCTCCTGCTCGGCCAGCTCAGCGCGGCCGCCTTGTTCGTAGAGCGTGATCGATTCGCGGCGCTGCTTGATCATCTTCTGGAGGACCTCGGTCACCAGAGCGTCGTCGTCCGGGGCCTTGTCGGCGGTGCGCAGCTCGATGTCGCGATTCTTGATCGCCGACTGGATCAGGCGGATGGTGCCGGTGCGCTGCTTGTCGCCGGCCTTCATCGCCGCGACCAGCGCAGCCTTGATGTCGTCACGAATCATGGGTGCAAGGATCCTGTTTGTCGGAAACCTCCACCATAGCGCCGGCTCTCGTTTTTTAATAGATTGACCCGGTGGGGTGCCGCACCTACCTACCCGGCCGTTTAGCCTACTGCCCCGGAGACAATTGAATGGCCATCGCCAAACCCGCCGCCACGCCCTCAGGAGCGACAGGCGTATTGGTTTTGGCGGACGGCACCGTGATCTGGGGCAAGGGCTTCGGCGCCGAGGGCGAGGCGGTCGGCGAGGTGTGCTTCAACACAGCAATGACCGGCTATCAGGAGGTGATGACCGATCCCTCCTACGCGGCGCAGATCATCAATTTCACCTTTCCCCACATCGGCAATGTCGGCGCCAATTACGAGGACGTCGAGGCCAACAACCCGCACGCTCTCGGGTGCATCGTCCGCCAGGACGTAACCGAGCCGAGCAATTACCGCGCAACCCAGGATTTCGACGCCTGGATGAAGTCGAACGGCCGGATCGGCCTGGCCGGCGTCGATACGCGCGCGCTGACCCGCAAGATCCGGCTCGGGGGTGCACCCAACGGCGTCATCGCCCACAATGCGAAGGGCGAGTTCGACCTGGACGCCTTGCTGGAGAAAGCGCGGGCTTGGCCCGGCCTCGAAGGCATGGACCTCGCCAAGGAAGTGTCCTGCGCCCAGATGTATCGCTGGAGCGGCGGTGGCTGGAAGCGCGGCGAGGGCTATGTAGAGCGCGGCGAGGACGAGAGCCTGCCGCATGTGGTTGCGATCGACTACGGCTCTAAGCGCAACATCTTCCGCAACCTCGCCGATGCCGGCGCGCGCGTGACCGTGCTGCCCGCGACTGCGACCTTCGAAGACGTCATGGCGCACGAGCCGGATGGCTTCTTCCTTTCCAACGGCCCCGGCGACCCCGCCGCAACCGGCGCCTATGCCGTGCCAGTGATCCAGCAGATGCTGGAGACCGGCAAGCCGCTGTTCGGCATCTGCCTCGGCCACCAGATGCTCGGCCTCGCGGTCGGCGCCAAGACGACCAAGATGCACCAGGGCCATCGCGGCGCCAATCATCCGGTGAAGCGCCTGTCCGACGGCCGCGTCGAGATCACCAGCATGAACCACGGCTTCGCGGTCGAGACCGAGACGCTGCCGGCCAATGCCCGTGCGACCCATATTTCGCTGTTCGATGGAAGCCTGGCCGGTCTGGAATTGACCGATCGCCCGGCCTTCAGCGTCCAATACCACCCCGAGGCCAGTCCCGGCCCACAGGACAGTGTCTATCTGTTCGAGAAATTCGTGGAGCAGTTGAACTCCTGATGCCCAAGCGTACCGACATCTCCTCGATCCTCATCATCGGCGCCGGCCCGATCGTCATCGGCCAGGCGGCGGAGTTCGATTATTCCGGCACCCAGGCCGCCAAGGCGCTGAAGGAGGAGGGCTACCGGATCATCCTGGTGAACTCCAACCCGGCGACGATCATGACCGATCCCGAGCTCGCCGACGCAACCTATGTGGAGCCGATCACGCCCGAAGTGGTGGCGAAGATCATCGAGAAGGAGCGCCCGGACGCGGTGCTGCCGACGATGGGCGGGCAGACTGCGCTCAACACGGCGCTCGCCTTGTTCAAGGACGGCACGCTCGACAAGTTCGGCGTCAAGATGATCGGCGCCGACGCCGACGCCATCGAAATGGCCGAAGACCGCCAGAAATTCCGCGACGCGATGGACCGGATCGGGCTCGAGAGCCCGCGCTCGGCAATCGCGCACAGCATGGACGACGCGCTGGCGGCGCTTGAGAAGACCGGGCTCCCCGCGGTCATCCGCCCCAGCTTCACGCTCGGCGGCACGGGCGGCGGCATCGCCTACAATCGCGATGAGTTCGTCGCGATCGTGAAGGGCGGACTCGAAGCCTCGCCGACGACGGAGGTGCTGATCGAGGAATCGCTGGTCGGGTGGAAGGAATATGAGATGGAAGTGGTCCGCGACCGCGCGGACAACGCCATCATCATCTGCTCGATCGAGAATATCGACCCGATGGGCATCCATACCGGAGACTCGATCACGGTCGCTCCGGCACTGACGCTGACCGACAAGGAATATCAGATCATGCGCAACGCATCGATCGCGGTACTCCGGGAAATCGGCGTAGAAACAGGTGGTTCCAACGTTCAGTTCGCAGTCAATCCGAAGGATGGGCGGCTGATTGTGATCGAGATGAACCCGCGCGTCTCGCGCTCCTCGGCACTCGCCTCCAAGGCGACCGGCTTCCCGATCGCCAAGGTCGCGGCCAAGCTGGCGGTCGGCTATACGCTCGACGAGATCGACAACGACATTACTGGCGCGACCCCGGCCTCGTTCGAGCCGACGATCGACTATGTCGTCACCAAGATCCCTCGCTTCGCGTTCGAGAAGTTCAAGGGCTCCGAGGCCCTGCTCTCGACCGCGATGAAATCTGTCGGCGAAGTGATGGCCATCGGTCGCTCGATCCACGAGAGCTTGCAAAAGGCGCTGCGCGGCCTCGAGACCGGCCTGATCGGCCTCGATGGCGTCAAGGCGCTCTACGGCGCGCCGCGGGCCGAGATCGAGGCGGCGCTGGCGACGCCGACGCCGGACCGGTTGCTGGTTGCAGCCCAGGCGTTGCGGGAAGGCTTCACGGTCGCCGAGGTGCATGCGATCGCGAAATACGATCCCTGGTTCCTCGAGCGGATCAAGGAGATCGTCGACGCCGAGGAGGGGATCTGCGCCAACGGCCTGCCCAACGACGCCGACGGACTGCGCCGCCTGAAGGCGATGGGCTTCTCCGACAAGCGTCTCGCCGAACTGGCGGTGAAATCCGCGAATATCCCGGCCGGCAAGGCGCTGATCGGACGTCATGGCCTCATCCACGACACCGTGCGCGCGCTCGCCGGCGCGACCACCGAGGAGGAGGTGCGCAAGCTCCGCCACAAGCTCGGCGTCCGCCCTGTGTTCAAGCGCATCGACACCTGCGCCGCCGAATTCGAGGCGAAGACGCCCTACATGTACTCGACCTACGAGGCGCCGAGCTTCGGCGAGGCCGAGGACGAGAGCCAGCCGAGCGACCGCAAGAAGGTCGTCATCCTCGGCGGCGGGCCGAACCGGATCGGCCAGGGCATCGAGTTCGATTATTGCTGCTGCCACGCCTGCTACGCGCTCGACGAGGCGGGCTACGAGACCATCATGGTCAATTGCAATCCGGAGACGGTCTCGACCGATTACGATACCTCCGACCGGCTCTATTTCGAGCCGCTCACCGCCGAGGACGTGCTCGAGATCCTCCATGTCGAGCAGTCGCGCGGCACGCTTCATGGCGTCATAGTCCAGTTCGGCGGCCAGACGCCGCTCAAGCTGGCCGCGGCGCTCGAGAAGGAAGGGATTCCGATCCTCGGCACGTCGCCGGATGCGATCGACCTCGCCGAGGACCGCGAGCGTTTCGCCGGCCTCGTCAACCGGCTCGGCCTCAAGCAGCCGGCCAACGGCATCGCCCGTAGCCGCGAGGAGGCGATCGCCGTCGCCGAGCGGATCGGCTATCCGGTGCTGACCCGGCCGTCCTACGTGCTCGGCGGCCGGGCGATGGAGATCGTGGACGGCCCGGCCCAGCTCGACGATTACATCCACACCGCGGTGCAGGTGTCGGGCGACAGCCCGGTGCTGATCGACCAGTATCTGCGCGACGCGATCGAGGTCGACGTCGATGCAATCTCCGACGGCAAGGACGTCGTCATCGCCGGCGTCATGCAGCATATCGAGGAGGCGGGCGTCCATTCGGGCGACAGCGCCTGCTCGCTGCCGCCCTACAGCCTCGAGCCCGCCATCGTCGCCGAGATCGAGCGCCAGGCGCGCGAGCTCGCGCTGGCGCTGGGCGTCGTCGGCCTCATGAATGTCCAGTTCGCGGTCAAGGACGGTCAGGTCTACCTGATCGAGGTCAATCCGCGCGCCAGCCGCACCGTGCCGTTCGTCGCCAAGGCGATCGGCACCGCGATCGCCAAGATCGCCGCGCGGGTGATGGCGGGCGAGGCGCTGATGAACTTCCTGCCGATCCACCGCGACATCCCGCATATCGCGGTCAAGGAGGCGGTGTTCCCGTTCGCGCGCTTCCCGGGCGTCGATCCGGTACTCTCACCGGAAATGAAGTCGACCGGCGAAGTCATGGGAATCTCGAACGATTTCGCCACGGCCTTCCTGAAATCGCAGCAGGGCGGCGGGGTCCATCTCCCGGCCGCGGGCACATTGTTCGTATCGGTGAAGGACGGCGACAAGAGCGCCATCGTCTCGCCGGTGCGCGCGCTGCTCGGCCTGGGCTTCAAGGTGCTCGCGACCGCCGGCACCGCCGATTACCTGATCGGGGAGGGGCTCGAGGTCGAGCGCGTGAACAAGGTCGCGCAGGGCCGTCCCCATATCGTCGACAAGATCAAGGACGGCGAGGTCGACCTGATCTTCAACACGACCGAGGGCTGGCAGAGCCACAAGGATTCCGCGTCGATCCGCAAGTCGGCGTTGATGGCCAAGGTGCCCTATTTCACCACCGCCGCGTCCAGCGCTGCCGTGGTGCGGGCGATCGGAGCGCTGCGCGAGCACGAGCTTGAAGTTCGCTCCCTTCAGGACTATTATTCCGTCTCCAAAGCGTGATCCTGACAATTTGATCTCGAAGAGGTGGCCTTAATCCAAGTCCGCCGAGAAGAAGTTTTGACGAAAGGCAGTGAAATGGCGACGGTAGACAAGATGCCGATGCTGGCCGAAGGCTATGAAAAGCTGCAGACCGAAGTCCGGCACCTGAAAACTGTCGAGCGCCCCGCGATCATCGATGCGATCGAGGAAGCGCGCGCTCACGGCGACCTTTCGGAAAATGCCGAATACCATGCCGCCAAGGAGCGCCAGGGCCAGGTCGAAGCGCAGATCGCCGACATCGAGGACCGCCTGAGCCGGGCGATGGTGATCGATCCCAAGACGCTGTCCGGGGACAAGGTCGTGTTCGGTGCGACCGTCCACCTGCTCGACGATAACGACAAGCCGATCAAATACCAGATCGTCGGCCAGACCGAGGCGGACGCCAAGATCGGCCGCATCTCTTATTCGTCGCCGCTCGGCCGCGCGCTGATCGGCCGCAGCGTCGGCGATGACGTCGAGGTGTCGGCTCCGTCGGGCGACAAATATTATTCGATTGAAAAGGTCGAGTTCATCTAAGTTGCGTCCGCCGCAAAGCTGGGACAAAGCGCGCGCGACCCTGGCCATCGCGGCCGTCACCGCGCTCGCCTGGATCGTGCCGGTCCTGCTCGGTAGAGAGCTGGACGCGGCACTGTGGGCAGGCTTCATTCCGGCCCGGCTCGAAGGCTCGGTCAGCGCCGACGGGCTGGCGCCGGTTTGGCTGACGCCGCTCACCGCGACCCTCGTTCACGGCAACTTCGTCCATCTCGCTTTCAATCTGATGATGCTGCTCTTCTGCGGCCGCGCCACGGAGGCGATCCTCGGCGCCCGCGGGATCGTTATCCTCTACGTCGTCTCGGCTTACGTCGCAGCGGCGGCGATGTTTCTGGCCGATCCGGGCAGCGTCGGGCTGATGATCGGCGCGAGCGGTGCCGTCTCGGGAGTGTTCGGCGCCTATGCTTTGCTGTTCAGCCGCAACCGGGTGAACGTGGCGCACCCTTTGCTGGCGAAATGGCTCAACGTCGCCTGGATGGGGGCCGCCTGGATCGTGCTGCAGCTCATGTTCGGCTTCATATCGAGCGGCAGCGCGCAGCCGATCGCGGTCGGCGCCCATATAGGCGGCTTCTTCGCCGGCTTCGCACTCACCACGCCCTTGCTGCTACTCCGCTACCGCAAGGCGTGAGGCAGCTCAGCCCTGGCCGACCTCGGCCAGCGACGGCTCGAGCAGGCGGTGGAGGTGCACCACCACATATTTCATCTCGGCATCGTCGACGGTGCGCTGGGCGTTGGCGCGCCACGCGTCGACCGCGCTTGCATAATCGGGGAAGAGGCCGACCAGGTGCACCGAGGGAAGATCGACGAAGTCCAGGCCTTGGGGATCCTTGACGCGTCCGCCGAATACCAGATGCATTTTGCTCATGTTCGCCTCGATCTTTTGGGGTTGGCGACCGCCTAGCACGATCGCCAACCGAGGCAAGCCGGGAGAGTTGCTTAGCCACGCCTTTTCATGAATGCGACGAGCGCGTCGAAGCCGTTGCGTTGCACGTAGGAATCGAAATCGGCGCGCTGGGCGACGGCGAGGTTCACGCCGTTCACCGTGAGGTTGCTCACTTTGTAACCATTGCCGCTCTTGGTGAGGGTCCAGACGGCATTGGCCGGGCGCGAGCCGGGCTTGGTCACCTGGGTCAGAACCGCCGCGCTATTGCCCTGGTTCTGGACGCGGACGACCTTGATGCTGGCATTGGCATAATCATAGAGCCGGTCGGCATAGGTGCCGACGATGAAATTCGGAAAGGCGGCCTTGTAGGCCTGGTACTGGGCCGGCTTCAGCGAGGGGCGCCAGCGCTGGATCAATTTGTCGCCGATCGCGTCGACCGCGAAATGCTGCGACAGCAATGAGCGGAACTGGCCGCGCGCCGCGGCGCGGTTGCCTTTCAGCACGCCGAACCCGGTCTGGGCGAGGCTCTGCACGAAACGGCCCGGATCGCTGTTGTCGACCGCGGCCTGGGCCGGGGCGGTAAAGGCGATGGCCGCGAGTAGGAAGGCGGCGCCGGACTTGGTGATAAGCTGCATCAATCGAAACTCCTTTGGACCGCCAAAGACGCACGGACGCGCGCCCAAGTTCCGGATTTCCTTGAGGAAGTCCAGTCCTTGGGCGCGCGCATCAAGCCTTTATTGCGGCTGCGATCCGCCCTTCAGCGTCTGCGCGGCGGCGCCGGCCGAGGTCCGCACCGCCTCGCCGGCATTGCTGGCGAGCTCGTTGAGCTTTTGCTTGGCGGCATCCTTGTTGAGACCTAGCTCGTCGAGCTTGCCGGTGCCGGCCTCGCGCGCGGCCCGCGCCGCCTCGCGTGCCGTGTCGGTCACCCGCCGGCCATAATCGCCGAGCAATTCCTGTTCGCGGCGGCTGCGCGGCAGGATCGCACCGAGCAGGGCGCCGATCGCCAGCCCGCCGACCAACGCTCCGACCGGATTGGAATCGATGCCATCGGCGGTGCGCTGCGTGGCGCGCGACGCACTATCGCGGGCCGTGCTGTAAGCGTTGGCGGTGCGCTGGCGGGCGGCGCTATAGGCATCGCCGGCGCGGGTGCGGGCGCTCGTCGCGGTCTCGCGGACGCGATCCGCTGCAGCCGACAGGCGGCCGCCTTCGCTCGTGCCCGCGTTGTCGCCGCGTGTGTTGTCGGTCGTCGTCGTCATGCGTTCACTCCTTCATATTGAGACCTCTTCACCCGCGGGGCGGTGAGGTCATAGTCTGGATCATGGTCTAGGTTTGCGTGGATGGTGCCCGGCGGCTCATCGCCGCGGCCGGCGAAGAGGCCGGTGGCGAAGCGCCACAAAGGCTCGCGCGCCAGGAACAGGGCGATTCCGGCAACTACGCCGGACACTGTTCCGGGCCGTTCCTTGACCGCCGTCATGGCCTCATCCGCGAGCGCGCCGCTCTTCTCGCGGACGCCGTCCCAGGCATTGTGCGCGATCGTGCCGGGCTTCAGGCGATATTGCAGCGCACCGAGCGTCGACTGGAACCGTTGCCGGGCCTGGACGACCTCGCGCTGAGCGCTTTCAAGCCGTGCTCTGTCCGGGCTCATGGACGATTCTCCCCGGCCGCGAGCGCGGCCTTTTCCTCGGCCGTTCCCGACAACGCGCTCATCCGCGCAGCGCCGAACCGGACCAGCAGGAAGGCGATCAGGCCGCACACCGCGAGCACGATCAGGCCGCCTGCGACCGGGCCGACGAGGGGCGCCAATCCCATCACCAGCCCGACCATGAAGGCGATCAGCCCCGACAAGGCGAGCAGGGCGCCGGCCACCAGGGCGACGATGCCGGCCTTGGCCTGGCCGGCGCGGTGGCGCGCGATCTCCTTGTAGAGATTGACCTCCGCGCTGACGAACGCCTTGCCGTCGCCGACCAACTGGTGGAACAGGTCGCCGATCGAGCTCTCCGTCTGCGGGGTCTCCACCCTCGCGTCCAAGGTCAGGCTCCCGTGGCCGGGCCGCCGGCCGAGCTGGCGCCGGAGGTGCCGCCAGCGTCGGTGCCGAGGCTGGGATCGGGCGTGAAGTTCACGTCGCGCTCACCTTCCTCGGGCATGCCGGCCTTGACCAGGCGGACCAGGGCGAAGCCGACCGCTGCCGCGACGCCGATCGCCACCGCCGGGCTCTTGCGAACGAGGTTGCGAGCGTCGTCATACAATTCGTCGACGGGCTTGTTGCGGAGCGTGTCGGCGTAGCCGGAAACGGCGTCGGCGGCCTGGCGCGCATAACGGCCATATTGCTCGCCGAGGCGCTCGTCGATCGAGTCGGCTGCTTCGTTCACGACACGCGAGAAATCCTCGAGCGCGGTGGTGGCGCGCTGCTTGCCGTCCTCGGCATATTCGCGGGCCTTGGAGCCGGCCTGGTCGCGTAGCGAGTTGGCGCTGTCGCGCAGCTGCTGCTTGACCGGCGCATTGGAGGAGCCGGCCGTGGTGCCGCCGGTATCGTCGGTGCCGGCGCTGCCCACGAAGCCGCCGCCCGATCCTGTGTCCGCGCCGCTGTCGTTGGTGGTGGCCATAGCGCCGTTGATGATGTGATCGGTGCCTTCAGGCAGTTCGGAATTGCGAGGGGGCATGGGCTGTTTCCTCCAAGGTTTTGATGGCTAATCCTCTTGCGACTCGAAACACTTGCGGGGGAGCTTCCGTTCCGTGGCCGGAAAGGAAAGTTGCGTCGCCGGAAGCTGGCTACTAAGCCGCGCGTATCGCCGATCCTAGCTCATAACGAGGCCGTAACAAATGACCGCGATTCTCGACGTCCACGCCCGCCAGATTCTCGACAGCCGGGGCAACCCGACCGTGGAAGTGGAGGTGCTTCTCGAGGACGGTAGCATGGGCCGGGCTGCGGTACCCTCCGGCGCATCGACCGGTGCCCACGAGGCGGTCGAAAAACGCGACGGGGACAAGAGCGTCTATCTCGGCAAGGGCGTCATGCAGGCGGTCGAGGCCGTGCGCGGCGAGATCGCCGAGGCGATCACGGGGCTCGATGCCGAGGACCAGCCCGAGATCGACGCCTTGCTGATCGACCTCGACGGCACCGAAAACAAAGGGCGGCTCGGCGCCAACGCGATTCTGGGCGTCAGCCTCGCCACCGCGCGCGCCGCGGCCGACGCCCGCGCCTTGCCGCTCTATCGCTATGTCGGCGGCGTATCCGCCCAGCTGCTGCCCGTACCGATGATGAACATCATCAACGGGGGCGAGCATGCCGACAATCCGATCGACTTCCAGGAATTCATGGTGATGCCGGTCGGCGCCGACAGCCTCGAGGAAGCGGTGCGCTGCGGCGCCGAGATCTTCCATACTCTGAAGAAGCGGCTCGCCGACGCCGGTCTTTCCACGGCCGTGGGCGACGAGGGCGGCTTCGCTCCGGCGCTCGCCTCGACCACGGACGCGCTCGACTTCATCATGAAGTCGGTCGAGCAGGCCGGTTACACCCCGGGCGACGACGTCGTGCTCGCGCTCGATTGCGCCGCGACCGAATTCTACAAGGACGGCGCCTATCGCATGGTCGGGGAAGGCAAGACGCTCTCGTCCGGCGAGATGGCCGAGTATCTCGCCGATCTCACCCGTCGCTACCCGATCCTGTCGATCGAGGACGGGATGTCCGAGGACGATTTCGAAGGCTGGAAGATCCTGACCGATCTGGTCGGCGACAAGGTCCAGCTGGTCGGCGACGACCTGTTCGTGACCAACCCGCGTCGGCTCGAAATGGGGATCCAGCAGGGTCTCGCCAATTCGCTGCTGGTGAAGGTCAACCAGATCGGCACTTTGTCGGAAACGCTCGAGGCAGTCTCCATGGCGCAGCGTGCCGGCTACACCGCCGTGATGTCCCACCGCTCGGGCGAAACCGAGGACACGACCATTGCCGACCTCGCCGTCGCCACCAATTGCGGGCAGATCAAGACCGGCTCGCTGGCGCGCTCTGACCGGCTCGCCAAGTACAATCAGCTGATCCGCATCGAGGAAGAGCTCGGCTCGGCAGCGAAATATGCCGGGCGATCCATCTTCGCTTCGAAAAGGGCTTGATTCCCAAGCGATAAACTGATTCTGGTTAACCCATGAAGGCGGGCACTCTCCAGACTGTGGCGATGATCAAGCGGGCGGCGCTTCCGGCGCTCGCCGTGCTCATCATCGCCAACTTCCTCGGCTATGCGATCGTCGGATCGAACGGCATCCTGTCGTGGGGCGATTATCGTCGCCTCAAGGCGGAGCGGTCGATCGAACTGGCCCATCTCGAAGAGCAGAAGGCGAAGCTCGCCCACCGTGCCGAGCTGCTCGATCCGCGCAAGGCCGATCCCGATTTGGCCGACGAGATGGTCCGCGGCCAGCTCGGCCTCGTGCGTCCCGACGAAGTCGTCATCCCGATCACCGAGTAAGGGCTCTGGCCCTTGCTGCGGCGCAGGCTGCGGGCTGCGGCTAGCCGCTGTTGCACCGCCCGCACTTTGCAGCCATAGGGTCCGGCGACTAACCAGAAACGGACCTAGGGAAGGGCCTGCATCGTGGCCAAGCCATCCTCCTCCAAACGCGCAGACGCTACGGCCTCCGCGCCGGCGATCCCCAACCGGGAGCGCCCGCCCGAGCCGCAGCGGCACAAGGCCGACAAGGCCGAGCTGCTCGAATTTTACCGTCAGATGCTGCTGATCCGCCGCTTCGAGGAGCGGGCGGGCCAGCTCTACGGCCTCGGCCTGATCGGTGGTTTCTGCCATCTCTATATCGGCCAGGAAGCGGTCGCGGTCGGCCTCCAGTCGGCGCTCGAGATCGGCAAGGATTCGGTGATCACCGGCTATCGCGACCATGGCCATATGCTCGCCTACGGCATCGATCCCAACGTCATCATGGCCGAGCTGACCGGCCGCGAGGCCGGCATCTCGAAGGGCAAGGGCGGCTCGATGCACATGTTCTCCGTGGAGCATAAGTTCTACGGCGGCCACGGCATCGTCGGCGCCCAGGTCAGCCTCGGCACGGGCCTCGCCTTCAAGCACAAATATTCCGGAGACGGCGGCGTCTGCCTTGCCTATTTCGGCGACGGCGCGGCCAACCAGGGCCAGGTCTATGAGAGCTTCAACATGGCCCAGCTCTGGAACCTGCCGATCATCTTCGTGATCGAGAACAACCAGTACGCGATGGGCACGAGCGTGAACCGCGCGTCGTCCGAAGACCAGTTCTACAAGCGCGGCGAGAGCTTCCGCATCCCGGGCCTGCAGGTCGACGGCATGGATGTCCTCGCGGTGCGCGGCGCTGCGACCACCGCGCTCGAATGGGTGCGCGGCGGCAAGGGCCCGATCCTGCTCGAGTTCAAGACCTATCGCTATCGCGGCCATTCCATGTCCGACCCGGCCAAATACCGCTCGCGCGAGGAAGTGCAGTCGGTGCGCGACAAGTCCGACCCGATCGAGGCGGTGAAGCGCGAGCTCGAAGCGCTGGGCGTCAGCGAGGACGAACTGAAGACGATCGACAAGGACATCCGCCAGATCGTGGCCGAGTCCGCCGATTTCGCCGAGCAGTCGCCCGAGCCGGGCCCGCAAGAACTCTACACTGACGTGCTGGTCGAGACCTACTGATGCCGATCGAACTCAAGATGCCCGCGCTTTCCCCGACGATGGAGGAAGGCACGCTCGCCAAGTGGCTGGTCAAGGAAGGCGACGCGGTCGCTTCCGGCACCATTCTCGCCGAGATCGAGACCGACAAGGCGACGATGGAATTCGAAGCCGTCGACGAGGGCACGATTGCCAGGATCCTCGTCCCCGAAGGCACCGACGAGGTGAAGGTCGGCACCGTGATCGCGATCATGGCCGCCGAAGGCGAGGACGCTGCCGACGTCGGCGCTACGGCCCCGGCCGAGCCGAAGGCGCCGCCGGTCGCCCAGTCGGAAGAAGCCTCCGAGCAGCAGGCCCATGTCGCGGTCGCGGCCAAACCAGAAAAGGCGCCGGCCAGCCTGCGCGTCGATCCGGAAGTGCCTGCCGGCACCGAGATGGTCCGCACCACGGTACGCGAAGCGCTGCGCGACGCGATGGCCGAGGAAATGCGGTCCGACGAGCGCGTGTTCGTGATGGGCGAGGAAGTCGCCGAATATCAGGGCGCCTACAAGGTCACCCAGGGCCTGCTCGACGAGTTCGGCCCCCGCCGCGTGATCGACACGCCGATCACCGAATATGGCTTTGCCGGCGTCGGCACCGGCGCGGCGATGGGCGGCCTGCGCCCGGTCATCGAGTTCATGACGTTCAACTTCGCCATGCAGGCGATCGACCACATCATCAACTCGGCGGCCAAGACCAATTACATGTCCGGCGGCCAGATGCGCTGTCCGATCGTGTTCCGCGGTCCCAATGGCGCGGCTTCCCGCGTCGCTGCCCAGCACAGCCAGAATTTCGCCCCGTGGTATGCCAACGTGCCCGGCCTGGTCGTCATCGCGCCCTATAGCGCCGCCGACGCCAAGGGCCTGCTCAAGGCGGCGATCCGCTCCGAGGATCCGGTGGTGTTCCTCGAGAACGAGCTGCTTTACGGCCAGAGCTTCGAGGTTCCGAAGCTCGACGATTATGTCCTGCCGATCGGCAAGGCGCGGATCGCGCGGGAGGGCAAGGACGTCACCCTGGTGAGCTATTCGATCGGCGTCGGCGTCGCGCTCGACGCGGCCGAGAAGCTTGCTGCCGATGGGATCGATGCCGAGGTGATCGACCTGCGCACGCTGCGCCCGCTCGATACGCGCACGGTGCTCGACAGCGTCGCCAAGACCAACCGTCTGGTCTGCGTCGAGGAAGGCTGGCCAGTCTGCTCGATCTCGTCCGAGATCATGGCCGTAGTGATGGAGCAAGGCTTCGACGATCTCGACGCGCCCGTGCTGCGCGTCACCAACGAGGACGTGCCGCTCCCTTATGCTGCCAACCTCGAGAAGCTCGCGCTGATCAAGGTCGACGATGTCGTCGCGGCGGCGAAGAAGGTCACCTATCGCTGAGGAAAAATGGCGTGATGCCATGACGCCGCTCGATCCCGACCGCACGCTGGCCCTGGCCTATGTGCCGGCCCGGCGCCGTGAGGCGGTCGCGGCGTTGTGGCGCCTCGATGCCGCCTTGGGCGCGGTGATCGCTGCGGGGCGCGAGCGGCTGATCAGTCAGATCAAGCTCGCCTGGTGGCGCGACGCGCTGGCCAAGCTCGACCGCGAGCGCGCCCCGGCCGAGCCGGTCCTGCAGGCGGTCGCCGCGCATGTTCTGCCCGCCGGCGTGACCGGCGCCGAGCTTGCGGAAATGGAGCAAGCGTGGGCGGTTCTACTCAGCGAACATGCCCTGGAAAGCGACGAATTCGAACTTTACGCCCAGCGGGGCCGGCTCTTGTTCCGGCACAGCGCGACCTTGCTCGGCGGCTGCAGCGATGAGGGGATCGAGCAGGGCGGCGAGGCTTGGGCGCTTGCCGACCTCGCGCGCCACAGCGGCGAGCCCGATGCCAGCGCGGCGCTGGCCGCGGCGCGCGGGCGCGGTGCGGAGCGTCGTTGGCC
>JAFAEZ010000093.1 GCA_023423775.1 Pseudomonadota bacterium
GCCATGGGCGGGGCGGCCGACGGCTGGGTCGGGGCGGGCGTCGCCGGCTGGACCGGCGGCGGCAGCGCCATGGGGTCGCCGAAGCCGGGCGGCAGCAGCGATTCCGGGGTCTGGGCGTTCTGGCCGATAGCCGGGATGGCGGCGGCAAAGGCGGCGACGCCGCCCAGCGCCAGGATCTTACTGCGCCAGCGCTTCATTCGTCACGTCTTGCTCGATGCGCTGCGGAGCGACCTCGGTGTCGCGCATGGCGAGGTAGACCAGGCCGGCCACGATCAGGACGAGCAGGACCAGGAGGATCATCGGCATCGGCGAACGACGCCGCCGGGGGGCGGAAAGGGACGAGTACTTAGCCATGCCGGCCTTTTGCCCCACCTCACCCGCTTATGTATAGCCCTGCCTTGATGGCTTCCTCTCTTCCCCGCCCCGACCGGTCGATCGTCCTCGTCGGTCTGATGGGGGTCGGCAAATCGACGATCGGCAAAAGGCTCGCCCGCCGGCTCGGGCTCGACTTCGTCGATTCCGACGACGAGATCGAGCGCGCCGCCGACCATTCGATCACCGAAATCTTCGATCGCTTCGGCGAACCCAGCTTTCGCGACGGCGAGCGCCGCGTCATCGCCCGGCTGGTCGGCGGGACGCCCAAGGTGATCGCCACCGGCGGCGGCGCGTTCGTCGATCCCGCCACCCGCGCCATGATCCTCGAGCGCTGCATCGCCATCTGGCTCGACGCCGACATCGACACTCTGGCCGATCGCGTTTCGCGTCGCGACCACCGTCCGCTGCTGCGCGACAAGGATCCGAAAGCGGTGCTGCGCGCGCTCGCCGAGGCCCGCAATCCGGTCTACGCCGAGGCGCATCTCCACGTCCGCAGCCAGGCCTCGCCGCACGACCGCGCGGTCGATCAGATCATCGCGGCGCTGGCGCAGCGGGCGCCGGGCCCGAACCCGGCGCCTCCGCTGCGATAGGATTGTCGGGTCGGAACATCATGTCCTGGCTGGCGTGGAGATCGCCGGTTTCGCTCTGGCTCGCGAGTCGCTCGGTGTCCCGCCGCCGATATTCGTGCTCGACCCGCGCCGCCTCCTCGTCGCCGACGAAGCGCGCCAGCGCGTCCCGCCCCATATGCACGGCCGATTCGAAGAGCTCGCGATAGGTCCCGGCGACGTCGAGCCGGCCGATATCCATCAGGTGGATCCGGTCATAGGCGCGGACATAGACCGACGCCTGCGGGAAAGCCTCCAGGATCGGTTCGAGCTTGGCCGCGGTGAGGCTGTTGCCGTCGATGCAGAATAACAGGCTCTGCGCCTCCCCCGCCCCGGCCGCGCGCAGCAGGTCGATCCGCATACCATCGCCATAATAGACCTTGGACCCGAAGTCCCCCGCCAGCTCGATCTGGCTCGGCTTGGAATCGACCAGGGTGACGGTGATCCCCTTGGCCATCAGCATCTGCGCCACGGTCTGGCCGAAGCGGCCGTAACCGATGACGATGGCGCGCGTCTCGGGCGACGTTTCAGGGCCCTCGAGCGCCTGGCCCGCGGATCGCCCGGAGCGCCGGTCGAACCAGTCGTTGAACATCATCAGGAACGGCGTCGACGCCATCGAAACCGTGACGATCGCGCTGAACAGGCTCGCTGCCTCGGGCGCGATCAGCCGCGCCGCCTGCGCCGCGCCGAACAAAACGAAGGCGAACTCGCCGCCCTGGCTGAGCAGCAAGCCCAGCTTCAGCGCGGGCCGCGATTCGATGCCGAACGCGCGCGCGAGCCCGAACAGGACGATCGCCTTGGCGGCGATCAGCGCGCCCGCCATCCCCAGCACGAACAAGGGCCGCTCGGCGATCGCGCCGAGATCGAGCATCATGCCGACCGCGACGAAGAACATGCCGAGCAGGATCGATCGGAACGGCTCGATGTCGACCTCGAGCTCGTGACGATAAGGCGAATCGGCCAGCATCACCCCAGCGATGAACGCGCCCAGGGCGGTGGAGAGGCTCAGCGACTGCATCACCGCCGCCGCGGCGAGCACTGTGAACAGCCCGGCGACGACGAACAATTCGCGCTCGCTCACCCGGCCGACGATCCGGAACAACGGATTGATCAGATAGCGCCCGGCGAGCACGAGCCCGACGATCGCCCCCACCGTATAGAGGCCGAGCTGCCAGCCCGGCGCGCTCCCCGGCTGCGCCGGCACGCGCGAGAGCGCCGCGATGATCGTGATCAAAGGCACGATCGAAAGGTCCTGGAAGAGCAGGATCGAGAAGGTTCGCTCGCCGTTGCGCGTGTTGATCGTTCCGTCCGACCGGAGGCTCGGCAGCACCTGCGCGGTCGACGACAAAGCCAGCGGCAGACCGATCGCCAGCGAGGCCTGCCAGGTGAAGCCGGTAATGGCATAGACCAGGGCCGCCAGCACGAGCCCGCTCGCCACCACCTGGAGCAGGCCCAGCCCGAAAATGTCGTGCTTCAGCCGCCACAGCCGGCTGGGATGCAGTTCGAGCCCGACCAGGAAGAGCAGCAGGACGATGCCGAAATCGGCGATGTGGAGCAGGCTTTCGCCGGCCGTCACCCAGCCGAACCCGTGCGGCCCGACCAGCGCGCCGGCGATCAGATAGCCAAGCACCGCGCCGAGGCCGAGCCGGCGGAACAAGGTCACGAACAGCAAGGCGGCGCCAAGCATGATCACGCCGTCGCGCAGGACCAGGGAGGCCGTATGCGCGGCGGCCTGGGCTTCCATCAGCCGACGGCCCGCGCCGCGGCTTCCGCGACGGCTTCGAATGGAAGCAGGATCGACGAATGCCGCGCCTTGTACGGCCGGGCGCGTTCCAGCAGGTCCAGGCCGGGCCAGGCGCCGGGATCGTCCTGCCTGCCGGCAAGGAAGGCGGCCAGCGCGTCGCGCGCTTGCGCAAGCTCGTCCGCGCTGCGGCCGACGGCATGCGCGCCCATCAAAGCGGCCGAGGCCTGGCCGAGCGCGCAGGCTTTCACCTCCTGGCCGAGCGCCGCCACCCGCCCTTCCCCGTCGAGCACGACGTCGACCGCGACTCGACTGCCGCAGACCGGCGAACGCTTCTCCACGCTCGCCTGCGGCTGTTCGAGCCGGCGCTGGTGCGGGATCGACGCGGCGAGCCGGAGAATGTCGCGATTATAAAGGGCGGTGGTCACCGTCCCGATATAGGCCTCGTCCAGGCGCTTGGCGAGCGGCGGTTCAGGCTCTGCGCCAGGTCGTTCCGGCCGGGCCGTCCTCCAGCAAAATGCCGTCGGCGGCGAGCTGGGCGCGGATCCGGTCCGCCTCGGCGAAATCCCGATTCTTTTTTGCCGCCGCGCGCGCCTCGATCAGCGCCTCGACCCCGCTGTCGCCCTCGCCCTGGAACCACTGGGTGGCGCCGGCGCCGAGCAGCCCAAGCAAGCCCGCGCTGGCCCGCAGGGTGGCGGGATCGTCGATCGCCGCCAGCCGCGAGAGTGCCAGCGGCGTATTGAGATCGTCGGCCAGAGCTTCGATCACGGACGGTTCTGCTTCGCCGGGTTCGGCATCGCCCGCGGCGCGGTAGAGGCGATCGAGCGTCGCCTTGCTCTGGGCGATGAGCTGCGCCGACCATTCCAGCGGCTGGCGATAATGGGCCGACAGCAGGGCCAGGCGCAAAGTCTCGCCCTTGTGGCCCTCGCTCAGCAGCTCGCCGACCGTGACGACATTGCCGAGGCTCTTCGACATCTTCTCGCCGCCGGCCATCGAGAGAAAGCCGTTGTGGAGCCAGTAGCGGGCGAGCGGCGCGCCGTCATGGGCGCAGCGGCTCTGCGCGATCTCGTTCTCGTGATGCGGGAAGATGAGGTCGTGCCCGCCCGCATGGATGTCGATCGTCTCGCCGAGATGGCGCTCGATCATCGCCGAGCATTCGATATGCCAGCCCGGCCGGCCGCGGCCCCACGGGCTGTCCCAGCCGATCACGCCTTCGGGCGAGGGCTTCCACAGCACGAAATCGGCCGGATCCTTCTTGTAGGACGCGACCTCGACGCGGGCGCCCGCGACCATCGCATCGCGGTCGCGGCGGCCAAGCGCGCCATAATCGAGATCGGAGGGAACGTGGAACAGGACATGGCCGTCCGCCTCATAGGCATGGCCGGTCTCGATCAGCCGCGCGATCATCGCGATCATCTCGCCGATATGTTCGGTCGCGCGCGGCATGTAGGTCGTCGGCAGCACCCCGAGCGCGCCCATATCGTCGAGGAAGAGCTGCTCGTAGCGTTCGGTAACGACCGACGGGTCGACGCCCTCGGCGCGGGCGGCGTCGATGATCTTGTCGTCGACGTCGGTGAAGTTGCGCGCATAGGCGAGGCTGTCGGCGCCATAATGGTGGCGGATCAGCCGGGCGAGCACGTCGAACACGACATAGGGTCGGGCATTGCCGATATGGGCGCGGTTGTAGACCGTCGGGCCGCAGACATACATCGTCACCCGGCTTGGGTCCGCGGGCTCGAAGTCGCGCTTCGCCCGCGCCATCGTGTCGTGCAGGCGGATCATCGGCTGCTCGCCTTGTTCTCGCCGATCACCTCGTCCGGCTCACGCTCGCGGCGCGCCTCGACGAAGTCGACGATCGCCCGGCCGCTGGCGTTGAGCAACGGATAGGTGCGCGAGGTCGCCATCCATTCGGGCCGTTCCGACGCCTTGCCCCAGATCGTGTCGTAGACGAGGTTCGCGGCGAGATAGAGCAGGGTCGCGCCGATCAGGCCCTTCAGCGCACCGAAGCCGGCGCCGAGCACGCGGTCGACCGGTCCTATCACCGAGCTGCGCGTGGCGCCGCCGATCCGGCCGGCGATCAGCTTGCCGGCGACGAAGACGATGCCGAAGATCAGGGCGAAGGCCAGAACCGACGCGCCGGACGGCGTGCCAACCGGCCCCTCCAGCCCGGCGCTGACCGGCCCGTGGAAGAATTTGAGCGCGACGATCGCGGCGACCCACGCGCCGAGCGAGAGCACCTCGCCGACGAAGCCGCGCAGGAAGCCGAAGAACAGGCCGCCGCCGACCAGCAGCAGCACGATGATGTCGAAAGCAGTAAGACCAGCCATGGCGACCTGCGCTACTGGCGGCCCAGCAGATGGTCAACGAGTTCGCCGAGCGTGCGGAAGCGGGTGAGGCCGAGCGGGCTCTTCTCGCCGGCGAGCGAAGACGGCACATAGGCCTTCTCGAAGCCGAGCTTGGCCGACTCCTTGAGGCGCAAGGCGCCGTGCGAGACGGGGCGCAACTCGCCCGACAAGGCCACCTCCCCGAACGCCACCGTCTCGGCCGGGACCGGCCGTTCGGACAAGGCCGAGATCAAAGCCGCCGCGACCGCAAGATCGGCGGCGGGGTCGCTGACCCGGTAGCCCCCCGCGATGTTCAAATAGACTTCGGCGGTTGAGAAGCTGAGCCCGCAGCGCGCTTCCAGCACGGCGAGGATCATCGCCAGTCGGCCCGAATCCCAGCCGACCACCGCCCGCCGCGGCGTCGCGCCGCTCGCCAGACGCACGGTCAAAGCCTGGATCTCGACCAAAACCGGCCGGGTGCCCTCCAGCGCCGGGAAGACGGTCGCGCCCGACACCGCCTCGCCGCGATGGGTGAGGAACAGGGCCGACGGGTTCGCAACCTCCGACAGTCCTTCTTCCTCCATGGCGAACACGCCGATTTCGTCGGTGCCGCCGAAGCGGTTCTTGGCGGCGCGCAGGATCCGGTACTGGTGGCTGCGCTCGCCCTCGAAGCTCAGCACCGTATCGACCATATGCTCGAGCACCCGCGGCCCGGCGATGCTGCCGTCCTTGGTGACGTGGCCGACCAGCACCAGGGCCGTGCCCGATTCCTTGGCGAATCGGATCAGCTCCTGGGCGGAGGCGCGGACCTGGCTCACCGTTCCGGGCGCGCCCTCGATCAGGTCCGAATGCATGGTCTGGATCGAATCGATGATCAGCAAGGCCGGCGGCGCCCCCTCCCCCATCGTGGTCAGGATGTCGCGCACCGAGGTGGCGGCGGCGAGCTGGACCGGCGCCTTGCCGAGGCCGAGCCGGCGCGCGCGCAGCCTCACCTGGTCGGCCGCTTCCTCACCGGAAATATAGGCGACCGGCGCACCGCGGCTGGCAAGATTGGCGGCCGCCTGCAGCAGCAAGGTGGATTTGCCGATGCCGGGATCGCCGCCGATGAGGGTAGCCGAGCCGGCGACGAGGCCGCCGCCGAGCGCCCGGTCGAACTCCTTGATGCCGGTAGACATGCGGTCCGGCAGACGCACGTCCGCATCGAGCCCGACCAGCTCGACGGCGCGGCCTCCGGAGCGCAGATCGTGCCGCGCCGAAAAGGGAGTCACTACCGCCGCCACGTCCTCGACCAGGCTGTTCCATTCGGAACAGTCGCTGCATTGTCCCTGCCAGCGGCTGCTGACCGAGCCGCACGCCTGGCACACATATCTCTTGCGCGCTTTCGCCATCGCCTTCGACTAGCCGCCCGCCGCCGCTCCATCCAGCCCAATCGCGGCCGCCTGCAGTATTCGCCGCGGGAACGCCTTCGCCCTCTCCTTCATTGTCCTTGTGAGAACATAAGAAGGAGACCGAACTTGTTCATCCAGATCCACACCGACAATCAGGTCGACAGCAACGGTGAGCGCGCCGCGGAGATCGAGGAGCGCGTGCGCGAGCGGCTCGGCCGCTTTGAGGAGCGGCTGACCCATGTCGCAATCCACGTCTCGGACGTGAACGGACCGCGCGGCGGCAACGACCTGCGCTGCACGCTCGAGGCCCGCGCGAGTGGCCTGCAGCCTGTGGCGGTGACGGAGAACGGAGCGACAGTGGACCGGGCAATCCTCGGTGCGGCCAACAAGGCGGCGCGCGCTTTGGACCACAGCCTGGGCCGGGCAGCAGGGCGCGCCCGGGCCTGATCCTTCATTGACGCCGGGGCCGGCGCCCCCTTTATGCAGGCCGAGATGATCCGGGTTGCCAGCTACAATATGCGCAAAGCGATCGGGACCGACCGCCGGCGTCGGCCCGAGCGCACCCTCGAGGTGCTGCGCGAGGTCGACGCCGACGTGGTCGCGCTGCAGGAGGCGGACCGCCGCTTCGGCGCCCGCCTCAGCGCCCTGCCGTTTCACATGATCGAGGAGCATAGCAACTATAAACCGGTGCCGTTCGAGGCGCGGCAGGGCAGCATCGGTTGGCACGGCAATGCGCTTCTGGTGAAGCGCGACGTCGAGATCATCGACCGCGAGATCCTGCACATCCCCTCGCTCGAACCGCGCGGCGCCGTGCTCGCCGATCTCAGCGTCAACGGCACGCATATACGCGTCGTCGGCATGCATCTCGATCTGTCCGGCCTGTGGCGCCGGCGGCAGGCGCATGCGATCCTCGCTCATCTCGCCAACCGCCACGACCAGCCGCCGACGATCCTGATGGGCGACCTCAACGAATGGAGCGCGCAGGGCGGCTGCCTGCGCGACTTCGGCCACCAGTTCCGCTTCGCCGATTGCGGGCGGAGCTTCCACGCGCGGCGGCCGATCGCGCAACTCGACCGGATCATGGCCAGCGACGGGGTGGAGATCGTCGAGAGCGGCGCCCATTTCAGCGCCGCGTCCCGCAAGGCCTCCGATCACCTGCCTATCTGGGCGAACCTCCGTCTGGAGTGAGCATTTCCTGCGGCTGCGGCGTCGGGCCGGTCTTGCCGTCGAGATCCAGCCAGTCCTTGCGCGGCAATTTGTAGATCATGTCCATGACCTCGAATTCGAGCCCGCCCGGCTGCGCGGTCGACGAGTTCCAGAGCGCGACGACACCGCTCTTCTTCGCTGGATCGAACATGATCAGCGAGCGGTAGCCGGTGACGCCCCCG
This sequence comes from Pseudomonadota bacterium, assembly GCA_023423775.1. GTDB lineage: Bacteria > Pseudomonadota > Alphaproteobacteria > Sphingomonadales > Sphingomonadaceae > Allosphingosinicella. The sequence continues at coordinate 7,822 of JAFAEZ010000093.1, forward strand.
CGGTGGCCGATCACATTGTGGCCGGCATAATCGTAGACCCGCCAGCCGAGGCCGTAGCTCGCCGCGTTCAGCCGCTCGCGGAACTTGCGCATCCGCGCCCGCTCCCCCGGCGTCGCGGCGCGCGGTGACTGCACGCTTTCGAGCACCTTGGGCGGGAGCACATCGGGCTCCTCGCCCATCTGCGCCTTCATCCAGATCGCCAGATCCTTGATCGAGCTGTTGACGCCGCCCGCGGCGGGCACGCGATAATAGCTGTCGGTCACTTCCACCGGCCGCGAATTCTTGCCGCCGCGATGGGGCTTGGCCCAGCTCTTGGCGCCGAGCAGCCCGTCGCGGGTCAGCGTCGCGCTGCGCATGCCGAGCGGCAGGAACAGGCGCTCGCGGACCGCGTCCTGATAGGTCTGGCCGGTGACGCGCTCGACGATCTCGCTGGCCGCGTCATAGGCGACATTCTGGTAGGAATGGCAGTTGCCGACCGGGCAGATCGCATTGAGCGTGGCGAGGTTGGCGCGCAGGAGGCGCGGGTCGCCGCCATCCTCCAGGCGCGCGTCATTGGCATGGCCGAACAAGCCGAGGCGGTGCGAGAGTAGATCCGACACCGTCGCCTTATGCTCGTTGCCGCCCGGCAGCCGCAGCGACGCCGAATATTTGGAGACAGGCTCGTAGAGCGAGAGCTTCCCCTCGTCGGCGAGCTTGGCGACCATATCCGCGGCCACGCCCTTGGAGACGCTGGCCCAGCGGAAGATCGTGTCGGTGGTGACCGGTTCGCCGGTCCCGGCATCGGTGACGCCATAGCCCTTGAGGAAGCGGATTTCGCCGTCCTCGATCACGCCGACCGCGAGGCCGACCATCGAATCCTCCTCGGAAAGCCGCTGCAGGCGCGCGTCGAGCCGGCCGTAATCGACCAGGCTCGGGCCCTTGCGCTTGGCCTCGCCGATCGACAGCGCGTCGGCTTCGTTGCCCTTGATCTGCTCGGGAACGGGTTGCCAATTGAACGAGATGCTGGTCGATGCCCAGGCGGTCAGCAGCAATCCGGCCGCGGCGGCCGACACATAGAAGGCTTTCCTGTTCAGCCTTCCTCTCCCCGGAATAAATCGAACGATATGGACCGGCTACACCAGAGCCGGTCCATACGTCACCCGGAATTTTACCAGATTTTGATGCGCTTTTCCGGCGGCAGGTAGAGCGCGCCGTCCTTGACGCCGAACGCCGCGTACCAGGGATCGAAATTGCGCACGACGTTCGGGCGGAAATGGCCCGGCGTGTGCTCGTCCGTCGTGAGTATCTGCTGGAGGAAAGCCTCGCGATATTTGTTGCGCCACACCTGGCCGAAGCCGAGGAAGAAGCGCTGGTCGCCGGTATAGCCGTCGATCACCGGCGCCGGCTTGCCGTGCAGCGACATCTTATAGGCGTCATAGGCGATGGTGAGGCCGGCCAGATCGGCGATATTCTCGCCAAGCGTCAGCTCGCCATTCACCTTGGTGCCCGGCAGCGGCTCATATTCGCCATATTGCTTCACGACCTGATCGGTCAGCGCCTTGAATTTGGCGATGTCCTGCGGGCTCCACCAGACCGACATGTTGCCCTTGGGGTCGAACTTGCTGCCCTGGTCGTCGAAATGATGGCTGATCTCGTGGCCGATCACGGCGCCGATGCCGCCATAATTGACTGCGTCGTCCGCGTTCGGATCGAAGAAGGGCGGCTGCAGGATTGCGGCCGGGAAAACGATCTCGTTTAGCAGCGGGTTGGCGTAGGCGTTCACCGTCTGCGGATACATGCCCCACTCGCTGCGATCGACCGGCTGGCCGAGCTTGTCGAGGTTGCGCTGATATTCGAAGGCGTTGGCGCGGAGCGCATTGCCGACCGCGTCGCCCGGCACGATCTCCAGCTTCGAATAATCGCGCCACTTGTCGGGATAGCCGATCTTGGGCGTGAAGGCGGCGAGCTTGGCGCGCGCCTTGACCTTGGTCTCGGGCGTCATCCAGTCGAGCGCGGCGAGACGCTTGTCCATCGCGGCAATCAGATTCTTGACCAGCTCGTCGGCCTTGGCCTTCGCCTCGGGCGGGAAATATTTCGCGACATAGAGCTGGCCCACCGCCTCGCCCATACCGCCGCCGACCAGGTCCACGCCCCGCTTCCAGCGGTCCTTGATCTGCGGCGTACCCTGCAGAATCTTGCCGTTGAACGCGAAATTCTCGTCGACGAATGCCTTCGGCAGCAGCGGCGCGGCCGCAGCGATCGTGTGGAAGGTCAGATAGTCCTTCCAAGTGTCGAGCGGCTCGGACTGGACCAGCTTGGCCGCCCCGGCGAGCGCGCTCGGATGGGCGACGATCACCTGCGGCTGGCCCGCGACGCCGGCCGCCTTGAGATAGGTCGCCCAGTCGAAGCCCGGCAGGTTCTTGGCGAGGTCGCCTTCGGCCATCGGATTGTAGAGCTTCTCGATCTGGCGCTGCTCGACGCGCGACCAGTGCGCGGTCGCGATCTTCTTCTCGAGATCGTAGATGCGCTCGGCCTTCGCCTCGGCATCGGCGATGCCGGCGAGGCGCAGCATGGTGGCGACATGCTGCTTGTACTTGGCCCGCGCCTCGACGAACTTCGGATTCTTGTCGTCGAGATAATAATCGCGGTCGGGCAGGCCGAGGCCGCCCTGGCCGACATAGACGCCGTAGCGGCTATTGTCCTTGAGGTCCTGGATCACGGCCGCGCCGATCGGGGTGGCGATGCCGGTCCGGTTGGCCTCGCCGATGAACCGGGCGAGATCGGTGGTCGTGCGGATCGCCGCGACTTGATTGAGGAACGGCTTCAGCGGGGCGATGCCCTTCGCCTCGATGCCGGCTTCGTCCATGAAGCTCGCGAAATAATCGCCGACCTTCTGCGCGTTGCTTCCGGCCGGCGCCTTGGTCGCGGCGGCTTCCTCGATGATCGCGCGGGTGCGCTGGTCCGAAAGGTCGCGCAGGACACCGAAGCCGCCCCAGCTCGAACGGTCCGCGGGAATTTGGGTCGTCTTGGCCCAATTGCCGTTGGCGAAGCCGAAGAAGTCGTCGCCGGGCTTAACGCTCTTGTCCATGCCCTCCAGATCGACGCCCCAGGCGCCGAGCTGCGGCTTGCCCCTGGCGGCGACCGGAACGACGACGGACTCGGCGGCAAAGGCCGGAGTGGTGGCGGCGGCGACGCTCAGAGTCGCGACGCCTGCCAACACTATGTGCTTGATCATATTACCCTCTTCCCGCTGTGTATCAGACTGGCGATACACTTACGCAGGGGCGAGGAGCTTGGGAAGGGGAAAGCGCGGGCGCGCGAAAATTCAGGACAAGCGCGTCAGCGCAGCAGCTCCATCCGCACTATCGCTTTGCCGGCGCGCAGCATTGAGAGCTTTTGTGCAGCGGCGAGCGACATGTCGAGGACGCGGCGCTTGGCGAACGGACCGCGGTCGTTGACGCGGACGATCACCGACTTGCCGTTGGCCTTGTTGGTGACGCGCAGCTTGCTGCCGAGCGGCAGCGTACGGTGCGCCGCGGTCAGCGCCTGCGGATCGAAGCGCTCGCCGCTGGCGGTGCGGTTGCCGGCCAGCTCATGGCCGTAATAGCTGGCTTCGCCCTCGCCGAGCGCCTCGTAGGCGGGTTCGGGCGTCGGCGCGGCCTGGACGGCCTCCGGCTCGGGCGTCGCCACCACGTCGCGGTCGGCATCGATGACACTGACGACATCGAGCTTCGGCGTGAACGGCTTGGGCGTATCGGCGCGCACGGGCATCGTGATCAACCCGGCGGCGGCAAGCGCAAAAATGGCCTGTCCGCCGCGACGGCGGTTTTTCGATACAATCATGGATTACCCCTTGATCTCTGGGGGTGGGGCATAATTGCGGATGTTAAACGAGTCCCGCACGAGTCGGTGAGTCGAGCCGGAAGCGGGATAAAGAGTCCGAATTGGTTAACGGCGCGGGAACCAACTTCGCTCGACACGAACCAAGCCTGCTGGCAGGTTGCCGGCGATGCGCGAGAAGGAATTACGGCTGGCCCTGGTCTGCTATGGCGGCGTTAGCCTCGCCGTCTACATGCATGGAATCACCAAGGAAATTTGGCGCCTCGCCAAGGCGAGCCAGAGCTTCCACAATGGCGGTGAGCCCACCACCGGCACGGCCGATGTCTATCACCGGCTGCTCCAGGCGATGGCCGAGCAATGCGGCATCGAGTTGCGCGTGCTGGTCGACATCCTCGCCGGTGCCAGCGCGGGCGGGATCAACGCCATCTTCCTCGGCGACGCGATCGCGACCGGGCGTTCGCTCGATCCGCTCACCGAATTGTGGCTGGAAACCGCCGATGTCGACCGCCTCGTCGATCCGGGCGTCCACCCGATGTCGCGATTCGCCAAGAAGATCGCTGTGCCGGTCGCGTGGGCGCTGTCGGCGCGGCGCGGCGGCACCGTCGAGCAGACCGTCCAGGCCGATCATCGCGAGGAGGTCCGCACCAAGCTGGCGAGTTTCGTCAAGGCGCGCTGGTTCGCCCCGCCCTTCGGCGGCGAAGGTTTCACCCATTTGCTGCTCGACGCCCTGGACGCGATGGCGAACGGCCCGGTCGGGCCGCCGCTACTGCCGCATTACCAGCCGCTCGACCTGTTCGTGACCGTCACCGATTTCCACGGCCATCCCGAGCGGCTCCGGCTCCATTCGCCGGAGGAAGTGACCGAGACCGAGCACCGCCTGACCCTCTCCTTCCGCGACCGCGGCGGGGAGCAGCGCGGCCTCGCCGCCACCCCCGAGCTCGCTTTCGCCGCCCGCGCCACCGCCAGCTTCCCCGGCGCCTTCCCGCCTTTCCAGGTGGCCGAGCTCGATCGCGCGCTGGAGAAGCGCGGCCAGGAATGGCCCGGTCGCGAGCGCTTCCTGCGCCACGCCTTGCCGCGCCAGTGGGCAGTCGGCGAGTGCGCGAGCGCCGTGCTGATCGACGGCTCGGTCCTCGCCAATGCGCCGTTCGGCCCCGCGCTCGACGCGCTCCACCGCCGGCCGGCGCGGCGCGAAGTCGACCGCCGCTTCGTCTATATCGACCCCGCACCCGGCCATCGCGGCGTGCGTCTCACCAGCACGGGCGAGATCGAGGCGCCGGGCTTCATCGCCACCATCTTCGGTGCGCTTTCCGACATCCCACGCGAGCAGCCGATCCGCGACAATCTCGAGACGATCGAGCAGCGATCGGAGCGGATCCGCAGCCTGCGGCGGATCGTCGAGGCGATGCGCCCCGAGGTCGAGGCCGCGATCGAGCGCACTTTCGGCACGACCCTGCTGCTCAGCCGCCCCACCCCCGCCCGTCTCGCCGCCTGGCGCTCCAAGG
>JAFAEZ010000113.1 GCA_023423775.1 Pseudomonadota bacterium
CGTTCCGCGCCTGGTAATGACGCAGGAGGGCGAACTCGGTACGTCCGCCAAGCCTGGCAAGCAGACGATCGCTAAGCGGGCTTTGGTGCTTCGTTCAACAGCGTCGAGAGGCCCGTGACAACCTGAGCAGGGGCAAACGGCTTCTGGAGCATCACGCTCTCAGGAACGCCCCTCGAGCCATGTTCGTGTGCACTGTCGCCAGACATATAGATGATGGGGATGTGCGAATTTATTTCCCGCGCGCGCCTAGCGATCTCCCAGCCATCGGGGCCCCCGCCGATCCGGATATCCGTATGATGCCGGAGAGTATCGGCTCGTTTCGTTCGACAGTGGCCATCGCGTCTTTCCCGGAGGCGACGTAATGAACTGCGTAGCCCCCTTCTTCGAGCGCGTCCTGCAAGTTCAGCCCTATGAGCGACTCATCTTCCGCCAGCAGAATGAGGATAGTGGGTTCCATGCAAGGGCTCTCCGCGTCAGGATCATAGGAGTTGATCCAATTCTCAACGCGGGCAGCCAAGTGCGGGCGGTGCGAACCGGTAGCATGGTGTGACTTGCAACGCCATGTCCGAATGTCCGCTATGGGTCATTAGCGGGCGTCGGTAGGTTCGCCGTCATTGCAGGGGCGAACGCTACGGGTGGAATGGCGAGAATCCCGTTTGACGAGGAAATCCAGCGAGGGCAGGCTGATACAAGCAGCATTGAGTATCAGATCATGACCAGCGCGATCGCACAACGCCACCTTCGGACATTGACCGGGAAGCGCCGGGTGGCCCAGCTGATTTACCGGGAGGTCTATTCGGGCGCGCCGATGCCGTTCCTCCTGATGACGCCCGAGTTCGAGATCATTGATGCCAATGACGCGTACCTCGCGGCGACCATGCGGCAGCGCGATGGCCTCGTCGGGCGCGATATGTTTCAGGCCTTTCCGGACAATCCTGCGGTTGCCGGCGCAGACGGAGTTGCAAACCTCAAGCAATCGGTGAGCGAAGCGCGCGCCTCCGGTTCGCGGCAAGCCATGAAAGTCCAGCGCTACGACGTGATGGATCCGGAAGGGCAGTGGAAGAAGCGTTACTGGCGCCCGGTGAACTGGCCGGTCCGCGACGATGCGGGAACGGTTCTGGCCCTGGTGCACCACGTCATGGACGTGACTCGGGACGCGCTTGTCAGCAAGGGCTTCGATGGGACCGAAAGGCTGATCCGGCGGGCAGACGCCGCCTGCGAGGAATCGCGGTTACTTCGCGAAGAGACCCGGAGCCGGCTGGAACGGCTGCGGCGACGGCCATACACAAGGTGATCCGCGATCGAGGCCGCTAGCCCCGACTTACGGCGGTGACCGTGTCGAAATTGATATCTGCAATGGGTCGAAGGCCGTCACCGGCGCTACGCGTCCACACGAGTTCCGGGACAAGCAGGTCGATCAATCCAGGCGTTGAAGCTCCTCCCACCCTCAATCCTCAAACGGGGCGACCGTGGCGCGGCGGCCGACCAGATAGGCGTCGGCGACCAAGCGCAGGGGGCGGACGTCCACGTCCGAGGTGCGCGTGTCGACGAGATCGAGGAAATGTTCGTAGATCGCCGGATATTCGCCCGGACCCTCGGCCGCGACCGGCGCGCCATCGATCGTGAGGCGCGATCCGCCTTCGCTGAGTTCAAGCCGTTTGCCCGATACGGTCCGCACATCGATCGTCCAGGCTTCGTCGCCGCTGTGCCGCCAGTCGAGCGTGACCGGCATGGCGGCGTCCGCGGCCGGGCTGGCGAAGTGGAGGTCGGCCGCGATCGGCGCCTGGCGGTTCTCCGGGACGCGGAGGACGGCGTCCTTGACGAACAAGGTGCCCGGGAAAATCCGGGTGGCGATCGAGAAGGCGTTGATGCCGGGATCGAAGACGCCGAAGCCGCCCGGCTCCCAGATCCATTGTTGGCCGGGATGCCATTTGCGTACGTCCTCGCGCCAGACGATCTCCATCGAGGCGACGCGCTCGCCGGCCAGGGCTTTCGCCGCCGCCTCGACCGCCGGATTGTAGCGCGCGTGCCAGGTGGCGAACAAGGTCACCCCCTTCGCCTCGGCGAGGCAGGCGAGGTCCTCGATCTCGCTCAAGGTGACGGCGGGCGGCTTTTCGAGCAGCACCTGCAGGCCGGCCTCGATGCAGTCGCGCGCGATCGGATAGCGCGCGCCGGGCGGCGTGCAGATCGCCACCGCGTCGAGGCCGCCGGCGGCCAGCATCTCGGCATGCGAGGCATAGGTCGGCACGCCCTCGGCCCCGTTTCCGCTCCGGCTGACCGAGGCCGCCAGTTCGAAGCGGTTCAAGGCGGCGATGGCGGGCGCGTGCTGGTCGCGCGCGATCTTGCCGTAGCCGATGATGCCGATCCGGAGCGGCCTCATGCCGGCTGGTCCAGGCCGGCGACATAAGCGCGCGCCTGGCTGCTGACTTCGTCCGGCGACTGGCCGGGCCGATAGAGGCCCGAGCCCAGGCCGAAGCCGTCGGCGCCGGCATCGCGCCACGGCTTCATCGATGCAGGCGTGACACCGCCCACGACCAGCAAGGGCAGGTCCTTCGGAAGCACCGCGCGATGCGCCTTGACCACGGTCGGCGTGGCGCCCTCGGCCGGGAACAATTTCAGGCCGGTCGCTCCGGCCTGGATCGCGGTGAAGGCATCGGACGGGGTGAAATAGCCCGGCATCGAGACGAGCCCGGCGCGGGCCGTCGCCTCGATCACGCCGACATTGGTGTTGGGCGAGACGATCAGAGTGCCGCCCGCGTCCGCGACGGCCTCGACCTCGGCCGGGTGGAGCACCGTGCCGGCGCCGATCAGCGCGCGGCCGCCGAAGCGCCGCGCGAGGCGGCGGATGCTCTCCAGCGGATCGGGGGAGTTGAGCGGCACCTCGATCATGCGCAGGCCGGCGTCGAACAAGGCGTCGCCGATCGCCTCGACCTCGTCGGGGGTCACGCCGCGGATGATCGCCACCAGCGGGCACTCTGCCATCCACGCCTGAAGTTCGCTTCTCGCGCTCATAATGTCAGCTCCGCCAGATGCCTGATCCCGGCCAGGAACGCCTCCTCGCCGTCGATTTCGCGCGTGGTGCGGCCCGCCACGGCCAGCGCGGCGGCGACCAGTTCCGTGAGCTCGGGCCGGCCCATCACGAAGATTTCGCCGGGCGGGGCGTCGCGCAGGCCGATGCGGACGTCGCAGCCGATCAGCAGCCCGCTCGTATAAGCGGCGGCCTCCTCGCGCGGCGCCTTGCCGAGCAGGAAGCGGGCGCGGACCGAGAAGAGCTCGGCGGGAAGGTCGTCGTGGGAGAGGCCGTGGCGGACGCCCGCCTCGAAGGCGGGGCCGGGCGCGACCGGCCCGGCCATGAGGTCGGCGAGGATGCTGTGCTCGCGGAGGAGGTTGAACAATTCGCCGGTCATCACCGTGCGGAAACCGGCGATGCGGCCGTCGGCGATGCGCGCCCATTTGTTGTGGGTGCCGGGGTGGCAGCAGAGCGCGTCGGCGGGGATCATGCCCGCGGCATAGGCGCCGAGTATCTGCACCTCCTCGCCGCGCATCACGTCGGCATGGGCGCCCTCGATATGGCAGACGCCGGGCACGATCGCGGTGCGGCCCGGTTCGACCCAGAGCAGGTTCGCGGCCACCTCGGGAAGGCCGGCGGGGCAGGGGACATAGGGCGCCTCGCGCCAGCCGCGGTTGGAGCCGATCATGCCGGCCATCAGCAGCGGCCGGTCGCCCAGCCGGGCGCGGATCTCGGCGACCGCGGCGGGAAAGCCATCGGCGTCGACCGAGGTCACGCCGCGATCATCCTCCATCTCGTCGGCGAGGCGGCCGCCGGGCTCGATCCGGTAAGCACGGCGGTTGGTGGTACCCCAATCGACTGCAATCAAGCCTTCTGCCCAGCGCATCCCGTTCCTCTCGTCCTGCGGCTCCAACGCCCAAACGGGCATTGGGTCCCAAACCGCTTGATCGGCGACCGGCCGACGCTATCCACGGACCATGCGCGACGACAGCCCGAAATGCGTGGCCGACTGCCAGGCCGTGCTCGGCGAGGGCCCGATCTGGGTCGCTGCCGAGCAGGCGCTGTACTGGCTGGACATCAAGGGCTATCGCATCCTGCGGCGGACGGCCGAGGGCGCGATCAGGGCCTGGCAGACGCCGTTCCGGATCTGCTCGCTCGCGCCGCGCGCGGTCGGCGGGTTCGTCGCCGGCACCGAGAACGGGTTCGCGCTGGTCGACCCGGAAGAGGATATTTACGAGCTGGTCGGCGACCCGGAGCCGGAGCGGCGGACCAATCGCTTCAACGACGGCAAGGTCGACCGCGAGGGGCGCTTCTGGGCTGGCACGATGGACGATGCCGAGGAGGAGGCGTCGGGCGCGCTCTACCGGCTCGACCAGGACCGCGGCTGGAGCCGGCTCGACGACGGCTATGCGGTCACCAACGGCCCCGCCTTCAGTCCGGACGGCCGCACCCTATACCATAATGACAGCGGGCGTCGGACCACCTTCGCCTTCGACATGGATGCGGCCGGCACGTTGTCGAACAAGCGCATCTTCGCTCATTTCCAGGTGGCGGAAGGCTATCCGGACGGAATGACGGTGGATGCCGAAGGCTGCCTCTGGATCGCCTTCTGGGACGGCTGGTGCGTGCGCCGCTTCTCGCCCGAAGGCGAGGTGCTGCGCGTGATCGAATTGCCGGTGGAGCGCCCGACCAGCTGCGCGTTCGGCGGGCCCGCGCTCGACCAGCTCTTCATCACTTCTGCCCGGGTCGGCCTCAACGCCGAGGCGCTGGCGGCGCAGCCCCATGCCGGAGGCCTGTTCGTGGCGCGGCCGGGCGTGGTGGGGATCGAAGACCGTCCCTACGCCGGCTGACGGGGACCTCAATCCGCCGCGACGGCGGTGCAGCCCACGCCTTGCATGCAACTTTATCGGGCGCTGCTCTTTGTGAAGGGGGCGAGCGCTTGCGCCGCCAGGAATGACGCGCGTACCCAAGGGAGGGCCCCATCGCTAATTTCATGTTCGCGACCGGGATCGAGAACAGCATCCCGACGATCAACAACGGCCGCACCCGCGTCGATCAGATGGAGGTGTGCGGCCATTACGAGCGCTGGCGCGAGGATTTCGATTGCGTCGAGGATCTCGGCATCACCTATCTGCGCTACGGTCCGCCGATCCACCGCACCTTCCTGGCGCCCGGCCGCTACGACTGGGAATTTGCCGACATCACCTTCGCCGATCTGAAGCGGCGCGACATCACGCCGATCGTCGACCTCTGCCACTTCGGCGTGCCCGACTGGATCGGCAACTTCCAGAACCCCGATTTCCCGCAGCTCTTCGCAGGCTATGCGGCCGCCTTCGCCGAGCGCTTTCCGTGGGTGCAGCTCTACACGCCGGTCAACGAGATGTTCATCTGCGCGACCTTCTCCGCCAAATATGGCTGGTGGAACGAGCAGATGCACACCGACCGCGCGTTCGTCACCGCGCTTAAGCATATCGTGAAGGCGAATGTGCTGGCGATGATGGAGATATTGAAGCGGCGCCCGGACGCGATCTTCATCCAGAGCGAATCCTCGGAATATTTCCACGCCGACAGCCCCAAGGCGATCGGCCCGGCCGAGATCATGAACTCGAAGCGCTTCCTCAGCCTCGATCTCAATTACGGCCGTCGGGTCGACAGCGAGATGTACGAGTATCTGATGGATAACGGGATGACCAAGGACGAATATCATTTCTTCCTCGGCAACCGGCTGAAGCAGCACTGCATTCTCGGCAACGATTATTACTGGACCAACGAGCATCGGGTCCATGCCAACGGCCTCACCGAAGCCTCGGGCGAGGTGTTCGGCTACTCGGAGATCACGCGGCAATATTATAATCGCTACCGCCTGCCGGTGATGCACACCGAGACCAATTTGCGCGAGGGTCCGAACGGCAACGAGGCGGTGCAGTGGCTGTGGAAGGAATGGGCCAATGTGCTGCGGCTGCGCAACGTCGGCATCCCGACCGTGGGCTTCACCTGGTATTCGCTGACCGACCAGATCGACTGGGACACCGCGCTGCGCGAGCAGAACGGCAACGTCAACGCGCTTGGCCTCTACGATCTCGACCGCAACATTCGCAACGTCGGCCGCGCCTATAAGCAGCTCATCGCCGACTGGCGCGACGTGTTGCCGGCGCAGAGCGTCTGCCTGGTCGTGCCGATCGTGCCGCCTTCCGCGTCCGGCGGCGCCCATGCCCGGGAGCAGATCGAGGAAGCCCAGGACCGATTGCGCGAAGCGCCCGCCGAGGCGACGATGCCGGAGGTCGGCCCATGAAGATCGGGCGGATCGAGACCTTCTTCGTGCCGCCGCGCTGGCTGTTCGTGCGCGTCGAGAGCGACGACGGCGCGGTCGGCTGGGGCGAGGCGAGCCTCGAAGGCTATGCCGAAGCGGTGGCCGGCGCGTTCGAGCCGATCCGCGACCGCTTCATCGGCCACGACCCGTTCCGGATCGAGGACATCTGGCAGGTCGCCTATCGCGGCGGCTTCTATCGCGGCGGGCCAGTGCTGATGTCGGCGCTGGCGGGGCTCGAGCAGGCCCTGTGGGACCTCAAGGGCAAGGCGGTGAGCCTGCCCGCCTGGCAAATGCTCGGCGGCCAGGTGCGCGACAAGATCCGCGCCTATGCGTGGATCGGCGGCGATCGCCCCCACGAGATCGGCGAGGCCGCCCGCCAGCGGCGCGCACAGGGCTTCTCGGCGATCAAGATGAACGCAACTTCGGAGCTCGACTGGCTCGGCACGCCCAAGGCGTTCGACGAGGTGGTGGCGCGAGTCGAGGCGGTGCAGGCCGAAGGAATGGATGCCGGCCTCGATTTCCACGGCCGCGTCCACCGGCCGATGGCCAAGCAGCTCGCCAAGGTGCTCGAGCCGCTCGGCCTGCTGTTCATCGAGGAGCCTTTGCTGTCGGAAAATCCCGAGGGCCTCGCGCACATCGCCCAGCTCGTCTCGACCCCGATCGCGCTTGGCGAGCGGCTCTACTCGCGCTGGGACTTCAAGCCCTTCTTCGAGAAAGGCGCGGTCGACATCATCCAGCCCGATCTCAGCCATGCCGGCGGGCTGCTCGAATGCCGCAAAATCGCGGCGATGGCCGAAGCCTATGATGTCGCGGTGGCGCCGCATTGCCCGCTCGGGCCGCTGGCGCTCGCGGCCTGCCTCCAGCTCGCCGCCTGCACCCCCAATGTCGCGATTCAGGAGATGAGCCTCGGCATCCATTACAATGTCGGCCACGACCTGCTGAGCTTCGTTACCGACAAGGCCGTACTGACGCCACAGGACGGCTATCTGCCGATCCCGCAGGGGCCGGGCCTCGGCGTCGGGATCGACGAGGCGGCCGTGCGCGAAGCCGACAAGGACCGCCACCGTTGGCGCAATCCGGTCTGGCGGCATTCCGACGGCAGCTTTGCCGAATGGTGAGCGCGGCGCAGACGCGCAAAGAGCGGGCGCGCCCGGTGGCGCACCCGCTCTTCGTATCCCGTCGCGAACGGAGAAAAGGCTTAGGCGACCGCCCGCAGACCGCCGCGGCGGCGACCCGGAACGCTGCACTGGACGCCCAGTTCGGCCTCGAGCCGCGACAGCTCGCGCTGGCGCGATTCCCGATAGGCCTCGGCGTAGCGCGCGTCGCACTCCGCTTCTTCCTGCGTCTGGGGCCGATAGTAAGCGACCGCGAGCTGGCGACCGAAAATGTCGTCGCCGCGCATCTTCACTTCCGCTTCCGCGCCGCCCGGCAGGCTGGCGCGCACCTCGATCAGGCGCTCGATCAGCGCGTCGAGCGAAGTCGTATCGCGGATTTCGATAAAATCTTTGACAAGTCTACTCATCACACACCCCGTCCCACTCTGTCCCTGGGATTCAAGATACCTTGCGCCCGAATCACTGAGCAAGGATTAACTTCGATTTACCCACAAGAGAGTTACGCAGGGCTGACGACTTGCAACAGCTAGGGTTAATACTGAAAAGGCGGCCCAAATGATCCGGCTCGCGTCCGGGCCGCTTCAGGTGGACCTGGCGCCGGAGATCGGCGGCAGCATTGCCCGGTTCGACCATATCGCCGATGGCCGCACGACGCCGGTCCTGCGTGGCGCGGAAGGCGTACCCGCCGGGCCGCTCGACGCCGCGTCCTTTCCACTGGTGCCTTATTGCAACCGCATTCGCGACGGTCGATTCGTCTTCCGCGGTCGCGAAGTGCGGCTGTCCCGCAACATGCCGAGTGACGCCAGCCCCCTGCACGGTGACGGCTGGCTCGCGCCTTGGGAAATCGTGGAGCGGTCGGGCGACGGCGCGAAACTGCTGTTCCGGCACGATCCGGGCGAATGGCCGTGGCGCTACGAGGCGCACCAGCATTTCCAGCTGCGCCCGGACGGGCTCGAGATCGTGCTTTCGTGCCGCAATCTCTCCGACTCCCCGATGCCGTGCGGGCTCGGCCAGCATCCCTATTTCCCCTGCACCGCCGACACGATCCTCGACACCGAGGTCGCGACCGCCTGGACGATCGACGCCGACGTCCTGCCGGTCGCGCAGGTGCCGGCTACCGGACGCTACGACCTGCGCGACCGGCGGGTGTGCGGGCAGGACCTCGACAACGGCTTCGGCGGCTGGGGCGGGTTCGCCCGCATGACGACGCCGGCGCGGCCGTTTGCGACGACGCTAGCGTCGCCGGACGCGCATTTCTTCCAGCTTTATTCGCCTTCCGAAGGTGGGCTCTACGTCGCCGAGCCGGTGACCCACGCCAATGCCGCGCTGAACGCGCCCGAAGAGGAGTGGCCGGCGCTCGGCATGCGTGTCCTGGCGCCGGGCGCGGAGATGCGGCTGCACGCCACGATCGGGATCGTTCCTGCGGCCTGACCCCTTGCCGAAGGCGTTGCAACGCGCTGTGCGCAAAGGATGTTCAGACTGTTCCAAATGACATAGGCTGCGCGCATGGTGGGGGTATGATCCAGCGCGCGTTCCAGCACCGCTCCGGGCGGGTGATCAGCACCTGCCGCCTGCTGCTCGCCTTGCTGTTCGCCATCGCCGTCTCGCTCGAGCCGAGCCAGCCGCTGGTTTTCGCGCCGGCCGCAAAGTTCATGCTGCTCGGCTATGCCGCGCTGTCCGCGGTCCTGCTCGCGGCGACCTGGGACAATTGGTGGCTGGAGACGCGGCTCGGGGCGCCGGCGCATGTGGTCGATCTCGCCGCCTTCACCGGGCTCACTGCGCTGACCGGCGGCTACGCGAGCCCGTTCTTCGGTATCTTCATCTTTCTCGTCCTCTCGGCGGCGATGCGGTGGGGCTGGCGGGAGGCAACGCTAACCGTCCTGCTGATCGTCCTCGTCTTCTTCGCGGCGGGACTGGTGGCGAAGAGCGGGCTGCGGGCCGGCTTCGACCTCCAGCGCTTCTTCCTGCGTGCCAGCAATCTCGTCGTGCTGTCGCTGATGATCATCTGGTTCGGCGTCAACCAGTTCGGGGTGATGCGCGGCCGGCGGGGCCATTCGCTGTTCGCCGAAGTGGCGGACAGCCCCGAGCCACCGGTTCTGCCGGCGCTCGAACATGCCGCACACGAGCTCTGCGCGGGGAAGGTCGTGCTGGTCTGGTCGGACAGCGAGGAGCCCTGGTTGAATGTCGCGACGCTCGAACAGGGCGTGTTTCGCGAGGAAAAGGTCGGACCGGAGGCCTTTCCCTGCACGGTGGCGGAGGACCTTGCTGAAAGCCCGTTCCTGTTCGACCTGCGCCGCAATCGCACGCTGGTCCGCAACGGCTATTCCCGGATCCTGGCGCGCCGCAGCGACGCCGTCGATCGCGGCCTCGCCACGGCCACGGGAATCGAGCAGGGATTGGCGGTGCCGATCCGGGCCGAGGGCTACCAAGGCCATATCTTTGCAGCGGGGATCCCGGGCCTTTGCTCCGACGACCTCGTCATTGCGGGCCGCGTCGGCGAAAAGATCTCGGCCGCCTTCGAGCGCGCCGCCCTGTTCGCCGCGACCGAGGAGGCGGCGTCGTCGCGGGCGCGGCTGCTGCTCTCGCGCGACCTGCACGACAGCGTGGTCCAGTTCCAGGCCGGCATGGCGCTGAAGCTGCAGGGGCTGCGGCTCGCCGCCGCGCAGGGCCTGGCGATCGACGACGACCTCGAGGAGCTCCAGCTTCAGCTTGCGCAGGAGCAGCGCGACCTTCGCAGCCTGATCGGCGGGCTGCGCGAGCTGCCCCGCGACGGGCGCAGCGTCGATCTCGGCCAGCGCATCGCCACCTTGTGCCGGCGGCTCGAGCGGCAATGGGGCGTGGACTGCCAGATTCGCGTCGACCCCTCGGCGATCGCCGTGCTGCCCGAGCTGCAGCACGACATCGATCAGCTGATCCGCGAGGCGGTCGCCAATGCCGTCCGCCACGGCAGCGCGCGCAACATCCTGATCCGCGCCGCCTTGTGCGACGGCCGCCTCCACCTCGACGTCGAGGATGATGGTGGCGGCTTTCCCACCGCGGGCGAGTTCGGCGACGAGGAACTCGCCCGGCGTGGCCTCGGCCCACGCTCGCTCAAGGAGCGCGTCCACAATCTCGGCGGGCAGTTGAAGCTCGCCACCGACCGCAGCGGATCCCGTCTCGCCATCGCACTGCCATTCAAAGGAGCCAGCGCATGACCCAGATCATGATTGCCGACGACCATCCGATCGTCGTTTCGGGCCTCGAGATGCTGCTCCGCAAGAGCGGCTACGACATCGCCGCGTCGGTCGCCGACGGTACGGCGGCGCTCGAGAAGCTGGCCGCCGCCAATCCCGACATCCTGATCCTCGACGTGCAGATGCCCGGGCATAACGGGCTCGACGTGCTGCGGACGCTGCGCGCGCAGGGCGACGAGCGGCCGGTGGTGCTGCTCACCGCCGCGATCGACGGCCGCCAGATCGCCGAGGCGCTCAGCCTGCGCGTGCAGGGCCTCGTGCTGAAGGACAGCCCGCCCGATACCTTGCTGCGCTGCCTGGAGGAGGTGCGCGAAGGCGGGCGCTGGATCGATCCGGCGATGGAGGAGCGCGGGCTTGCCTTCGACAGCGTCGGCAGCGACGGCATGGCCCAGCTCAGCGCCCGCGAGCGCGCGGTGGTCGATCTCGTCGTCCAGGGCCTCCGCAACCGCGACATCGCCAACCTGCTCGGCATCGCCGAGGGCACGGTGAAGGTCCACCTCCACAAGGTCTATGAGAAACTGGGAGTCGGCAGCCGCACCGAGCTGGTCATCTACGCCAGGGATCTGGCGCAGCGCTGAGGCTTGCCAGCGCTCCTGAGGCCTCCTAGCCTCGCCCGAAAAGACGGGAGAGGATGATGCGGATCGCGTGCCTGGGCGGGGGACCGGCCGGGCTCTATTTCGCGATATCGATGAAGCTGCGCGATCCGGCGCACCGCATCGACCTGTTCGAACGCAACCGCGCCGACGATACGTTCGGCTGGGGCGTGGTCTTTTCGGACCAGACGGTCGAGAATCTGATGGCCAACGATCCGGTGAGCGGCGCGACGATCCGCGACGAATTCGCCCATTGGGACGATATCGACTTCCACATCCACGGCGAGGTGGTGCGCTCTTCGGGCCACGGCTTCATCGGCATCGGCCGCAAGCGGCTGCTCGCGATCCTGCAGGAGCGGGCGCGCGAGCTCGGCGTCGTCCTGCACTTCGAGCATGAGGCGAGCCCGGACCTCGCCGACTGGGCCGATTACGACCTCGTCATCGCCGCCGACGGCGCCAACAGCCGCATCCGCACCCGCTACCAGGAGCATTTCGGGATCGACGTGCAGGTGCGGAAGAACAAGTTCTTCTGGTTCGGCACGCACAAGACATTCGACGCCTTCACCTTCGCCTTCGAGCAGACCGAGGCGGGCTGGGTGTGGGCGCACGCCTACCGCTTCGACGATGACCTCTCGACCTTCATCGTCGAGATGGACCCGGAGACCTGGGAAGGGCTCGGCCTCGACCGCATGGACCAGGCGCAGGCGATCGCCCTGTGCGAGCGCATCTTCGCCCAATATCTGGACGGCCATGCGCTCATGTCCAACGCGGCCCACCTCAAAGGTCCGGAGGCGTGGCTCAATTTCCGCCGCATAATCTGCGACCGCTGGCATTACGAGAATCTGATCCTGCTCGGCGACGCGGCGCATACCGCCCATTTCTCGATCGGATCGGGCACCAAGCTGGCGCTGGAGGACGCGATCAAGCTGGCCGAGGTGCTGAACCGGCCGGGGCTGGGGCGCGCCGAAGCGCTCGAGGAATATCGCGCCGAACGCAACCTCGAGGTGCTGAAGCTCCAGAACAGCGCGCGCAACTCGACCGAATGGTTCGAGACGCTGGACCGTTACCTCCATTTCGAGCCGATCCAGTTCGCTTATTCGCTGCTGACGCGCAGCCAGCGCGTGAGCCACGAAAATCTGCGGCTGCGCGACCGGCCCTGGCTGGAGAGCGTCGAGCGCTGGTTCCAGTCCAAGGCGGTCGGCACGCCGGTCAACGATCCCGCCCCGCCGATGTTCGCGCCCTACCGGCTGCGCGAGATGCGCCTCGAGAACCGGGTCGTCGTCTCGCCGATGGCGATGTATTCGGCGCAGGACGGCACGCCGAACGACTTCCATCTCGTCCATTACGGCACCCGCGCCCAGGGCGGGGCGGGGCTGGTCTATACCGAGATGACCTGCGTCTCGCCGGAGGGGCGGATCACGCCGGGCTGCACGGGCGTGTATGCGCCCGAGCATGTCGCGGCGTGGAAACGGATCGTCGACTTCGTCCACGCCAACTCAAAGGCGAAATTCTGCCTCCAGCTCGGTCATTCGGGCCCGAAGGGCAGCACCAGGGTCGGCTGGGAAGGCTATGACGTCCCGCTCGATGGCGGCAACTGGCCGGTAATGGCGGCGTCGGACGTCGCCTGGTCGCCGCAGAACCAGGTGCCGCGGCCGATGACCCGCGCCGACATGGATGCCGTGATCGAGCAGTTCGTGGCATCGGTCCGGATGGGCGCCGAAGCCGGGTTCGACATGGTCGAGCTTCACGCGGCCCACGGTTACCTGCTGTCGAGCTTCATCACGCCGCTCACCAACAGGCGCACCGACGAATATGGCGGAAGCCTGGGGAACAGGCTGCGCTTCCCGCTCGAAGTTTTCGCCGCGATGCGCGCCGCCTGGCCGGCGGAAAAGCCCATGTCGGTCCGCATCTCGGCCAATGATTGGATGGGCGACCAAGGCGTGACGCCCGATGAGGCGGTTCTGATCGGCCGCGCCTTTGCCGAGGCGGGCGCCGACCTGATCGACGTCTCGGCCGGCCAGACCTGGGCGGATTGCAAACCGGTCTATGGCCGCATGTTCCAGACGCCGTTCGCCGACCAGATCCGCAACGAGGGGCGGGTCTCGACCATGGCCGTCGGCAACATCTACGAGCCCGATCACGTCAACTCGATCCTCGCCGCCGGGCGCGCCGACCTCGTCGCGCTGGCGCGGCCGCACCTCGTCGATCCGATGTGGACTTTGCGCGCGGCCGCGGGCCAGGATTATCGCGGCGTCGCGGTGCCGCCGCCCTATCTCGGCGGGATGGCGCAGCTCGCGCGAAACCTGCAGCGCGAAGCGGAGCTGAAGGCATGAAACTGGCGGGACAGCATGCGGTGGTGACCGGCGGCGGCACCGGTATCGGCGCGGCCATTGCCCGCGCGCTCGCCGCGGAAGGGGCGAAGCTGACCCTGGTCGGCCGCCGCCGCGACAAGCTCGAGGAGGTGGCGAGCGGGGATTTCGACGCGCTCGTCGCGCCGGCGGACGTAACGGTGCGCGAGGAAGTCGAACGCGCATTCGCGATGGCGCGCGACACGCAGGGGCCGATCTCGATCCTCGTCGCCAATGCCGGGGCGGCGGCAGGGGTGCCGTTCGCCAAGGTGTCCGAAGAGCTGTGGCGCGACATGCTCGCGGTCAATCTCGACGGCCTCTTCCATTGCTGCCAGGCGGCCTTGCCCGACCTGGTCGCGGCCGAGGCCGGGCGGATCGTCACGATCGCTTCGATGGCGGGGCTCTACGGCTTCGCCTACGCCGCCCCCTATATCGCGGCCAAGCACGGTGCGGTCGGCCTCACCCGCGCGCTCGCCGCCGAATATGCGCACAGCGCTTTGCGGGTGAACGCGGTCTGCCCGGGTTTCGTCGACAGCGAGATGACCGTCCAGTCGGTGGCGACCATCACCGCCAAGACCGGCCGCAGCGCCGAAGACGCGCGCGCTGAACTTGCCCGGCTCAATCCGTCCGGCCGCCTGATCGCCCCGCAGGAGGTCGCCGCCCTTGTTCTAGACCTCGTCCTTTCCGAGCGGACCGGCGAGGCGGTGGAGATTGCATGAATCCTGAAAGTTTCGCGCCGTCGCATTTCAAATGGGCTTTTGCGGATGGCGTCGCCACGATCACGCTGAACCGCCCGGAGCGGAAGAATCCGCTGACGTTCGAAAGCTATGCCGAACTGCGCGACACGTTCCGCGCGCTCGTCTACGCCCGCGACGTGAAGGCGGTGGTGATCGCCGGCGCAGGCGGCAATTTCAGCTCCGGCGGCGACGTCCACGAGATTATCGGCCCGCTGACCGAGATGGAAATGCCGGGCCTGCTCGATTTCACGCGGATGACCGGCGACCTGGTGAAGGCGATGCGGGCCTGCCCGCAGCCGATCGTGGCCGCGCTGGACGGGGTCTGCGTCGGCGCCGGCGCGATCGTCGCGATGGCGTCCGACATCCGCATTGCCACGCCCGCGACCAAGACCGCCTTCCTGTTCACCCGCGTCGGCCTCGCCGGTTGCGACATGGGCGCCTGCGCGATCCTGCCGCGCCTGATCGGCCAGGGCCGCGCGGCAGAACTGCTCTTCACCGGCCGCGTGATGAGCGCCGAGGAGGGCGAGCGCTGGGGCTTCCACAACCGCATCGTCGAGCCGGTCGCGCTTCTCGACGAGGCCGAGGCACTGGCGCGCAGCTTCGCGTCCGGCCCGACCTTCGCCCACGGCATCACCAAGACCCAGCTCAACACGGAATGGGCGGTGAGCCTCGACGTCGCCATCGAGATGGAGGCGCAGGCCCAGGCGATCTGCATGGCCACCAACGACTTCCGCCGCGCCTTCGAGGCGTTCGCGGCCAAGCGCACGCCGGAATTCCAAGGTGATTGAGGCCGCACATATCGCCCCTCCACTGAGGAGGGGCTCGTGAGCGACCGGAGTTTTCTCGAGTGGCCGTTCTTCGACGAGGGGCATCGTCGGCTCGCGGAGGAGCTGGAGGCCTGGTGCGAGGCGGAGCTGGGCGAGGCACATGACGCGGAGGATGTCGACGCGGCCTGTCGCGATCTCGTGCGCAGGCTGGGGCAGGGCGGGTGGCTGCGTTATTGCGTGCCGGCGGCCTATGGCGGGGTGCATGACGATCTCGACGTCCGCTCGCTGGCGCTGCTCCGCGAGACGCTCGCCCGCCATTCCGGCCTAGCCGATTTCGCCTTCGCGATGCAGGGGCTGGGCTCGGGGACGATCAGCCTGTTCGGGTCGGAGGCGCAGAAGCGGGCATACCTACCCGCCGTCGCACGCGGGGAGAAGATCGCGGCCTTCGCGCTGACCGAGCCCGCTTCCGGATCGGACGTGGCGTCGATCGAGACGCGTGCGACGTCTGCGGAGGGCGGCTATGTCGTCGACGGCGCCAAGACCTACATCTCCAACGGCGGCATCGCCGATTATTATGTGCTGTTCGCGCGCACCGGCGAGGCGCCGGGCGCCAAGGGCATCTCCGCCTTCATCGTCGATGCCGACACGCCCGGCCTCAGCGTCGCAGAGCGGATCCGCGTGATCGCTCCGCATCCGCTCGCCACCTTGCGCTTCGACGGGATGCGGCTCGGCCCCGACGCGTTGCTGGGCGAAAGCGGCAAAGGGTTCGCGCAGGCGATGGCGACGCTCGACGTCTTCCGGACGACCGTCGGCGCCGCCGCGCTCGGCTTTGCCCGCCGGGCGCTCGACGAAGCGACGAAGCGCGCGCTGGAGCGCCGCCTCGGCGACGGCGTCCTTGCCGACAATGCGATCACCCAATCGAAGCTCGCCGAGATGGTGCTCGACATCGAGACCTCGGCCCTGCTCGTCTACCGCGCCGCCTGGCTGCGCGACGTAAAGGGCCAGCGCAACAGCCGCGAGGCCGCGCTGGCCAAGCTCCACGCCACCGACAGCGCGCAGGCGGTGATCGACAAGGCGGTGCAGATGTTCGGCGGGCTCGGCGTCACACACGGCGTCCCGGTCGAGAGCCTTTACCGCGAGATCCGGGCGCTGCGCATCTACGAAGGCGCGTCGGAGGTCCAGAAAGTGGTGATCGCACGCGCGCAGCTGGCAGGATATCGAGCATGAGGACTTTGCTTCCCGCCGGCTGGCCGCGGCCCAAGGGCTATTCCAACGGCATCTCGGCGCGCGGGCGGATGGTGTTCACCGCTGGGGTGATCGGCTGGGACGAAGAGGAGAAACTGGTCGCCGATGATCTCGTCGGCCAGTTCCGCCAGGTGCTCGCCAACACGCTCGCCATCCTCGCCGAGGACGACGCCGGGCCGGAGCATATCGTGCGCATGACCTGGTACGTCACCGACCGCGACGATTATGTCGCCAAGCTTGCCGGCATCGGCACCGCCTATCGCGAGATGATGGGCCGTAACTATCCGGCGATGGCGGTGGTGCAGGTCGCAGGACTGGTCGAGCCGGGCGCGCTCATCGAAATCGAGACAACAGCCGTGGTGCCCGACGCATGATATTAGCGCATGTCGACACATTCGTCCGCGATCGCCTCCCGCCGCCGGAGGCGCAGCCTGAATTCCTGTTCGACCTGCCCGCGCTTCATTATCCGGACCAGTTGAACGCGGCGGTCGAGCTGATCGATCAGGCGCCGGCGGACGCCCTGGCGGTGCTCAACGACCAGGGCGCCTGGACCTACGGCCAGATGCGCGACCTGTCCGACCGCATCGCGCGGCTGCTGGTCGAGGAGGAGGGACTGGTGCCGGGCAACCGCGTGCTGCTGCGCGGGCCGAACACGGCGACCATGTTCGCGGCCTGGCTCGGCATCCTCAAGGCGGGCGGGATCGTGGTGGCGACCATGCCGTTGCTGCGGCCCGCCGAGATCGCCACCATCCTCGAGCGCGCGCAGGTCAGCCATGCGATCGTCGACAGCCGCTTCATCGGCGATTTCCGCCAGGGCGCCGAGCAGGCGGGGACGGTGCGCTCGTTGCTGCGCTACGACGGCGACCACGGCAAGGGCGAGCTCGAGACGCGCCTGCTCGGCATTGCGCCCGGCTTCGCGCCCGTTGCCACCCACCGCGACGATGTCGCCCTGATCGCCTTCACGTCGGGCACCACCGGCCAGCCCAAGGGCTGCGTCCATTATCACCGCGACATCCTGGCTTCGGCCGATGCCTTCGCCGCCAACATCCTTGAGCCGCGTCCGGGCGACCGCTGGGCCTGTTCGGCGCCGATCGCCTTCACCTTCGGGCTTGGGCAGCTGCTGATCTTTCCATTCCGCTTCGGCGGCACGGCGGTGACGATCGAGCAGCCCAGCCCGGCGGCCTTGCTCGATGCGGTCGAGCGTCATCGGGTGACGACGCTGGCCACCGCCCCCACCGCCTACAAGGCCATGCTCGCGCAAGGGCAGGGGCGCGACCTCTCCAGCCTGCGCACCTGCGTTTCGGCAGGCGAGCATCTTCCCGCCGCCACCTGGCGTGCCTGGCAGGAGGCGACCGGCATCGCGATCGTCGACGGCATCGGCGCGACCGAGATGATGCACATCTTCATTTCCGCGAGCGGCGCCGACATCCGCCCGGGCGCGACCGGCAAGGCGGTTCCGGGCTATCGCGCCTGCGTGCTCGACGATGCGGGGGCGGTCCTGCCGCCCGGCAGCACCGGGCGCCTGGCGATCAAGGGACCGACCGGCTGCCGCTATTTCGAGGATCCGCGCCAGGCAAATTACGTCCAGAATGGATGGAACGTCACCGGCGACACCTATCGCTGCGATGCGGACGGCTATTTCTGGTATCTCGCCCGCTGCGACGACATGATCGTCTCCTCGGGCTACAATATCGCCGCGCCCGAGGTGGAGAACGCCCTGCTGTCCCACCCCGCGGTACTGGAATGCGCGGTGATCGGGGCGCCGTGCGAGGAGCGCGGCCAGAAGGTGAAGGCGTTCGTGGTGCTCGCGCCCGGCCATGAAGCAGATCCGGGCACCGCCGCGACGCTCCAGGATCATGTGAAGGCGGCGATCGCGCCCTATAAATATCCGCGCGAAATCGCGTTCGTGGCGGCTCTGCCCAAGACGGCCACCGGCAAGCTGCAGCGTTACGCGCTCAAGGAGGGCGCTCCGCCCCGCGCCTGAGCGCGGTGTCGGTATGGTTTACAAATCCTTACCGTGGCTCAACCGAGTCCGGCGTGTTTCCGCCATTGGCCCGTCTCTTGCTTTGCTGCGGGCATGTGGAAAAAGCTTACCCGTCTGTTCGTCGTCAAGACCCGCCTCGAAGCCTATGCCGTCATCTACGCGCTCGCCGTCGGCGCGGTCACCCGGGGCGAAACCTATCTCGGCCAATATCCCGGCATCACCGGCTGGGTCTTCTTCGCGGCCTGCACCGGCGCGGTGTTCCTGGCCGGCGCCAAGATCCTGGACGCGACCCCGCCAAAACGGAAAGGCCGCGAGCGCCGCCGCCTAGACAGGCGTGACACGAGACTGTCGCCCGCCCGCTCCCGCACGGCGTGAGCCGCGGCCCCCGGCACGACGTGGTTTTCAGGGGACAAATGACGGCGGCTGCGGCTTCCGTATCGGTCCTGCTCCGCCTATAGCCGACGAGGGACCGATCGGCGCGTGGGGCGCTTTCGCATTTCGGGGGTGGCGACCGCTTTCAGCCGGATAGGCGGCACCGCTCATCCCCGTAGCCCGCAAGATTGTAGCGCAGTGCGTTTATTGTTTCTGTTCGTGGGCGAACCCCACCAGCTTTTCCATGCTCTGCCCCTGGCGGCCGAATTGAGCGCTATCCGACCTGACGTGCATCTCGAGGTCGCAGTGGCGAGCGAAGCCCATCGGCCGATGGTCGAGCAGGTATTGGCCGCTTATCCCGGATTCAAGCCGCCGGTGCGCCGGCTCGTGCCGCCGCGTGCGGAGCATGGCCTGCGCCGGGTCGGCATCAGGGGCCAGCTGCGGATCCCCACTCTGCTGGCCGCGCTTCCCTATCTGCGCAGCTTCGACGCGATCGTCGTCCCGGAGCGGACCACGACGATCATCCGGCATTTGCTCGGCCGGACGAAGCTGATCTTCACGCCGCACGGCGCCGGCGACCGCGCGATCATGCTCGATCCCCGCGACCGCCACTTCGATTTCGTGCTCGTCGCCGGCGAGAAGAGCGAGCGGCGGCTGCTCGACGCGGGCACGATCCGTCCGGGCGCCTATGCGGTGAACGGCTATGTGAAGATGGACTTCATGGCCCGCCTGGCGGCGCAGCGCCCGCGCCTGTTCGACAACGACGGCCCGACCGTCCTCTACGCGCCCCATTTCCGTCCGTCGCTGTCGTCATGGGAGCGCTTAGGCCGGCACGTCATCGCCGCCTTTGCCGGGCAGGACCGCTACAACCTCGTCGTCGCGCCGCACGTCCGCCTGTTCCACGGCGCCTCTGCCAAGGCGAAGCGCGCGTTCGAGCAACTGGCAGTGCCGGGCAAGATCATCGTCGACCTGGGCAGCGACCGCCTGGTGGACATGACCTATACCAGCGCTGCCGACATCTATCTCGGCGACGTCAGCAGCCAGGTGTACGAATTCCTGGCGAGGCCGAAGCCGTGCGTGTTCCTGAACGCGCACCGCGTCGCGTGGCGCGACGATCCCGATTACCGATTCTGGACGCTGGGCGACGTCGTCGAGGATAGCGATGCGGTCCTGCCGGCGATCGACGCCGCACCTAGCCGGCACGGGCTCTACGCCGGATTGCAGCGCTGCGCCCTCGCCGAATCCGTGGGCGGAGATCCGGTCGGCGCGGCACGGCGCGGCGCCGAGGCTATCGCCGGTTTCCTGCAGGGAAGGCGGCTGCCGATCGTGCCCCTCGCGCCGGCCGCGCGAACGCTCGCGGGGGGTCTCAACGATGATGCGGGCGAGCCACGCGCGGCCTGATTGCGCGAGCCCGTACCCATTGCTGCATCTGGCGCGGCGTGATTTGCACGCCGCACCGCCGGCCCGCGCTTTGCTTGGGCGCGGGCAGCGGCTAGTCTCGCGCCATGTCCACCTACACACTCGACACGTCGACCAGCCGCGCCCATCCGACCCCCGCACCGATGCGGCGCCTGACCGTCCCCAAGATCCTGAGCATGAAGGGCGGCGAGCCGATCGTCATGCTCACCGCCTATACGGCGCGGATGGCGCAGTTGCTCGATCCGCATTGCGATGTGCTGCTGGTCGGCGACAGCCTCGGCCAGGTGATTTACGGCCTGCCCTCGACCGTGCCGGTGACGATGGAGATGATGTGCGCCCACGGCGCCGCCGTCGTTCGCGGATCCTATCACAGCCTGGTGACGATCGACATGCCGTTCGGCGCCTATGAGGCGAGTCCGGCCCAGGCCTTCGAGAGCGCAGCCCGCATCCTCAAGGAGACCGGCGCGGCGGCGGTGAAACTGGAAGGCGGCGAGGCGATGGCCGAGACGATCGCCTTCCTCGTGAAGCGCGGCATTCCGGTCATCGGCCATGTCGGCCTGACGCCGCAGGCAGTCAACGCGCTCGGCGGCTATCGCGCCCGGGGCCGCGACGACGCCGAGGCGGCCAAGATCCTCGCAGACGCCAAGGCCGTGGCCGAGGCCGGCGCGTTCGCGATCGTGCTCGAGGGCGTGATGGAGGAGATTGCGGTCGAGGCCACCAAGGCGGTGGCATGCCCGACGATCGGCATCGGCGCGTCCGCGGCCTGCGATGGACAGGTTCTCGTCACCGAAGACATGCTCGGCCTGTTCGAGCGGACCCCGCGGTTCGTGAAGCGTTATTACGACATGGCCGAGCGGGTCAGCGAGGCGGCGTCCAGCTATGCCGGCGAGGTCCGCTCGCGCGCTTTCCCGACCGAGGAGCAGATTTACCGCGCCAAGTGAGGGGACTTTCCACGCCGCGGTTCAGCCGGTAGAGGTTCGGCGGACGGCATCCCGCCGCGCTCCAGCCTTCGTTCATCTTCGATCCTGTTTGACGGACGCGAGGCTGTTTGGGCAGAAGAGCGCCAGCGCGGACGCTCGCGGCGACACTGGAGAGTAATTTGGCGATCAAGCCCACTGACAACGAAGCCTTCTACCGCGAGGTCGACGAGGAGCTTCGCCGCGAACAGATCAGCAGTGTCTGGCAGCGCTACGCGTGGCTGATCATTGGCGGCGTGATCCTGTTGCTCGCCGCAATCGGCGGCGCCATTTACTGGCAGCACCGCCAGGAGGTCGCCGCGGGCGAGCAGGGCGAAGCCCTGGTCAAGACGTTCGAGGAGGTCCAGGCCGGCCGCGGCAAGCAGGCCGTGCCCGAGCTCGACCGCCTCGCCAAGGAAGGCAATGAAGGCTACCGGGCCGCCGCCCTGCTGACCAAGGCCGATCTCGCGGTCCAGGCGGGCGACGATGCCGCCGCCGCCGCGACCTACAAATCGGTCGCCGAGGATGACGATTTCGCCAAGCCCTATCGCGACCTGGCGCTGATCCGCCAGACCGCGGTCGAGTTCGACAAGCTCCAGCCCTCGGTCATCGTCGAGCGCCTGCAGCCGCTCGCCCAGCCCGGCAACCCCTGGTTCGGCAGCGCCGGCGAAATGGTCGCGCTCGCGCACCTGAAGCAGGGCAAGCCCGCACTGGCCGCGCCGATCTTCGCCGCAATGGCCAAGGACAAGCAGCTTCCGGCCAGCCTGCGCTCGCGCGCGATCCAGATGGCCGGTTCGCTCGGCGTCGATGCGATCCAGCCCTCCGAAGGCACCGGCGAGGCCGCCGCAAGCAAGGAAGCCACCGAATGAAGCGCCTGATCCTCGCCCTGACCGCCGCCAGCCTCGTCTCCGGCTGCGGCGTCTTCAACAAGGACAACAAGCCCAAGACGCCGACGATCGGCGAGCGCATCCCGGTCCTGTCCGCAGAGACCGCAATCGAGGTCGATCCGGCTCTGGCCGGCATCTCGGTCATCCTGCCGCCGGCGGTGACCAATGCCGATTGGACGCAGCCGGGTGGCAATGCCGCCAAGTCGGTCGGCCATCTCGCCCTCGGCACGGCCGTAGGCCAGGCCTGGCGCGCGAGCATCGGCGAGGGCAGCGGCCCGCGCGCGCGCCTCGCCGCCGCCCCGGTCGTCGCCAATGGCCGCGTCTACACGATCGACACAACCGCCACCGTGCGCGCCTTCGACGCCCAGAACGGGAGCCCGGTGTGGCAGACGCAGGTCCGCGGCAAGGACGCTCCGAGCAACGTCCTGTTCGGCGGCGGCGTCAGCTACGACAATGGCCGTCTCTATGCGACCAACGGCGCCGGCTGGGCCTTCGCGCTCGACGCCGGCACCGGCGCGATCGTCTGGGAGGTTCGCCCGGGCGGCCCGCTGCGCGGCGCGCCGACCATCGCCAACGACAATGTCTATGTCACCAGCCAGGACAACCAGCTGTTCGCGCTCAACCCGGCCGACGGGTCGACGCGTTGGACCGAAGCCGGCACGGTCGAGCTTGCAGGCGTGTTCGGCACCGCAGCTCCGGCCGCGGCGCAGGGCACGGTTGTCGCCGGCTTCTCGTCGGGCGAGCTCAACGCCTATCGCTATGAGAACGGCCGCATCGTCTGGCAGGACGCGCTTGCCCGCACCAGCATCTCGACGTCGGTCGCTTCGCTGTCCGACATCGACGCCGAGCCGGTGATCGACAATGGCCGCGTGTACGCGATCGGCCAGGGCGGCCGCATGGTCGCGCTCGAGCTCAATACCGGCCAGCGCATCTGGGAGATCAACGTTGCCGGGACCGCCACCCCGGCGGTCGCGGGCGAATGGATCTTCGTCGTCACCGACCAGGGCCGCCTGCTCGCCGTCGCGCGCGCCACCGGCCGCGTGAAGTGGATGACGCAATTGCCGCGTTACCGCGACGAGAAGGACAAGAAGGGCCCGATCTCCTGGGTCGGCCCCGTCCTGGCCGGCGATCGCCTGATCCTCGCCAATTCCGAAGGCCAGCTGGTGAACGTGTCGCCGCTCGACGGCACGGTCCAGTCGACCGTGGAGACGAAGATGCCGGTGTCGCTGTCGCTCGTGGTTGCGAACGGCACGCTTTACGTCCTGCACGACAACGGCCAGCTCACCGCCTGGCGGTAATGCATGACCGGTCTCCGCTGCTGCGCGGGGACCGGACGCCCTTGAGCGACGTCTCCGGTTGACCCGCTGTCGCTAAGGCGGCAGGGCGACGCGCATGGCCAAGCTCCCCACCGTCGCGATCGTCGGCCGACCCAATGTCGGCAAGTCGACCCTGTTCAACCGGCTCGTTGGCAAGAAGCTCGCTCTGGTCGACGACCGGCCGGGCGTGACCCGCGACCGGCGCGAGGGCGACGCCACCCTGCTCGGCCTCGATTTCCGCGTCATCGATACCGCCGGCTATGAGGACGAGGATCCGAACACGCTGCCGGGCCGGATGCGCGCGCAGACCACCGCCGCCGTGCGAGAGGCGGACGTCGCCTTGTTCCTGATCGACGCCCGCGCCGGCCTGACGCCGCTCGACGAGGAGATCGGCCGCTGGCTGCGCAGCGAGACGACGCCCGTCGTGCTCGCCGCCAACAAGGCTGAGGGCCGCGCCGGCGAGGCCGGGATCATGGAAGCCTATTCGCTGGGGCTCGGCGAGCCGATCCCGATGAGCGCCGAGCATGGCGAAGGCGTGGTCGACCTGTTCGAGCACCTGCGGCCCTATGTCGAGCGCGAGGATGATGAGGAGGCTGAGGACGAAGAGGGCGATCCCACCCTCAAGCTCGCCATCGTCGGTCGCCCCAACGCCGGCAAGTCCACGCTCATCAACCGGATCCTGCAGCAGGATCGGCTGATCACCGGACCGGAAGCGGGAATCACCCGCGATTCCATCGCGATCGACTGGGAATGGAAGGCGCCGGATGGCCAGATGCGGCCGGTGCGGCTGATCGATACGGCCGGCATGCGAAAGAAGGCCAAGGTCGACGACAAGCTCGAGAAACTGTCGGTCGCCGACGCCCGCCGCGCGGTCGATTTCGCCGAGGTCGTGGTGCTGCTGCTCGACGGGACACGTGGGCTCGAATCGCAGGATCTGCGCATCGCCGACAACGTCCTGCAGGAAGGGCGCGCGCTGATCATCGCGATCAACAAATGGGACGTCGCCGAAAATGCGAGCTCGCTGTTCAACGGCATCAAGGCGGCGCTCGAGGAGGGCCTGAGCCAGGCACGGGGCATTCCCCTGCTCACCGTCTCGGGCATGACCGGGAAGGGCATCGACCAGCTGCTGAGCGTCGCTTTCGAGACCCGGGAAACCTGGTCCAAGCGGGTGTCGACCGGCCAGCTCAATCGCTGGTTCGAGGATGCGATCGAGAAGAATCCGCCGCCCGCGCCCGGCGGGAAGCGGATCAAGCTGCGCTACATCACCCAGGTCAACACGCGCCCGCCGAGCTTCGTCCTGTTCGGGACCCGCGTCGACCAGCTGCCCGATTCCTACCTGCGCTACCTCGTTAACGGGCTGCGCAAGGAACTGGATTTCGGGGCGGTGCCGGTGCGGCTGCACGCGCGCGCCTCCAAGAACCCGTTCGACAAGGACAAATGAGCGAGAAGCGCCTGATCGACGCGCGCGGCATGCTGTGCCCGTGGCCGGTGCTGCGGCTCAGCCGGGCGGCGCGGGAAATGGGGGGATGCGGCGACGTCCGCATTCTCGCTGATGATCCGATCGCGCCGGCCGAGCTGGCCAAGCTGTGCGCCGAGCGCGGCTGGGCGATCGACCCGGTCGACCAGGATGAATCGGCGTTCGACGTGCATTTCGGTTGAGCGCGTCAACGGCCTGTTTACCTCACCCCTTATAGAGTCGGCGGGATCAGGGGGCTGAGAGGACCGCGTGTTGGACGAAGAATTTGGGGCAATCGTAGACTGGGCGGTCTTTTCGCGCACCCGGACCGAACTCGGACCGGGCTTCGTTCGCATTCTCGGCTATTTCCGGGAGGATGGCGAGAAGTCCGTGGCGCGGATCGAGGACGCGATGCAGCGTCGCGATTCGACGGGCCTCGTGATTCCGGCCCACACATTGAAATCCGAAGCCCGTCAGTTCGGCGCCGAGCCGCTCGGCGAGCTGGCTGAGGAAATCGAATTTGCCGCGCGTCGGGCGGTCGAATCGCGGATCTTCCCGGACGAACTGATCCCGCATGTTGCGCGGCTGCGGACGCTCTATCAGCGGACGATGGAATTGTTCGACAAAGAGATCAATCCGCTCGCCCAGCGCCGCCCCGCCTTCGGCCGCGCCGGCGCCAGCAACCAGGATTTCGGCCGGATCTGATCCGGCCCGCCGCTCAGGCCGCCGCCGCGCCGCGCCGCATCGGCTGGATCGCGCCGCGCGCGAGCGTGCGCCACAGCCATTCGAACGGCCCGTAACGATAGCGGTCGAGCCACGGCTTCGACCATAAGAGCATCAGCGCCCAGCCGCCCAGAACCGGCAGCCACAATTCGGCGCGGCTCAAGTGGCCGAACCTGCCCAAGCCGTAGCCGTAGAAGAGGGTGGTCATCACCAGGCTCGTGCCGAGATAATTGGTGAAAGCCGCGCGGCCGGCAGCGGCGATGCGGTCGACGAGCGCGCCGCCACGCCGGGTCAGCAGGATGATGAGCGCCGCGATTGCCACGATCATCACAGGGCGGATCAGGATCGTCGCGGTGGACGACAATGCGAACAGCAAGGGCAGACTGAAGCCATCCCGGACCAGCAGCCAGGCGAGCAGCGCATAAGCGGGAACGCCGATGGCGAAGCCGCCGATGGCGACGCGACGATAGGTCCGGTCGCTCCACGCGCCCGCGAGGAAGCCGGTTTTGAGCGCAGCCATGCCGAACAGCATGTAGCCGAGCGTCTCCCACCCGGTCAGCAGCAGGGACACGAGCGGGGTGGTCAGTTCCTCGGTGAGACGATGGGCAAGGATGCCGCCATAGCCGCCGCGATAGGTCGCCAAAATCTCGGCCAGGGCGCTGGGGGAGGGGGTTCCCAGCTCCGATTGCACGCTTGCCCAGGCCTGGATCGCCTCCGCGCTCGCCGCGGGCGCTGCGGCGGCCGCGTCGGCCTGGAAAAGGGTCATGCTGATGAGGGCGTAGAGAAGGAACTGGAAGGTGACGAGGCCCAGGCCCAGACCGACCAGCGTCCGCGGAGCGCTCTGGTGGAAGAACCAGGCGAGCATCCCCACGACCGCATAAAGGGCGAGAATGTCGCCCGACCAGATCAGGTAGAAATGAACCAGCCCGAAGCCGAGCAACCACGCCATGCGCCGGAAATGGACCGCGTCGCCGCGCTCGCCGGCGCGTTCGATCACGAGCAGGGTGCTGGCGCCGAACAGGAAGGAGAAAAGACCGCGCATCTTGCCGTCGATCAGCACGAAACTGAAGATCCAGGAGGCGAGGTCGGCGCCGCTTTCCATGCCGTAGGCGAACGGGTTCGAATAGGCCTGAACGGGCATCGCGAACATCACGATGTTCATCGCGAGGATGCCCATCACGGCGACGCCGCGGACGATGTCGAGGGTCGCGATGCGCGAGGTCGCGGCGGTCATCGCGCAACGCTCCACGGGCGAACCTCCTGCGCGGGAGCATATTGCCGGCAGGAGGACCGCAAGGGGTGGATCAGCCCTCGATCGGCTTGGACTGGAGCTGGATGTAGTTCTGAAGGCCCATCAGCTGGATCATCTCGAGCTGCTTCTCGAGATTGTCGACATGCTCCTCCTCGTTGGAGAGGATCTCGGAGAAAAGGTCGCGGCTGACATAATCGCGCTTGCTCTCGCAATATTCGATCGCGTTGCGGAGCTGGATGCAGGCCTCGCGCTCGAGCTCAAGGTCGGAGCGGAGCACCTCCTCGACATTCTCGCCGACGCGCAGGCGGCCGAGCATCTGGAAATTGGGCAGGCCTTCGAGGAAGAGGATGCGTTCGGCAAGCCGATCGGCATGCTTCATCTCGTCGATCGATTCCTCGCGCTCATAAGCGGCGAGGCGGCTCACCCCCCAATTGTCGAGCATGCGGTAGTGCAGCCAATATTGGTTGACCGCGGTGAGCTCGTTCTTGAGCGCCTCGTTGAGAAATTCGAGGACCTTGTCGTCGCCCTTCATGGGACCTCCTATTTTTGGAGATACCTACAGGTTCCGGGCGGGGATTTCACCCTAAAAAATGGCGGAAAACCGGCAAAAATTCGCAAATGAGAATGCTAAGCGGTCGCACGCTCGGCGGCTATGATCTGCCGTGCGAAGGGAAAACACTGGCCGCACTTGGCGCGACGGCCGAGCGTCGCATAGGCGCTGGACGGGCAACCGGCGCCATCGCGGCAGGCCTTGCGCACGTCATTTTCCCGGATGGCATTGCAAACGCAGACAATCATGCCGCTCGTCTCCCTGACGACTCGGCAATAGCGCTAATGCGAACCAGTCGCAATACACTA
Source organism: Pseudomonadota bacterium (assembly GCA_023423775.1). Taxonomy (GTDB): domain Bacteria; phylum Pseudomonadota; class Alphaproteobacteria; order Sphingomonadales; family Sphingomonadaceae; genus Allosphingosinicella. The sequence goes on from JAFAEZ010000113.1 coordinate 27,582, forward strand.
TCGCCGATCCTTGCGGATGACGAGTTTCAGGCCAGACCACGTGGCATCAACGGCACACACTTTGACGTCGACGAGGCCGAGCGGGAGGGCGAGCTCGCGAATCACGTCCTCGGTGATATCGGTTGGCACCTTGGCGGCCTTCTTCGGCCAAGAGACCCAGAGGAAGCTGTTTGAAGGCATGAGAGCCCGGAGGTGCGCCAGTTTCCGCTCCAGGTCCCCGCGCCAGCTAACGAAAATGTGAGCTGCATCAAAAACATGCTCTGGCGCCTCGAGCAGATCGATCTGAACTGATTCCAACTCTGCCAAGACGGTTTCCGGAGCTCCGTCGAACCAGACATGCATACCATCCTTCAATGACAGCTTGCGCGCCAGGGGAGTCCCCGAATAGCCGGCGGAGGGAGCTTCGTTCATGCTCCCTCCTTAGTGCCCGGCGCGCTTCGTCGCCAATCAGGCCACCGCGGGCTCGCCGCGCATCAGGTTGGGAAAGAAGCCTTCGTGGGCGGCGCGCAGTTCGTCCAGCGGAACAGTGCGGCCGGCGCCGGTGATCGCCTTGCCGCCGGTCGTGCCGATCCGCGTCATCGGGAAGCCCGCAGCCTGGATCGTCTCGGCGTTGCGGCTGGTGACGACGTAGCGGCCCTGGTCCTCGCCGAAGGCGGTGGCATGGTCGCCGAGTTGCTCCAGCGTGGCGCCGATATCGCCGGCGAGCGCCATCTCGGCGACCGCGACCAGCAGCCCGCCGTCGGAGACGTCATGGACCGCGGTGACCTTGCCCTCGGCGATGAGGGTGCGCACGAATTCGGCGGCCTGGCGCTCCCTGGCGAGATCGACCGGCGGCGGCGCGCCCTCCTCGCGGCCGGCAATCTCGCGCAGCCACAGCGACTGGCCGAGATGGCCCTTGGTGTCGCCGATGACGAAGATCGCTTCGCCCTCGTCCTTGAAGGCGATGGTGGCCGACTTGCTCCAGTCGGCGAGCAGGCCGATGCCGCCGATCGCCGGGGTGGGCAGGATCGCGCTTCCGCCGCCGGTCGCCTTGGATTCGTTGTAGAGGCTGACGTTGCCCGACACGATCGGGAAGTCGAGCGCCTTGCAGGCTTCGCTCATACCATCGAGGCAGCCGACGATCTGGCCCATGATTTCGGGCCGCTGCGGGTTGGCGAAATTGAGGCAGTTGGTGATCGCCAGCGGCTTGGAGCCGACCGCCGACAGGTTGCGATAGCATTCGGCCACCGCCTGCTTGCCGCCTTCATAAGGGTCGGCATAGCAGTAGCGCGGCGTGCAATCGGTGCTAATCGCGATGGCTTTGTCAGTCTCGTGGACGCGCACCACGGCGGCGTCGCCACCCGGGCGCTGGACCGTGTCGGCGCCAACCATGTGGTCGTACAGCTCCCAGATCCAGCGCCGGCTGGCGAGATCGGGCGAGCCCATCAGGGCGACGAGATTGTCGCCGATGTCGCCCTGCGGCGCGACCGGGCCGAGCGGCGCCGGCTTGGGCGTCAACACATACGGGCGGTCGTAGAGCGGTGCTTCGTCGGCGAGCGGAGCGAGCGGGATGTCGGCCGCGATCTCGCCATTCCATTTGAGCACCATGTGGCCGGTGTCCGTCACGGTGCCGATCACGGCGAAATCGAGCTCCCACTTACGGAAGATCGCCTCGGCGAAATCCTCCCGGCCCGGCTTCAGCACCATGAGCATGCGCTCCTGGCTCTCCGACAGCATCATCTCGTAGGGGGTCATGCCCTCTTCGCGGCAGGGCACGGCGTTCATGTCGAGCTCGATGCCGACTCCGCCCTTCGAGGCCATCTCGACCGAGGAGGAGGTGAGGCCGGCGGCGCCCATGTCCTGGATGGCGACGATCGCGTCCGAGGCCATCAGCTCGAGGCAGGCCTCGATCAGCAATTTCTCGGTGAACGGATCGCCGACCTGCACGGTGGGGCGCTTCTCCTCGCTATCCTCGGAGAAGTCGGCCGAGGCCATGGTCGCGCCATGGATGCCGTCGCGACCGGTCTTCGAGCCGACATAGACGATCGGATTGCCGACGCCCGAGGCCGCCGAATAGAAAATCTTGTCGGTGTTGGCCAAGCCCACGGTCATCGCGTTGACGTGGATGTTGCCGTCATAAGCGGGGTGGAAATTGACCTCGCCGCCGACGGTGGGGACGCCCACGCAGTTGCCGTAGCCGCCGATGCCCGAGACGACGCCGGCGATCAGGTGGCGCATCTTGGGATGGTCGGGGCGGCCGAAGCGGAGCGCGTTCATATTGGCGATCGGGCGCGCGCCCATCGTGAAGACGTCGCGCAGGATTCCGCCGACGCCGGTCGCGGCCCCCTGATACGGCTCGATGTAAGAGGGGTGGTTGTGGCTCTCCATCTTGAAGATGGCGGCCTGGCCATCGCCGATATCGACCACGCCGGCATTCTCGCCGGGGCCGCAAATCACCTGCGGACCGGTCGTCGGCAGCTTCTTCAGGTGGATGCGCGAGCTTTTGTACGAGCAATGCTCGGACCACATGACCGAGAAGATGCCGAGCTCGGTGAGGTTCGGCTCGCGTCCCATGGCGTGGAGGACGCGCTCATATTCTTCCGGGGACAGGCCGTGTTCGGCGACGATTTCGGGCGTGATCTTGGATTCGGTCATGGCGCGCTCCCTAGCGGGGCAGATCGAGCTTGTCCAAACCGGCGTTCGCGGTTGCGCGACTCCACGACGAGGCAGAGGATGGTGCGGTCCGAAAAGCCAGGGAGGATCCGATGAGCGTGAACCCGATTCCGCACGGCTATCACAGCGTGACGCCTTATCTCACCGTCGACGGAGCGGCGAAAGCGATCGACTTCTATTGCGAAGCGTTCGGCGCGACCGAGGTGCTGCGGCTGCCGATGGGGCCCGACAAGCTGGCCCATGCCGAGATCAAGATCGGCGATTCCCACATCATGTTGTCGGACGAATGGCCGGACATGAACATGCTCGGTCCGCTCAATCGGGGCGGCACCACCGCCAGTCTGATGATCTACGTCACCGATGTCGATCTTGCTTATGCACGGGCATTGCAGGCCGGCGCCACGCAGGAGCGGCCGGTGGAGGACCAGTTCTGGGGCGACCGGATGGGGACCCTGGTCGATCCGTTCGGTCACCGCTGGACGCTCGCCACCCATGTCGAGGACGTGTCCGAGGAGGAGATGCAGCGCCGCATGGCCGCCATGCCGCAAATGGCGGACGCCTGATTCACGGGATCCATGAAAAAGGCCGGCGGGAGAAGCTCCGGCCGGCCTTTGAAAGGGTTACAGGGGAGGGATCAGGCCTTGCAGGTCTGGGTGCCCTTGCCCGGCGCGGTGTAGGTCACCTCGGTGCCGTTGCCGCTGAGCGAATAGCCCTCGGCGACATACGCCTCGCCGGCTGCGGGCGCGGTCAGCGTGGTCTTCGGACCGGAGCGCTCGGCGCCGACATGGACCGTGTTGTTGGTGTAGAAGTCCGCATAGAACAGGCTGTTGTCCTTGCAGCGGTAGGTGCGGCTCGCCTGGATCGCGGGCGGCAGCTCGACCGGCTTGGCCTTGGCGAGCGCTTCCGCCTGCGGATCGGCGGCGTTGCCCGAGATCGTTTCAGGTTCGCTGTTGCAAGCGGCGAGGGAAAGGAAGGCCGCGACCGAGGCGGCAGCGAGGATACGAGTCTTGTTCATGATGGTCCCCCTTCGCGAGTGCAGCATCGCGCGTCAAGAATTTTGTTAACGCTTTTCAGGATCCCAAACCACCTCGATTTCGACCAAGACCCGCGGGGGTTCGACAAGCGCGCATGCCTGGTTTAAGGTCCGCGGCGCTTATGGGACGTATTGAAGATAGCCTGCGCGGATCCCAACGGGTGCGTATCGGCCTTACCGGACTGGCGTTTGTGTTCGTGCTCGTTTTGCTGGGCGCGGTGTTCAGCAGCCCCAGCGAGGAGCAGCCGATTACTGCCAACCTGATCGAAATGGGTGGCAATGGCGTCGCCGCGCAGCAAGCGGAGCCGAAGGAACCGCTGGCCGAGCTGGGCGTAGCCCCCGGCAATGCGGACACCAACATGTCCGGCAACGCCGGGGCAACTTCCACCAATCAATAGCGCAGCCCTCCCGAAGGTGCTGGGCGGCGCGGCCTGCTTCGCCGCGGCCGAACTGCTCGTCACCCTCGCCCTCGGCCGCTTCTTCGACTGGGGGCGGGCCGAGGCGCTGCTCTTCTTCGCCTATCGCCCATGGCTACTGTTGGTCGCGGTGGCGGCGGTCGCGCATTGGCCGTGGCGCCGGCGAGTGCTGTTCCTGGTGCTGGCGCTGATCCTGGCCGGGGCGGGGGAGAGCCTGTTCCTGCTCGGCCTCGGCGCCACCCAGCCCTGGACGGAGATGATGCGCGGGCTGGCCGCGGGTGCCCTGCTCGCGCTGGCCTTCGATCTCGTCGTCCAGCTTTCCCGGCGTCTCTCGCGGTGGGGCCGCTGGATCGGCGCCGCGGCGATCGGCGCGCTGCTGCTACTTCCCGGAAGCCTCCGGCCCTATGAGTCGCTTCTGATGGCGCAGGACGTGCGCCCGCTCGATCCCGCCCGGCCCGAATTGATGCTGATGACTGCGCTGCCGATTATCTGGGGAGAAGGGGGCGCCTTCGATCCCGCGTCGCGGCCGGCTCTAGCCTATCGGATTCTGGACGAAGAATTCCGGATCCGGCCGCTCGATATCCTCGACGACAAAGAACTCGGCGGGAGGCGCCTGCTGTTGCTCGCGCAGCCGCGGCTGCTCGCGCCGCGGGAACTGGTCGCGCTCGACGACTGGATCCGCGGGGGCGGGCGCGCGCTCATCCTGGCCGATCCGACGCTAGTCTGGCCGTCCGAGCTGCCGCTGGGCGACAGCCGACGGCCGCCGCCGACCTCGTGGCTGGGACCGCTGCTCGGCCATTGGGGGCTGCGGCTGGATGCGCCGACAGCGCCCGAACTGGTCATGCGCGACCTCCCCGATGGGCGGCGATTGGCGCTGGCTGCGCCGGGAGGTTTCGTGCGCGAGCGCGGCGAATGCGTCATCGCACCCGATCGGCTCATCGCCCGCTGCGCGCTAGGACGTGGCACGGCCTTTGTGGTCGCCGATGCGGACCTGCTGCGCGATGCCGTCTGGGCCGGACCGGGGCAGGGGCGGCGGCACGACCGGCTCGCCGACAACCCGCTCGTCCTCGCCGACTGGCTCGATGGCCTCGTCGGCGTGCGGCGTCCGCGCATTGCCGGGGACGTTCAGTGGCTTGCCGGCGACTCCGACAAGGTCCTGGCAACGATGGTGGGCCTGCTGCCGGCCGCGCTCGCCCTGATCGCCGCGTTGTTCGCCGGGCGACTCCGGCACGGTTAATTCGCCCTTACTTTGAACAGACTTATCCACAGGCTAATCCCGCGTGAACTTCTTGCGAACATCGTAAAGAACAAACCACGAATACACAGGTATTTTCCACAATCTGGCATGAAATCCCCACGCAGGGCATGAAAACCCCTTCCATCCCCACCGCCATGCTGTTATCCACTGGCAGGTAAAGTTCGGGGCACAATCCTGTTGGCCAGGTGAGTCACGCGGCGGCGCGAGAGCGCTTCCGCGAACGGGGAAGCTCCGACCTTTCGAGGGCGGATGAGCGTGGAACTGGAACATCTCTTCAACGGAAGCGCACTGAGCGCGGTGGACGCCAAGGGGCGTCTGTCGGTGCCGGCGTTCATCCGTGGGGTGGTGGAGCGCCGCTCGGACGCCAAGGCCGTCGTCATCGGCATGCATGAGGTGTCGCCCTGCCTCAACGCCTACGACCGCGGCTATGCCAAGATCCTCTACGCCGAAAATGAGCGCCGCCGCCTCGCCGAAGAGGCTGCGGGCGGCGACCTCGCCGCGCACCACGCCCGCGCGCGCCGCACCTTCGGCCTCACCGAGGATGTCCCTTACGATACGAGCGGCCGAATCATCCTTCCGCCGATGATGCGTCGCAAGGGCCAGATCGAGGATCTGGCCCTGTTCGTCGGCATCGGCGGCACCTTCGAGATCTGGAATCCGAAGCTCGCGCTCGAGAGCGCGGACGAGGATCTGCGCGATCTCGCCGCCTATCGGCTCGAAGAGAAGGGGATCGCGCTGTGAGCGCGGCCCAGGCTTCCGCCCCGCACGTCCCCGTCCTGCTGGACGAGGTGATCGCCGGCCTGGCGCCGGGCGAAGGCGAGATTCATGTCGACGGCACGTTCGGCGCCGGCGGCTATACCAAGGCCATATTGAACACCGGTGCGCGAGTGTTTGCGTTCGATCGCGACCCGGATGCCATCCGCGAGGGTAGTGGGCTCGCGGATGAGAGCGGGGGCCGCCTGACGCTTGTTCCGGAGCGTTTTTCCCGGATGCGTCAGGCGCTCGCCGCCCGCGGCGTGAGTGAAGTCGACGGCGTCACGCTCGACATCGGCGTTTCCTCGATGCAGCTCGACAGGGCGGAGCGCGGCTTTTCCTTCCAGTCCGACGGTCCGCTCGACATGCGGATGAGCCGGGAAGGGCAAAGCGCCGCCGACTTCGTCAACCAGGCCGACGAAGAAGAAATTGCCGACGTGCTCTACCATTATGGCGAGGAGCCGAAGTCGCGCCGCGTCGCCCGCGCGATCGTGGCAGCGCGCCCGATCGAGCGCACCGGCCAGCTCGCCGACGTGGTGCGCAAGGCGCTCGGCCATCATCCCGGCATGAAGAAGGATCCGGCGACCCGGACCTTCCAGGCGATCCGCATCCACTTGAACGAAGAAATGCAGGAGCTCGAGGGCGGGCTCGAGGCGGCCGAGCAGGTGTTGAAGCCTGGCGGTCGCCTCGCGGTCGTGACCTTCCATAGTCTCGAAGACCGCATCGTGAAGCGGTTCCTGCGCGCGCGGAGCGGCTCAATCCCTGCCGGCTCGCGCCATCTCCCCGCCCAGCGGGACAAGGGGCCCGCTCCGACGTTTGAGGCGGTCGCAAAGGCAGTGCGCCCGGGCGAGGCCGAGTTGAAGGCCAATCCCCGCGCCCGCTCCGCCACATTGCGGGTCGCCCGCCGCACGCCTGCCCCCGCCTGGTCCGAAGGAACGACGTCATGATTATCCAGGGTTTCAAGCCGGTCGGATGGGTCGCCGCCGTCGCAACCGCGGCCCTGGGTTGCTACATGCTGTCGCTCAACGTCGCTTCCGAGCGGGCCGAGCTGGCGAGCGTCGAGCGCAGGATCATCGCCACCAAGCGCGAAATCCGGGCGCTGCAGACCGAGCTCGGGACGCGCGGCCGCCTCGCCCAGCTCGACCAGTGGAATGCCGAGGTGCTGGCACTGTCGGCGCCGACCTCGTCGCAGTTCCTCGAGGACGAATTCATGCTCGCCCGCTTCGATCGCCACGAAAAGACGGTCGCCGAGCGTGCGCCGGTTCAGATGGCGGCGATGGAAGCGCCGAAGCCGGCCGAGCGGCCGGCGGTGAAGATGGCTGCGGCCGAGATCGCGCCGGCTGCGCACGAGGCGCGGCCGATGATCCAGCGCGCGGCCTACATTCCAACCGAGGACAAGCCGTTTAAGCCGATCAAGGCCGCTGCGGCCGCGCCGGCGCCGGCGCCGGTGAAGCTGGCCGCGGCGAAGCCGACCAAGGCCGCGACCGAGAAGAAATCGGGGCTGCTCGACGACCGGCTGATCGCCGAAATCGGAGCGGCGGCGCGCAGTGAAAAGAAATCGGCAGGTTCGGGCGGACAATGACTGCAATCGCAGCGCAGACACGAACGGCGAAGCAGGGAGGCCAGCGGCAGGAGTCGCTGGCCATCACTTATCAGCGCCTGATGCTGGTGATGCTCGTATTCGCCGGCGTCACCTTCATGATCGCCTCGCGTCTCATCTACCTCCAGATCTTCACCGACCGCAGCGTCGCGTCGATCGGCAACCCACTGCTTCCCGCCCGCGGCGACCTGGTCGATCGCAACGGCGTCACGCTGGCGCGGACGATCGACGCCTGGTCGATCGCTATCCATCCTTCCAAGCTGCTCGGCGATCCCGACGATCTGGCGGTGAAGCTCAACGAGCTCATGCCCGAGCGGAGCATCGCCGAATACAAGGCGATCCTGACGTCCGGCAAGAATTTCGTCTATCTCAGCCGCCGCGCGATGCCGGAGCTGGTGGCGGCCGCCAACGCGCTCGGCGAGCCGGCGATCGTATTCGACCGCGAGCCCGAACGCCTCTATCCGCAGACCGGCATGGCCGGGCACATTCTCGGCTGGACCGATTTCGACGGCCAGGGCGTCAGCGGCATGGAAAAGGTGCTGAACGACCGGCTGACCGACCCGAACACGCGCGGCACGCCGATCGCTCTGTCGATCGACAGCCGCGTCCAAGCCGCGATGGAGAGCGAACTCGGCGCTGCAATGGTCAAGCACAGCGCCGAGGGCGCGACCGGGATCGTTCTCGACGTCAAGACCGGCGAAGTCGTCGCTTTGTCATCGTTCCCGACCTTCAATCCGAACGCGACCGGCAAGGCCTCGCCCGATGCCCTGTTCAACCGTGCGACGATGGGCGTCTACGAGCTCGGCTCGACCTTCAAGCCGATCACGGTCGCGGCGGCGATGGAGGCCGGCGTCGTCAAATCGCCCGCGCAGCGCTACCAGTCGGGCGCGCCGATCCAGATCGGCCGCTTCCGGATTCGCGACGACCATCCGATCCCCGGCTCGGCCAATATCGTGCAGACCCTGGTGAAATCGTCGAACATCGTCACCGCCCAGATCGCCGACCAAATGGGCGCCGAGCGGATGCAGGCGGCGTTCCGTGCGCTTGGGTTCCACGAGGCTGCCCATATCGAGCTCGAGAAAGGCCGTCCGATCTTCCCGCGCGAATGGAGCCGCGCCACCGTCCTCACCAGCGGCTACGGCCACGGCGTCGCGGTCACTCCGCTCCACCTCGCCACCGCTTATGCCGCCTTGGTCAACGGCGGCATCTGGCGGCCGGCGACCCTGCTCAAGGTCAACAAGGCGCCCGAAGGCCGCCGCGTCTATTCGGAAGCGACCAGCCGCCAGCTGCGCCAGATGTTGCGCATGGTGGTCGTCGAAGGGACCGGCAGGAAAGGCGAAGCGCCCGGTTTCCGCGTCGGAGGCAAGACCGGCACGGCTGAAAAGACGTCGTCGGGCGGCTATTCGAGGAAGGTGAACGTTTCCACTTTCGCTGCCGCATTCCCGATGGACGATCCGCGCTATGTCGTGATCGCGATGCTCGACGCGCCCAAGGGCACGGCCGACACGTTCGGCTTCACCACCGCCGCCTGGACGGCCGCCCCGGTCGTCTCGAAGGTGATCTCGCGCACCGGTCCCTTGCTCGGCGTGATCCCCAGCGACACCCGCGACATCGACCTTTCCAGCATGATGGCCCTGGTGGGCAAGCCCAAGGAACCCTGATGCGGCTTGGGGCACTGATCGGCGGCAACGACGAATCCATTGTAACCGGCTTTGCCATCGATCATCGCAAGGTGGCGCCAGGCACGGTGTTCGGCGCCTTCGCCGGAGCCCGCTTCAACGGCGAGGATTTCATCGCTGACGCGGTGAAGGCCGGCGCTGTGGCGGTGGTCGCACGGCCCGAAGCGAAGGTCGAGGGCGCGGCCCATGTCGCCGCCGCTGAGCCGCGCCAGGCCTTCGCCCGGCTCGCCGCGCGCTTCTTCAAGCCGTTCCCCGAAACGGTGATCGCGGTCACCGGCACCAACGGCAAGACCTCCAATGTCGAACTGACGCGCCAATTGTGGCGCATGGCCGGCCACCCCTCGGCTTCGATCGGCACGTTGGGCGTCACTACCGCCGACGACCAGGTCACGACCGGCCTGACCACGCCCGACATCGTCACCATCCTCTCCAACATGGCCGGCCTCGAGCGGATGGGCATCACCCATGCCGCGTTCGAGGCGTCGAGCCACGGCCTTGCCCAATATCGCACCGAAGGCCTGCCGGTGCAGGCGGCGGCCTTCACCAATTTCACCCGCGACCATCTCGACTATCACGGTACGATGGATGCCTATTTCCAGGCCAAGATGCGGCTCTTCACCGAAGTGGTGGAGGGCGACGGCACCGCGGTGATCTGGATGGACGACCCCAAGTCGGCGGAGGTGCTGGCGATCTGCGAGCAGCGCGGGCTGCGCGTCCTCACGGTCGGCGCGAAAGGCGAGGCGCTGAAGCTGCTCGGCCGCGAGACCAGCCAGCTCGGCCAGACGCTGACGGTCGAGGCCGAAGGCAAGACCCACAAGGTCAAGATTCCCCTGATCGGCGCCTATCAGGCCGCCAACGCGCTCACCGCGGCGGGGCTGGTGCTCGCGACCGGGGGCGCGCTCGACCAGACGCTCGCCAATCTCGGCCGCGTCCAGCCGGTCCGCGGCCGGCTCGAGCGCGCGGTCATCACCCGCGCGGGCGCGCCGGTCTATGTCGATTACGCCCATACGCCCGACGCTTTGGTCTCGGCGATCGAGGCGCTGCGCCCGCATGCGCGCGGCCGGCTGATCACCCTGTTCGGCGCCGGCGGCGACCGCGATGTCGGCAAGCGGCCGGAAATGGGCGCTGTCGCCGCGCGCATGTCCGATCTCGCCATCGTCACCGATGACAATCCGCGCAGCGAGGACCCCGCCGCGATCCGTCGCGACATCCTCGCCGGTGCGCCGGGCGCGATCGAGGTCCCGGGCCGGCGCGAGGCGATCGCCTATGCCGTGGCGGAGGCCGGCGGCGACGATATCGTCCTGCTCGCCGGCAAGGGTCACGAGCAGGGCCAGATCGTCGGCGATCGCGTCCTGCCGTTCGACGATGTCAGCGTCGCCCGCGAGTGTGCCGCATGAGCCCGCTCTGGACCGCCCAGGAGATCGCCGACGCCACCGGCGGCGAGGTCCATGGCGACTTCGCGGCCAATGGCGTGGCCTTCGATTCCCGCGAGATCGTGGAAGGCGATCTCTTCGTCGCGATGAAGGGCGAGGCCACCGACGGTCATCTCTTCCTCGACAAGGCCTTTGGCCAGGGCGCTGCCGGCGCGTTGGTCAGCGAGACGGCGGGGCGGCCGCATGTCCGGGTTGCGGACACCACCGAAGCCCTGAACGATCTCGGCCGGGCGTCGCGGGAGCGCAGCCAGGCGCGGATTGCCGGCGTCACCGGATCGGTCGGCAAGACCGGCACCAAGGAGGCCCTGTTCGCCGCGCTCGATCGGTCGGCGCCTGGGCAGGCGCATCGCTCCGTCAAGAGCTACAACAATCATACTGGCGTGCCGCTGTCGCTCGCACGCATGCCGCGCGAGGCGCGGTTCGGCATCTTCGAAATGGGCATGAACCATGCCGGCGAGTTGGCGGCGCTGACCCAGCTGGTGCGGCCACATGTTGCGATCGTTACCGCGATCGCCCCGGCCCACCGCGCCTTCTTCAAGTCCGACGAGGACATTGCCGACGCCAAGGGTGAGATCTTCCAAGGGCTGGAAGAGGGGGGCACGGCCCTCATCCCGTTCGACAGCCCGCACCGCGACCGGCTGCTCGCGGCGGCGCGCCCTTATGCCGCCCATGTGCTGACCTTCGGCCTGGGCGAGGGCGCCGACATCTGCGCCCGCGACGTCGTCCCCCGGCGCGAAGGCGGCACGATCATGACGGCGCTGCTTCCCGGCGGCGTCGATTTGACCTTCACTCTGTCCCAGCCCGGCGAACATTGGGTGTCCAATGCGCTGGCGGTGATGGGCGCAGTCCAGGCCATGGGTGGAGACCTCGCCGCGGCCGGCCTCGCCCTGGCCGACATGGCCGGACTCAAGGGCCGCGGCGAGCGCCATCGCATCACGGCGGGCGACGGCGAGGCCCTGCTGATCGACGAGAGTTACAACGCCAATCCGTCGTCGATGCGGGCGACGCTGAAGACGCTCGGCGTCGAGCCGGTGAATGGCCGGCGGATCGCCGTTTTGGGGGCGATGCGCGAACTGGGCGAGACATCCGACGATTTCCACGCCGGCCTGGCCGAGCCGATCGAAGCGGCGGGCGTCACCCATGTCGTGCTGGTCGGCGACGAGATGGCCCCACTGGCAAAAGCGCTTGGAAACATGGTTGAAATGACGCATGTGGCCGACGCGTCCGCGGCCCTGGACTCGGTTCGGGGCTTGATCGGGCCGGGGGACGCGATACTCGTCAAGGGTTCGAATTCTGTAGGACTTGCCGCCGTTGTCGAAGCGTTGGCGGGCAGGAAGAGCTGATGTTTCTATTCATTGCCGAGCAGCTGGATTTTGCGGGACTCCTCAATCTCTTCCGCTACATCACCTTCCGCGCCGGCGGGGCCGTCGCCACCGCGCTGATCCTCGGCCTGCTGATCGGTCCCAAGTTCATCGGCTGGCTGCGCATCCGCCAGGGCAAGGGCCAGCCGATCCGCGAGGACGGCCCGCAGACCCACCTCGCCAAGCGCGGCACGCCGACCATGGGCGGGCTGATGATCCTGACCTCGGTCGCCGTCGCGATGATCCTGTGGATGGACTTCGGCAATCCCTATCTCTGGGCCTGCTTGTTCATCACCGTCGGCTTCGGGCTGATCGGCTTCCTCGACGATTACGACAAGGTCACCAAGCGCAGCCACAAAGGCGTTTCCGGCAAGGTGCGCCTGCTCGCCGAATTCCTGGTCGCGGGCGTCGGCTGCTGGGTGATCCTGCAGGGCACCGGCACCGACCTCTACATTCCCTTCTTCCAGGGCCCGGTGATCGATCTGGGGCCGATCGCCTATCTGGTCTTCGCCTCGTTCGTCGTCGTCGGGGCGGGCAATGCGGTCAACCTCACCGATGGCCTGGACGGTCTCGCGACTATGCCGGTCGCGATCGCCAGCATCGCCTTCCTGATCATCTCCTATCTGGTCGGGAACGCGGTCTTCGCGGAATATCTCGGCATCCCGCACGTGCTCGGCGTCGGCGACCTTGCCGTCCTGTGCATGGCGATCGTCGGCGCCTGCCTCGCCTTTCTCTGGTTCAACGCGCCGCCGGCCGCGGTTTTCATGGGCGATACCGGCAGCCTCGCTTTGGGCGGCGCGCTCGGCGCGATCGCGGTGGCGACCCAGCATGAGATCGTGCTCGCCATCATCGGCGGCCTGTTCGTCCTCGAGGCGGCGTCGGTGATCATCCAGGTGTTCTTCTACAAGCGCACCGGCAAGCGCGTTTTCAAGATGGCGCCGATCCACCACCATTTCGAGCAGATGGGCTGGTCCGAGCCGACCGTCGTTATCCGCTTCTGGATCATCAGCTTCGTGCTCGCGCTGGCGGGCCTCGCCACGCTCAAGCTGAGATGATCGCGAGCGACGCCTTCAAAGACAAACACTACGCGGTCCTTGGCCTTGCCCGATCGGGCCTCGCGACGGTGGAGGCGCTCGTCGCCAGCGGCGCCACGGTCATGGCCTGGGACACGCGCGAGGAAGCGCGGGCGGCGGTTTCCGGCTCGGCACGCATCGCCGACCCACTGACCACCGCGCTCTACGGCTTTGCCGGCGTGGTCGTCTCGCCCGGCGTGCCCCTGAACCGCCATCCGATCGCCGAGCGCGCGCGTCAGGCCAAGGTGCCGGTGATCGGCGACATCGAACTGTTCGCCCAGGCGCGCGCTTCGCTGCCGCCGCACAAGGTGGTGGGCATTACCGGCACGAACGGAAAGTCGACCACGACTGCGCTCGTCCATCATATCGTGAAGAGCGCGGGCATCCCTACCACGATGGGCGGCAACATCGGCGCGCCGATCCTCGGCCAGGACCCGCTGCCCGATGGCGGCGTCTACGTGCTCGAGCTATCCTCCTACCAGATCGACCTCACCCAGAGCCTCGACTGCGACGTTTCGGTGCTGCTCAATGTCAGCCCGGATCATCTCGATCGCTATGACGGGATGGACGATTATGCGGCGTCCAAGGCGCGGCTGTTCACGATGCAGTCGCCCGATCATGTCGCCGTGGTTGCGACCGAGGACGATTATACGCGCGCGATTGCCGGCCAGTTGACCGGCGAGCGCGTCCTGGTCTCGTCCGAGGATGTCAGGGACCAGTCGCAATGGCCTTCGCTGCAGGGGCCGCACAACGCCCAGAACGTCGCCGCGGCAGTGGCGGCCGCGCGGGCGCTGGGCATAGCCGACGAAGCGATCGCCGAGGCGCTGCGCACCTATCCGGGCCTTCCGCACCGTATGGAGCGGATCGCTGAGCGGGACGGCGTATTGTTCGTCAACGACAGCAAGGCGACCAACCCGACTTCGACGGCCCCGGCCCTGGGCGCCTATCCCGCGGTGCACTGGATTCTGGGCGGCCTGCCCAAATCCGACGATCTCGACGCCTGCGAGCCGTTCCTCGGCCATGTGAAGGCGGCCTACACGATCGGCGAGGCCGGGCCGCTGTTCGCGCGGCTGCTGGAGGGCAAGGTGCCGGCGCGCGAGAGCGGGACGCTCGACGCCGCGGTTGCCGCAGCGGCCGAGGCCGCTGCGCCGGGCGAGGTCGTATTGCTCTCGCCGGCCTGTGCATCGTTCGACCAGTTCAAGGATTATGAAGCGCGTGGCGACGCGTTCCGCGCCGCGGTGGAGGCCCTGCCATGAGCCTGGTCGACGGCACCAAATCGACCCGCAAGGCGATGGCCAATCGCCTCGGCCGCTCCGACCGCAGCGCGCTCGGCCGCTGGTTCTGGGAGATCGACCGCGTCCTGCTGCTGCTCGTCGCCGTGCTGATCTCGATCGGGCTGATCGCCGTCGCGGCGGCCTCGCCGGCGGCGGCGCAGCGTTATTCGGGCGGCGACGTCAGTTTCGCGCCGCTCCATTATTTCTACCGCCAGCTCGTCTGGATCATCGCCGCGGTGCCGGTGATGATCGGCGTCTCGATGCTGCCCAAGGCGACGGCGCGACGGCTGTGCCTGGTCGGGGCGGTGATCTTCACCGCATTCCTGGTGCTGGTGCCGATCATCGGCAACGAGGTGAACGGCGCGCGGCGCTGGCTCGGCTTCGGCTTCGCCCAGTTCCAGCCGTCCGAATTCCTGAAGCCGATGTTCATCGTCTCGATCGCCTGGATCCTCTCGCTCCGCCAGCAGGACCCAAACCTGCCGGTCGTCCCGCTCACCGCCGTGCTGACCGGCCTCGTCGCGCTGCTTCTGATGCAGCAGCCCAATTTCGGCGAGACCGTGATCTTCGCCGCCGCCTGGGTGATGCTGCTTACGCTGGCCGGCGTGCCGATGCGCTTCCTGATCATCCTCGGCCTCGCCGCAGTCGCGGCGATCGTGCTCGCCTATTTCTTCTATCCGGTCGCGACGGTGCGCATCGACGCCTTCCTGTTCGGCGGCGGCGGGGATACCGACACCTATCAGACCGACAGCGCGCTGCGGACGCTGACCTCGGGCGGCCTGTTCGGGACCGGCCCCGGCGGCGGCACCCGCAAGTTCCACCTGCCCGAGCCGCATACGGACTACATCTTCTCGGTGATCGGCGAGGAATTCGGCATGGTCGCCTGCATGGCGATCGCCATCCTGTACCTGGTCATCGTCGCCCGCGTGCTGATCCGGCTGCTGCACGAGGAGGACATGTTCCTGGTGCTCGCGACCGCCGGCCTGGTGTGCCAATTCGGGCTGCAGGCGCTGATCAACATGGCGGTCAACGTCCAGCTCGCGCCGTCCAAGGGCATGACTTTGCCGTTCATTTCCTATGGCGGCTCGTCGATGGTGGCGCTGTCGATCGGCATGGGATTGCTGCTCGCCTTCACGCGCCGAAACCCGTATCTGCACCGCTCTCCCTATGTCGTGAAATGGAGCGGGCGCTCATGAGCAGTTTCCGGGTATCGCGCCACTATGTCCTCGCTGCCGGCGGCACCGGCGGCCATATGATCCCCGCCCATGCGCTGGCGGAGGAGCTGACCGCGCGCGGCCACCGCGTCGCGCTCATCACCGACGACCGCGGCGCCCGCATCCCCGGCCTGTTCGAAGGCAGCCAGGTCCACATCCTGCCGGCCGGGCGGCTCGCCGGCGGACCGATCGGCTGGCTGAAGGCGGCGCGCGCCATCCTCACCGGCCGGGCCATGGCCTCGCGCCTGTACGAGACGTTCCGGCCCTCGGCCGTGATCGGCTTCGGCGGCTATCCGGCGCTGCCGGCTTTACTCGCGGCGCGGCGCGACGGCATTCCGACCCTGGTCCACGAGCAGAATGCCGTGCTCGGCCGGGTCAACCGGCTGGTCGCCGCGCGCGTCGATGCGATTGCGACCGCCTATCCCGAGATCCAGCGGCTGCCGGCGGCGCACAAGGGCAAGGTCCATCTCGTCGGCAATCCGGTCCGCGACGAGGTGCTGGCGCTGCGCGACCAGCCTTTCCCCAAGCTCGCCGAGGACGGCGTGTTCCGCGTGCTCGTCACCGGCGGCAGCCAGGGCGCGACGATCCTCTCCAGCGTCGTGCCCGACGGGCTCGCGCTTCTGCCCGAGCATTTCCGCCGACGCCTGCAGGTGACGCAGCAATGCCGCGCCGAGGATATCGAGGAGGTCCGCGCCCGCTATGCCGCGCTCGGCATTCCGGCCGATCTCGCCACCTACATGCCGGACCTGCCCGAGCGGCTCGCCTGGTCGCACCTCGTCATCGCCCGCGCCGGCGCCTCGACCATCGCCGAGCTTACCGCTGCCGGTCGTCCCGCCATTCTCATTCCGCTGCCGAGCGCGACCGACGACCACCAGACCTACAATGCGCGCGAAATGGCCAAGGCCGGCGGCGCGCGGATGATCGCGCAGAAGGATTTCACGCCGGTGGAGCTGGCCAAGCAGATGCAGAAATTGGGGCTTGAGCCCGCCGCTCTCGCCAATGCCGCCGAGCGCGCCCGCGCCGTCGGCCGGCCGGATGCCGCTCGGGACCTTGCCGATCTCGTCGAGCGCACCGGCCGCAAGTCCGGCGCCGAGCTGCAGGAGGTCAGCGGCGCGGCGCTCCAGGGGGCGCACGCATGAGGGGCGTCGGCACCGATATCGGCACGATCCACTTCGTCGGCATCGGCGGCATCGGCATGTCGGGCATCGCCGAGGTGATGCATATCCTCGGTTACACGGTGCAGGGCTCGGACGTCGCCGAGGGCTATGTCGTCGAGGGGCTGCGCAAGCAGGGCATCAAGGTGATGATCGGCCACCGCGCCGAGAATGTCGCCGACGCCGCCGTCGTCGTCACCTCGACCGCCATCAAGCGCGACAATCCCGAGGTCGAATATGCGCTCGAGCGGCGCATCCCGGTCGTCCGCCGCGCGGAGATGCTGGCCGAGCTGATGCGGCTCAAGTCGACCGTCGCCATCGCGGGCACCCACGGCAAGACGACCACCACGTCGATGGTCGCGGCCTTGCTCGACGCCGGCGGCATCGACCCGACCGTCATCAACGGCGGCATCATCAACGCCTACGGCTCCAACGCCCGGCTCGGAAAGTCCGACTGGATGGTGGTCGAGGCCGACGAGAGCGACGGCAGCTTCCTCCGGCTCGACGGCACGATTGCGGTCGTGACCAATATCGATCCCGAACATCTCGATCATTACGGCAATTTCGACAAAGCGAAGGACGCCTATGTCGAATTCGTCGAGAACGTGCCCTTCTACGGCGCCGCCTTGCTCTGCGTCGACCATCCCGAGGTCCAGGCGATCATCCCGCGGCTGCAGGACCGCCGCGTCGTGACCTACGGCTTCGCGGCCCTGGCCGATCTTCGCGCCGAAAACGTAACCCCGATCCAGGGCGGCAACCGCTTCGACGTGTCGGTGCGCAACCGCGCCGGCGACATTCGCACCATCGCCGATGTCGAGCTGCCCATGCCGGGCCGCCACAATGTCCAGAACGCGCTGGCCGCGATCGGCGTCGCCATCGAGCTCGGCATTCCCGACGAGGTCATCGCCAAGGGCTTTGAGAAGTTCCACGGCGTCAAGCGCCGTTTCACCAATGTCGGAACGGTCGAAGGCGTTACCATTATCGACGATTACGGCCACCATCCGGTCGAGATCAAAGCCGTGCTGGCAGCGGCGCGCGAAGGCGCGCAGGGCAGGGTGATCGCGGTCGTCCAGCCGCACCGCTTCACCCGCCTCCGCGACCTGATGGAGGAATTCCAGGGCGCCTTCAACGACGCCGACATCGTCTATGTCGCGCCCATCTACACGGCCGGCGAGGAGCCGATCGACGGCGTCGACGCCGAGGCGCTGGTCAGCGGCCTCAAGCAGCGCGGCCACCGCGCGGTCAGCAAGGTCGAGACGGCGGACGATCTCGCCCGGCAGCTTCGCGATGTCGCAGCGCGCGGCGACATGGTGATCTGCCTCGGCGCCGGCGACATCACCAAATGGGCGGCGGGACTCGCCGAAGGCATCAAGCAGGCGAGGCTCGCCAAATGAGCGTCGCCACCTTGCCCCGCGTCCGCGGCCGTCTGACCCCCGAGGCGCCGCTTGCGCCGCTCGTCTGGTTCAAGGCCGGCGGTGCGGCCGAGTGGTTGTTCGAGCCGGCCGACGTCGACGATCTCAGCGCCTTTCTCGCCGATCTCGATCCTTCGGTGCCAGTGCTCGGCCTCGGCCTCGGCTCCAACCTGATCGTGCGCGATGGCGGCGTCCCGGGCGTCGTGGTCCGCCTCGGCAAGCCTTTCGCCAAGGTCGAGCGCGTTGATGAAACCACGGTCCGCTGCGGCGGCGGGGCGAGCGGCATCCTCGTCTCGTCCACCGCGCGCGACGCCGGCATCGCGGGCCTGGAATTCCTGCGCTCGATCCCCGGCACCGTCGGCGGGTTCGTGCGCATGAACGGCGGCGCCTATGGCCGCGAGGTGAAGGACATTCTGGTCGAGTGCGAGGTCGTGCTGCGTTCGGGTGAGCGCAAAACGCTGGGCTTGGCCGACCTCGGCTACACCTATCGACACAGCGAGCTGCCCGAGGGGAGCATCGTGGTTTCCGCGACCTTCCGCGGCCATGCCGGAGATCCGGCCGCGATCCAGGCCGAAATGGACCGGATCGCCGCCGAGCGCGAGGCCAGCCAGCCGCTGCGCAGCCGCACTGGCGGCTCGACCTTCAAGAACCCGCCGGACACGAAGGCCTGGAAGCTGGTCGACGAAGCGGGCTGCCGCGGCCTTCAGGTCGGCGACGCGCAGGTTTCGGAGAAGCATTGCAATTTCCTGCTCAACCTTGGCGACGCCACCGCGGCGGACATCGAGGCGCTGGGCGAGGAAGTGCGGCGGCGCGTGCGCGCGCACGCCGGCATCGAGCTCGAATGGGAAATCCAGCGGGTGGGCACGAAGGTGAGGAATGAGCGTGGTTGAGAAGCTTCATGTCGCGGTGCTGATGGGCGGTCTTTCGGCCGAGCGGGACGTGTCGCTGTCCAGCGGCGCCGGCGTCGCCGATGCGCTCGAAAGTCTCGGCCATCGCGTCACCCGCATCGACATGGGCCGCGACGTCGCTCAGAAGCTCGCCGAGGCCAATCCCGACGTCGTGTTCAACGCGCTGCATGGCACGCCGGGTGAGGACGGCACCGTCCAGGGCATGATGGACCTGATGGGCCTGAAATATACCCATAGCGGCCTCGTCACTTCCGTGATCGCGATCGACAAGGAGCTCACCAAGCAGGCGCTGGTGCCGCACGGCATCCGCATGCCCGGCGGCCATATCGTCGAGAGCGAAAGCCTTTATGCGGGCGACCCGATGGCGCGTCCCTATGTGCTGAAGCCGGTCAACGAAGGCTCGTCGGTCGGCGTCGCGATCGTCACCGACGAAGGCAATTACGGCAATCCGATCGGGCGCGACGTCGAGGGGCCGTGGCAGCATTTCGACCGCCTGCTCGCCGAACCTTTCATCCGCGGCCGCGAGCTGACCGCCGCCGTGCTCGGCGACGAAGCGCTCGCGGTGACCGAACTGCGCCCCAAGTCCGGCTTCTACGATTACGACTCCAAATATACCGACGGCATGACCGAGCATGTCTGCCCCGCCGAGATCCCCGACGATGTTCGCGACGCCGCCCTGGAAATGGCGCTCGAGGCGCACCGACTTCTCGGCTGCAAGGGCACGTCGCGCTCCGACTTCCGCTGGGACGACGAAAAGGGAGTCGAAGGCCTCTATCTGCTCGAGGTCAACACCCAGCCGGGCATGACGCCGCTCAGCCTGGTGCCGGAGCAGGCCAAATATCGCGGCATGAGCTATGCCGCTTTGGTCCAGCGGATCGTCGAGGAGGCCCTATGAGCGCACGCATCGCGCGCGGCTCATCCGCGGCGAAGTCCAGGCCCAAAGCCAAATCGACCGGACGCGGCAAGAGCCGCAAGAAGCAGCCGGGCGTGCTCGACGCGCTGCCGGTGGCGCCCGAGACGATCCGCCGCATCAGCTTGTGGATCTTCGGCGGCATGGTCGCCGCGCTCGCGCTCGCCGTCGCCATCGCCATGCAGGTGCCGCAGATGCTGGGCACCGCGATCGGCCAGAGCGTGGGCGATGCCGGCTTCGAGGTGAAGCGCGTCGAGATCAAGGGCCTCAATCGGATGGAGCGCCTGCCGGTCTATGCGGTCGCGCTCGACCAGGAATCGATGGCGATGCCGCTCGTCGATCTGAACGGCACGCGCGAGAAACTGCTGCGCTTCGGCTGGGTGCGCGACGCCCGCGTCTCCCGGCGCTGGCCCGATACTCTGGTCGTCGACGTGGTCGAGCGCCAGCCCGCCGCGATCTGGCAGAACAACCAACAACTGGCCTTGATCGACCGCGAAGGCGTGCTGCTCGAGCAGGTCCGGCTGGAGGCGATGCCCGATCTGCCCCTGGTGATCGGTCCGACCGCCAACCAGCACGTCGACGAGTTCGCGGCCCTGATCGAGACCGCCCCGCAGCTCAAGCCGATGATGGCCGGCGCAACCTGGATCGGCGGACGCCGCTGGGACATTCGCTTCCAGTCGGGAGAAGTCCTCGCCTTGCCCGAAGGCGGCGAAGCCTCGAAGAAGGCGCTCACCCACTTTGCGCGGATGGACAAGGCGACGCAGTTGCTCGGTCGCGGCCTCGTCCGCTTCGACATGCGCATCCCGGGCAAGATCATCGTGCGCGTCTCGGACGAGCCCGGCAGCACCGTACCCAAGATGGACCCCGCGGCCGAGGCTCCGGGCACGGCCGGCGTCGACCCGGCGACGACGATATGAGGACCCGCATGCCGCCGACCGCCACCCGCAAGCTCGTCACCGCGCTCGACATCGGCTCCTCCAAGGTCTCGGCGCTGATCGCCGAGCCCACCGAAGGCGGCGACCTCAAGATCCTTGGCACCGGCCAGCGCGAGAGCCGCGGCGTCAAGCGCGGCTTCATCGCCGACATGGAGCGTACCGAGGCGGCGATCCGCGAGGCGGTCGAGCAGGCCGAGCGCATCGCCGGCACCAATATTGACGACGTGTTCGTCGGCTTCTCGGCCGGCGGACTGGTCAGCACCGTCGCGAGCGTCGAGGTCGAGATCGGCGGCCGCCGCGTCGAGCAGGCCGATATCGACAACCTGCTCTCGGCCGGACGCAACTCGATCGATCCGGAAGGCCACATGCTGCTTCACGCGCTGCCGGCCATGTACACGGTCGACGGGCTGCAGGGCGTCAAGAAGCCGCTCGGGCTCCACGCCGACAAGCTCGCGGTCGACATCCATGTCATCGCCGGCGAGCCCTCGCCGGTCCGCAATCTCGACCTGTGCGTCCGCTCGGCGCATCTCGGGGTCGAGGCGATCGTCGCTTCGCCGGTCGCGGCCGGCAAGGCCTGCCTCAGCGAGGAAGAGCGCGAACTGGGCGTGGCTTTGGTCGAAATGGGCGCGGGCGTCACCAACGTCTCGGTGTTCGCCGGCGGCATGCTGGTCGGGCTGAAGGCGCTCGGCATCGGCGGCATCGACATCACCGACGACATCGCCTCCGCCTTCGGCACGCGCCGCGCCGAGGCCGAGCGGCTGAAATGCTTCTACGGCTCGGCGACGACCAGTCCGCGCGACAATCACGACATGATCGACATCGCCCCGCTCTCCGGCTCCGAGGAAGGGGCCGAGGCTACCCGCATCACCCGCGCGCAGCTGATCGCGGTCATCCGCCAGCGGCTCGAGCAGCTGATGGGCGAGATCGCTGCGGCGTTGAAGGAGCTTGGCTTCTCCGGCCCATTCGGCCGTCAGGTCGTCCTCACCGGCGGCGGATCGGAACTGAAGGGCATGGCCGATTACGCACAAGGCGTGCTCGGGCGCGCCGTCCGCATCGGCCGGCCGAAGATGCCGGGCCTGCCCGAAGCGCATAGCGGACCCGCCTTCACGACCCTCGCGGGATTGGCACAGTTCGCCGCGTCAAAGGAACTCGACCTGCGTCAGATCGCTGGAACCGAAACGACCGTCCGGAAATCGGACGGCGGTAACCTTGTTCAGCGCCTGATCTCCGTGTTTCGGAGCAATTATTAGGGTTAATTTTCCAACATGTTAACTTTTCGCTTCCGTCCGCGAATCGGGTCGTGCAAAAGAATCTTCAAGGGCGCGTTGTCGCGTAATGTTTCGAGCAGGGGAGAAGGCCAGTGAGCATCGATTTCATCCGACCTGAGGTGGACGAACTGCGGCCTCGGATCAGCGTTATCGGCGTCGGCGGAGCGGGCGGCAACGCCATCGCCAACATGATCAACAGCGACGTTCAGGGCGTCGACTTCATCGTCGCCAATACCGACGCGCAGGCCTTGAACGCCTCGCAGGCGGACCAGCGCATCCAGCTCGGCCTCAAGATCACGCAGGGCCTCGGCGCCGGCTCGCGGCCGGAGATCGGCAAGGCCGCGGCCGAAGAGACGATCATGGAGATCGAGAAGGCGCTCGAGGGCGCGCATATGTGCTTCATCGCCGCCGGCATGGGCGGCGGCACCGGCACCGGCGCGGCCCCGGTCATCGCCAAGGCGGCGCGCGACAAGGGCATCCTCACCGTCGGCGTGGTCACCAAGCCGTTCGCGTTCGAGGGCAACCGTCGCGGCCGCTCGGCCGATGCGGGCATCCAGGAGCTCCAGCAGCACGTCGACACGCTGATCGTCATCCCCAACCAGAACCTCTTCCGCATCGCCAACCCGAACACGACCTTCAAGGAAGCGTTCCAGATGGCCGACGAGGTGCTGCAGCAGGGCGTGCGCGGCATCACCGACCTGATGGTCATGCCCGGCCTCATCAACCTCGATTTCGCCGACGTTCGATCGGTGATGGGCGAGATGGGCAAGGCGATGATGGGCACCGGCGAGGCTTCGGGCGACAATCGCGCCATCGAGGCGGCCGAGCAGGCGATCGCCAACCCGCTGCTCGACGGCGTCAGCATGCAGGGCGCCAAGGGCGTGATCATCTCGATCACCGGCGGCGAGGACATGCGCCTGATGGAGGTCGACGAGGCCGCCAACCATATCCGCGAGCTGGTCGATCCCGACGCCAACATCATCTGGGGTTCGGCGTTCAACAACGACCTCGAAGGCAAGATCCGCGTGTCGGTGGTCGCTACCGGCATCGATGCCGAAGCCCAGGCCCAGCAGCCGCCGGCCCCGGCCAAGGTGTTCGCCTTCCCGACCGGATCGCGCGGCGGCGAGAGCCGTCCGGCGCCGCAGCCGGTGCCCGAGCCCGAGATCGTTTCCGAAATGGAACCCGAACCAGCGATCCAAGCCCCGACCGAGCTCAGCCTGGAAACGCCGGCGCCGGCCGACCAGCAGTCGCACGAGGCCCCCGCCGCCGCGGCCGAGGAAGA